>NZ_JBNJLK010000059.1:0-547 GCF_051195255.1 Falsirhodobacter sp. 1013 | reverse complement strand
GCCGTGTAGCCGCGCAGCACGTCCAGCGCCGCCTCCGCCTCGGCCCGCGTCGGAGGAAGATCAGCACGAATGTTCATCGGAAAAACACCTTCGGGTGACGCCAAGTCCAAGACCCTGCCACAAGTCTGTTGATAAAAAGTTAACACATGCTCCGTAAAGCCGTTCTCATCTCACGCAATTGATCATCTTCCTCAAGAAGACGCATTCCTCGGGTATTGTCTTGCCATGCCTCCATTGCAGGGACGAGTGCACTAAGGGCTTTGCAGCAGATCTAATCCTCCGCGACCTGTTTCACTTCCAAACCAGCCTATCAACGCTTGAAGTCGTGGAATGCTATCGGGAGTTCTGCTTGCCCAAGTGATTAGAATGCGTTTGAATCAAAATCGAGCGAACGTATATCAGCTTCCGGAAGCTGATGAAACAGATGCCTTGCTGTAAAGCTTGAGAAAGCCGTGCATCAAGTTGATGGCCTAGGTGTTCTATCCCGGCATCTTCTGGATCGGGTTCAGGATGAATATGTCCGGCTCTTCTGTCCAGATCTTGCAGA
>NZ_JBNJLK010000058.1:0-552 GCF_051195255.1 Falsirhodobacter sp. 1013 | reverse complement strand
GACCCCGACGCGGCTGCTGGAGTGCATCGCGCGCGCGTCCGGATCGGTCAGCGAGATCTGGTCCTCGCCGCTGTCCGCGAGAGCTTTTCCATGAGCCTCAAGCCGTCCACGCCGCTCCCGGATCACCGCGATCTTCTCCTGAAGCCTCTCGACGGTGCCGCCCTGCGACGCGTCCTCACCGTCCTTGTCGGCCTCGTCGAGCTGCTGGAGATACCGCGCCAAGCGCTCATCGCTGTCCGCCATAGCTTTGGCCAGCTTCGCTTTGGTGAAATTCCGCTCCCGGCTGTTCACCGCCTTGATCCGGGTGCCGTCGACCGCGATCAGCTCTCGTCCGAACAAGTCGAGTTCCCGACACAGCACGACGAATTCCCGAAACACCTGACGAAACGCCATCCTGTTGTCGCGTCGGAAGTCTGCGATTGTCTTGAAGTCTGGCGTCAGGCGGCGGAGCAGCCAGATAACTTCGAGGTTGCGTCGCGTCTCCACCTCCAACCGGCGACTGGACCGTACCCTGTTCAGGTATCCGTAGATGTAGAGCTTCAAGAGATCGGC
>NZ_JBNJLK010000057.1:0-567 GCF_051195255.1 Falsirhodobacter sp. 1013 | reverse complement strand
TGCATGGTCGTGGCGCTGCCATGACGAACGGCCCATAGGGCATCCTTCCATTCCAACAAAAGGATCGCACCATCAAACCGTGCAATCAGACACTTAGGCACTTTGGGTGACCGAAGGTGGGCCGCCGTGATCCTCCCTTGCATACATCCGGCGGCGCAACTGGTTCGGGATCTGGAGGAGATCGAGCCTGTGCTCTGCCCCCTGAAAATGGACCGTTTGAAGCTGGGATTTTTGGCGAAACTTCCTTGGCTGGGAAAGGAACCGAGAACGACGAAAGCATCAAGGCTTACGGAAGCGCAGAAGGCGTTCATCCTGAAGCAGGGCAAGGAAGGCACGCTGGTCGCGGAGATCTGCCGCGAGGCGGCGACCGACTTCAATTGGAAGAAGCGGTATGGCGGGCTGCTGCCCGACGAGATGCGGCGGCTGAAGGCGCTGGAAGAGGAGAACAGCCGGCTGAAGAAGATTGTGGCTGACCTGACGCTGGACCGGGAGATGCTGCAGGACGTCATCCGCCGAAAGCTCGTACGACAGCAGGCTTCAGCCGGTGGCGCCGGCTGGCTCACCCTG
>NZ_JBNJLK010000056.1:0-580 GCF_051195255.1 Falsirhodobacter sp. 1013 | reverse complement strand
CCATTCCATGACCGTCGAGGCCACGGTGTCGAAGCTGAATGCCGTCATCGTCATTGTCATCCCTCCCTCAGCGCGCCGCGGCGCTGCAGATGTATTTGGTCTCTAGGTATTCCTCGATGCCGTATTTCGACCCTTCGCGCCCCAGCCCGGACTGCTTCACGCCCCCGAACGGCGCCACCTCGTTGGAAATCAGGCCGGTGTTATGACCGACCATCCCGTATTCCAGCGCCTCCGCCACGCGGACTGCACGGCTGTGATTCTCGGTATAGAAGTAGGCAGCAAGGCCGAAGATCGTGTCGTTGGCCATGTGGACGGCCTCGTCTTCGGTGTCGAAGGCGAACAGGGGGGCGAGGGGGCCGAAGGTCTCCTCGTGGGTGACGGCCATGTCCGGCGTCACGCCCGTCAGGATGCCCGGCTGGAAGAACAGCCCGCCAAGACGCTTGCCGCCCGTGACCAAAGTCGCCCCTTTCGACAGGGCGTCGGCGATGTGCGCCTCGACCTTTGCGATGGCCTTCTCCTCGATCATCGGGCCGATGGTCACGCCCTCTTCCGTTCCCGGTCCGACCTTCAGCGCCTCCAC
>NZ_JBNJLK010000055.1:0-580 GCF_051195255.1 Falsirhodobacter sp. 1013 | reverse complement strand
CCATTCCATGACCGTCGAGGCCACGGTGTCGAAGCTGAATGCCGTCATCGTCATTGTCATCCCTCCCTCAGCGCGCCACGGCGCTGCAGATGTATTTGGTCTCCAGGTATTCCTCGATGCCGTATTTCGACCCTTCTCGCCCCAGCCCGGACTGCTTCACGCCCCCGAACGGTGCCACCTCGTTGGAAATCAGGCCGGTGTTGTGGCCGACCATCCCGTATTCCAGCGCCTCCGCCACGCGGACTGCGCGGCTGTAATTCTCGGTATAGAAGTAGGCGGCAAGGCCGAAGATCGTGTCGTTGGCCATGCGGACGGCCTCGTCTTCGGTGTCGAAGGCGAACAGGGGGGCGAGGGGGCCGAAAGTCTCCTCGTGGGTGACGGCCATGTCGGGCGTCACGCCCGTCAGGATGCCCGGCTGGAAGAACAGCCCGCCAAGACGCTTGCCGCCCGTGACCAGGGTCGCCCCTTTCGACAGGGCATCGGCGATGTGCGCCTCGACTTTCGCGATGGCCTTCTCCTCGATCATCGGGCCGATGGTCACGCCCTCTTCCGTTCCCGGTCCGACCTTCAGCGCCTCCAC
>NZ_JBNJLK010000054.1:0-602 GCF_051195255.1 Falsirhodobacter sp. 1013 | reverse complement strand
AATGACTTGGTATCATCCCGTAATTAAGCGCTTCTTTGCACTCGCGGGACATAGTCCGGCTCCGGACATAGTTCCGGCTATTGCCCGCAGGCAATAGGCGGAAAAAGCCGGGAAGCATCTGATAGGCGCTGGTGCCGTCATTGGCGTTCACAAGGATGATTTCGAACGCCTCGCCGTCGCCGTTGGTGATGGAGCGGTGACGCAAACGCAGCATGTGCTTGGTAAACTCGGCCTTGCCTTCGATGCGGGTGCGGGCCTGTTGGGCCATGAAGGGCTCAAAGCCTTCCGCGCGAAGGTTGTTCAGCACGTCGATGGTGGGCACGGGTGCAAAGCGTGCGCTGCGGCTGGCGTGGGCCTCGGCGGCGAAGATGGATGGAACGCGGGCGCGCAAGGCGTCGTCGGTCAAGGCTTCGCCGCGACCGTAGATCGAGCCGCCGTTTGTCATTCCGCGCATGAAGTTCTGATAGCCCATGATCGTCTCCTTTTGTGGCAAGAACCTTCCGGCTTGGTGCGCCCTTCCTTGAAAATGGGGCTGGCCGTGAAGGTGAGACGCGGCTTGCCCGCGCCTCTCCTTCAGGGACTGCCTTCCGGCGAGGAACGGG
>NZ_JBNJLK010000053.1:0-605 GCF_051195255.1 Falsirhodobacter sp. 1013 | reverse complement strand
TCCCCCCGTTCCTCGCCGGAAGGCAGTCCCTGAAGGAGAGGCGCGGGCAAGCCGCGTCTCACCTTCACGGCCAGCCCATTCTGGAAAGAGGGCGCACCAAGCCGGAAGGTTCTCGCCACAAAAGGAGACGATCATGGGCTATCAGAACTTCATGCGCGGAATGACCAACGGCGGCTCGATCCGGGGCCATGGCGAAGCGTTGACCGACGACGCCTTGCGCGCCCGCGTTCCGTCCATCTTTGCCGCCGAGGCGCACGAAAGCCGCAGCGCCCGCTTTGCCCCCGTGCCGACCATCGACGTGCTGAACAACCTTCGCGCCGAAGGCTTTGAACCCTTCATGGCCCAACAGGCCCGCACCCGCATTGCCGGCAAGGCCGAGTTTACCAAGCACATGCTGCGTCTGCGTCACCGCTCCATCACCAACGGCGACGGCGAGGCGTTCGAGATCATCCTTGTGAACGCCAATGACGGCACCAGCGCCTATCAGATGCTTCCGGGCTTTTTCCGCCTATTGCCCGCAGGCAATAGGCGGAACTATGTCCGGAGCCGGACTATGTCCCGCGAGTGCAAATTCTCGCCGGGTGGTGCACATGGTCGTAGCTTGG
>NZ_JBNJLK010000052.1:0-611 GCF_051195255.1 Falsirhodobacter sp. 1013 | reverse complement strand
GCTGCGACGGGAAGGTTGGTAGGTGAACATCAAGAAAACCCGAAGGATTTACAACGATTTGCGTCTCCAGTTGCGCAACAAGCATCCGAAGCGGCGGGTCAAGGCGAAGCTGCGCGAGGATCGCGCCGAGGCCGTCGGGCCGAATGATGTCTGGGCCATGGAATGTGTCCATGACCAGTTGGCCTTGGGCAACAAGCTGCGCATCCTGACGATCGTCGATACGCAGTCCCGCTTTTGTCCGGCGGCCGATCCGCGCTTCACCTACCGCGGCGAAAATGTGGTCCAGACACTGGAACGGGTTTGCGGCCAACTCGGCTATCCCAGAACCATCCGGGTCGACAACGGCAGCGAGTTCCTTTCCCGCGATCTCGATCTATGGGCTTATGCCAACGATGGCACGCTGGACTTCCCACGCCCCGGCAAGCCCACCGACAACGGCTTCATCGAGGCGTTCAACAGCAAGCTCCGGTCCGAGTGTCTGAACACACGTCGCCATTGTCGCTCGGACCAATGGCGCGACGCTGGCAACGTCATGAGCCTCGCGGTCGCACGGGAAAAGCTGGAGGATTGGCGTCGACACCACAACGAAGACCGACCCCACAGCGCGATCG
>NZ_JBNJLK010000051.1:0-786 GCF_051195255.1 Falsirhodobacter sp. 1013 | reverse complement strand
GCGATGGAGAAAAGCCCCAGCATCATCTGGAACGCGATCAGCGCGTGCACCCGCTCCGGCCCCTCCGGGAAAGCGGCGCAATAGGCCATCAGAAGCGGAATCGCCGGCGTGATCCAGCCCGGAACCACCGGATCACCCAGCAGATGGTGTGCCAGATAAAGGATGCCGTTCAGTATCACGACGGCCAGCGCAACCTCGAACGGCATGCCCAGAAGTTCCACCATTAGTGGAATCGCTGCCAGATCCACGGCACACATCAGCAGGCCCTGGAAGTAATCCGGCCATTCGAAGCGGTAATGCACGAACGGCAGGCGTATCTTGAAAGGTCCGGCAGGCCAGAATGGCTGCTCGGCACCGTCTTCGCGGTGTGTGGTCATTTCTATCTCCCCATCGGGCCTGTTCTGGCCCATCCCTCACGCCTTGCGGCGTCCCCATGACGACCGCCCCTTGGGGCGGTCGAAGCTGTCAGAACGCCTCGGTGTAAAGCGCAAGCGCGCAGGCTTCGGTCACCGGCACCGGATTGTTGCCCAGAAGGCGCGTCTGCTTCATGGCATCTGCGGCCAGCATCGGCAGGCTGTCTTCCGTCACGCCGACGTCGCGCAGACGGCGCGGCGCGTCGGAGCGGTCCATCAACGACTGCATGTGATCGACGAATGCCACCGATCGCGCCTGAACCCCTTCATCTGATGGCCCAAGCAGCACGTCAGCTAGCTCCGCATAAAGCGGTGCCGCCGCCTTCATGTTGAACCGCAGGACCGGCCCCAGCATCAGCGCGTTCGAAAGCCC
>NZ_JBNJLK010000050.1:0-846 GCF_051195255.1 Falsirhodobacter sp. 1013 | reverse complement strand
TAGGCTCCAGACCCATTGATTTTACGGTCTCAGCATGATTCAGGCTCCGCAAGGAGACCTGATCGATGAGCAACCTGTTCTGGCTGACCGAGGCGCAGATGGCCCGCCTTCGTCCTTTCTTTCCCAAGAGTCATGGCCGCCCGCGTGTTGATGATCTCAGGGTTCTCAGTGGCATTATCTTCATCAATCGCAATGGCTTGCGGTGGTGCGATGCTCCGAGGGAATACGGACCGGCCAAGACCCTCTACAATCGCTGGAAGCGTTGGAGCGATAATGGGGTCTTCGCGCGGATCATGGTCGGCCTGGCCGCCGAAGGCGCCGATCCGAAGACGATCATGATCGATGCCACGTATCTGAAGGCGCATCGCACGGCTTGTAGCCTGCGCGCGAAAAAGGGGGGCGGGGTCGCCAGATCGGCCGAACAAAAGGCGGCATGAACACGAAGCTGCATGCTGTCACCGATGCGAAAGGCCGTCCCATCCGGTTCTTCATATCGGCAGGGCAGGTCAGCGATTACACCGGTGCGGCAGCACTGTTGGGCAGCCTGCCGAAGGCGGACTGGTTTCTGGCGGACAGGGGATATGACGCCGACTGGCTGCGAGAAGCGTTGGAAGCCAAAGGGATAAGCGCCTGCATCCCCGGCCGGAAGTCCCGCAAGAAGCCCGTGAAATACGATAAGCGCCGCTACAAAAGGCGTAACCGCATCGAGATAATGTTCGGTCGCCTGAAGGACTGGAGACGTGTCGCCACGCGTTACGACAGGTGCCCGGAAACCTACCTCTCCGCAATCGCGTTGGCCGCAACCGTCCTGTTTTGGCTGTGATCAAGAACGAGTCCTGACCCTAG
>NZ_JBNJLK010000049.1:0-945 GCF_051195255.1 Falsirhodobacter sp. 1013 | reverse complement strand
GGGATGTGCCGGCTGCTCCCCCAGCGTTGTGTTATCCTGAACGGGATCACCGCATCGAAAGGAGAAGCAGCCATGCGCGTGAAGAAAGCAGGAAGCTTTGAGACCCTCGCCGTTGTTGGCATCGACATCGGCAAGGACACGTTTCACTTGGTCGAGACCATAGCGGGCAGCTTGTCATCCGCCAGCAGATAAGGCGGCAGGCGCTGACCATCGTCTTCGACGGCCTTCCGCGATGCGTGGTCGGCATGGAGGCCTGCCTCAGTGCCCACTTTGTCAGCCGGACCTTGCGGGCGATGGGCTTCGAGCCGCGGATCATCCTGGCGATTTACGTGAAGCCGTTCAACAAGGGGCAGAAGAACGACTACAATGATGCCGAGGCCATCGCCGAAGCTGCCCTCCGCCCGAACCTGCGGACGGTCTCCGTGAAGGATCAGGATCAGCTCGATCTGCAGGCGCTGCACCGCGTCCGGTCCCGGCTGGTGTCGCGTCGCACAGCGACCATCAACCAGATCCGTGCCTTCCTGATCGAGCAGAACATCACGGTTCGTCCCGGTCTGCGGGCGCTGAACAACTCCTTCGACACGATCCTTGAGCAGCGGCCCGCCGAGATCTTTTCAAGGATGCGTGCCATCCTGACGGGCGGGCCTTCGGGACGATTGGCACTGGCTTGACCGGCGGATCGACGCGACTTCGAGCGAGATCAAGGAGGTCAGCCAGATCGAGGAGAACTGCGCCAACGCCATGACCATCCCCGGCATCGGTCCGATGATCTCGACGGCGCTGGTCGCGGCAATCGGGAAGGGCGAAGCCTGCGACCGCGATCGCGACTTCGCGGCTTGGGTTGGTTTGGTGCCCCGTCAGGTCAGCACCAGTGGACGCACGGTTCTCGGCCGAGTCACCAAGCGAGGCAGCCGATACCTGCGGATGCTGTTCGTCCAGGCGGCG
>NZ_JBNJLK010000048.1:0-1034 GCF_051195255.1 Falsirhodobacter sp. 1013 | reverse complement strand
GTCTCGCCGCGGAAGAAGTCGCGGCCGTAGATCAGCAGGCACAGCACGACACCCACCGCAAAGGCCCATGCCGCCCCGCGCGTCGCAAGCACCGCCCCCACGACGCCGGCGATGCCGAGATCGCGCTGCGACCGCGCCTCCATCACGCCGATCCGGACGGAGACATAGCCTTGGATCAGCAGCGTCAGCGCCAGTGCCACGCCAAGGATCGGCTGCACCAGTGTCACGATCGGCATCAGCAGCAGGCCGGTGTTCGTGCCCCAGCGGAACGATCCCGCACCGCCGAAGATCGACCTCATGGCCTTCTTGCCTTGGGTGAACCGTTCCACGATCACGACATGCATCGCGGCCCAGAGCGGCCCGCACATCGTGGTGTCCGGCCCGAGGATCGACATGATCGCATTGCGTCCGCCAAAGATCAGGTGCGCGCGGTCGGGGCTGTAGTCGATCTTCTCGTCCTCGCGCTTGGCATCGGCCTCGTCAAGGATCGCGCGGGCCTGAAGCACGTCACCGAACACCACGATATAGGCAGCCAGAACCGTCGGAATCGCGGTGATGAACATCGACAGTGGCGGCAGGCCAAGGCCGAACACCGTGTATTCCCGCCACAGCGTCGTGAAGTCGGGGGACGAGAATCCCCATTCAAGGCTTGGCCAGGGTGCTTCCCCGAACAGCGGTGCGACGATGATCGCCAAGGCGATGATCGGGAAGATACCCAGCTTGCCGATGGTGCCGAACACCCCGCCCCGTTCCTTCAGGCGGGCGAAGTGGCGCGAGAAGATGACGTAGAACGCGACGCCCACCGCGATGCTGATCGTGAAGGGGAAGGTGTCGAACCGTCCGCCGATCTGGAAGACCGAGATGATCGCGGCAATGCCCGCGCCGATGATGATGCCCGACTTGATCGCCTGCGGGATGGCCGCGACCACCTTGTGCGCCATACCCGTCGCGCCGATCGCGATGGAGAAAAGCCCCAGCATCATCTGGAACGCGATCAGCGCGTGCACCCGCTCCGGCCCCTCCGGGAAAGCGGC
>NZ_JBNJLK010000047.1:0-1092 GCF_051195255.1 Falsirhodobacter sp. 1013 | reverse complement strand
GCCCTCCGTTCTCTTGCCTCTTCAGCCAACGTGGAACAGGGTTGCGAAGAGTTTCGGGTCGAGGCTGGCCTGGGCGAAGGTGGGGCCTTCGGTCAGGACGGACACGGCGTCGTGGGAGTGCAGGGATTCCTGGTGGCTCGCCACGACGCGGAAGTCGCCGATGCGGGGATCGGCCTGAAGGGCCGCGCAGAACGACCGCGCCGCGTCTTCCACGAAGATCGGGTTGGCGGCGTTCAGCTCGGCAAAGGCCTGCTCGTCCTCACGCTTGACCATGACCTGCGTTTCGGTGGGCACGCCGGCGCGGGCGATCTCGATCAGGTCCTCGAACCACAGCCGCGTCTCGCCCCGCATTTCCACCGACAGGCGCGCGACCGACCGCTGCGAATGCGGCGTCGCCAGCTGGCCCCGCGTCTGGCGCGCGTGTTCGGACAGTTCCAGCGAACACGGGCAGGTGGAGGAATAGACGTAGTCGAGGTGCATCATCTTCTTGCGCTCCCCGGCCACGTCCACCAGTTCCAGCGCGATGTCGTAATACTGCCAGCCCGTCAGGCCCGAGCGCAGCGACTGCACCTTCGCGGGGAAGGAGAACCGCATCTGGATGCGCGCGTCGAAGCTGCCCAGATCGCGCTTGTAGTCGTCCAGCGCGTGCTCGATCACCTCCAGCGACACGTCGCGTTCGGCATGAACGTAGAAGGACCGCATGATGCGGCTCATGTTGATGCCCTTCTTCTCGGCCTCCAGGCTGACGGTGCCGGTGACGGAGGTTTCCAGCGTGACGTCGCCCCCGTCGCGCAGCCGGTAGCGGATGGGCAGCCGGAAGTTGGAGATGCCGACGTGCTGGATGATGGCCTGCGCGCCCACGATCAGGCTGGACGGCCCGTTCTGAAGGTCGGGCAGCGTGGCGCGATAGGCCGCGTCGGCCACGAACCCCGCCGGATAGGCGCGGCTCAGTTCGGGATAGGCCCGCAGCACCGCCGGAAGCTGCAGCGCCACAAGGTCGTCCCCGGTCGCCGCAGCCGTGTAGCCGCGCAGCACGTCCAGCGCCGCCTCCGCCTCGGCCCGCGTCGGAGGAAGATCAGCACGAATGTTCAT
>NZ_JBNJLK010000046.1:0-1154 GCF_051195255.1 Falsirhodobacter sp. 1013 | reverse complement strand
ACACCCGTTGAAAAGGGTCTGGATGACTTGTGGCTAGGGGTGAAAGGCCAATCAAACCTGGAGATAGCTGGTTCTCCGCGAAAGCTATTTAGGTAGCGCCTCGGACGAATACCTGCGGGGGTAGAGCACTGCATGGATGATGGGGGCCCACAGCCTTACTGAGTCTAAGCAAACTCCGAATACCGCAGAGTACTATCCGGGAGACACACGGCGGGTGCTAACGTCCGTCGTGAAGAGGGAAACAACCCTGACCTGCAGCTAAGGCCCCTAATTCGTGGTTAAGTGGGAAAGCATGTGGGACGGCCAAAACAACCAGGAGGTTGGCTTAGAAGCAGCCATCCTTTAAAGATAGCGTAACAGCTCACTGGTCTAGATAAGCTGTCCTGCGGCGAAGATGTAACGGGGCTCAAACCACGAGCCGAAGCTCAGGATGCACAGCGATGTGCGTGGTAGCGGAGCGTTCTGTGATATAGAACGCTGTCTGTTCTGGCTTAGGTCAGCGCAGACAATGTTCTTTCTGTGAAGCCGGGCTGTAAGGCATCCGGTGGAGAGATCAGAAGCGAGAATGTTGACATGAGTAGCGACAAACAGGGTGAGAGACCCTGTCGCCGAAAGTCCAAGGGTTCCTGCTTAAAGCTAATCTGAGCAGGGTAAGCCGGCCCCTAAGGCGAGGCCGAAAGGCGTAGTCGATGGGAACCAGGTTAATATTCCTGGGCCAGGAGGAAGTGACGGATCTCGAAGGTTGTCAGGTCTTATCGGATTGATCTGGCCGCTTAGAGGTTCCTGGAAATAGCCCTCCATGAGACCGTACCCTAAACCGACACAGGTGGACTGGTAGAGAATACCAAGGCGCTTGAGAGAACCACATCAAAGGAACTCGGCAAAATACCTCCGTAAGTTCGCGAGAAGGAGGCCCCACGTGCACGCAAGTGTGTGTGGGGGGCACAAACCAGGGGGTGGCGACTGTTTACTTAAAACATAGGGCTGTGCGAAGCCGCAAGGCGACGTATACAGTCTGACGCCTGCCCGGTGCTGGAAGGTTAAAAGGAGGGGTGCAAGCTCTGAATTGAAGCCCCAGTAAACGGCGGCCGTAACTATAACGGTCCTAAGGTAGCGAAATTCCTTGTCGGGTAAGTTCCGACCTGCACGAATGG
>NZ_JBNJLK010000045.1:0-1233 GCF_051195255.1 Falsirhodobacter sp. 1013 | reverse complement strand
CCATTCGTGCAGGTCGGAACTTACCCGACAAGGAATTTCGCTACCTTAGGACCGTTATAGTTACGGCCGCCGTTTACCGGGGCTTCGATCAAGAGCTTCGACCGAAGTCTAACCCCATCAATTAACCTTCCGGCACCGGGCAGGCGTCACACCGTATACGTCATCTTACGATTTTGCACAGTGCTGTGTTTTTAATAAACAGTTGCAGCCACCTGGTATCTGCGACTCTCAATAGCTCCATCCGCGAGGGACTTCACCGTCGAGAGCGTACCTTCTCCCGAAGTTACGGTACCATTTTGCCTAGTTCCTTCACCCGAGTTCTCTCAAGCGCCTTGGTATTCTCTACCCGACCACCTGTGTCGGTTTGGGGTACGATTCCTTACAATCTGAAGCTTAGAGGCTTTTCCTGGAAGCATGGCATCAATGACTTCACATCCGTAGATGCTCGACGTCGTGTCTCAGCCTTAAAAAGAGCCGGATTTACCTAACTCTTAAGCCTACGCACTTGAACCTGGACAACCGTCGCCAGGCCCACCTAGCCTTCTCCGTCCCCCCATCGCAATTGTAAGAAGTACGGGAATATTAACCCGTTTCCCATCGACTACGCCTTTCGGCCTCGCCTTAGGGGTCGACTTACCCTGCCCCGATTAACGTTGGACAGGAACCCTTGGTCTTCCGGCGAGGAGGTTTTTCACCCCCTTTATCGTTACTCATGTCAGCATTCGCACTTCTGATACGTCCAGCATGCGTTACCACACACCTTCAACCGCTTACAGAACGCTCCCCTACCCAATGTGCAAAAGCACATTGCCGCAGCTTCGGTTTACTACTTAGCCCCGTTACATCTTCCGCGCAGGCCGACTCGACCAGTGAGCTATTACGCTTTCTTTAAATGATGGCTGCTTCTAAGCCAACATCCTGGCTGTCTGAGCCTTCCCACATCGTTTCCCACTTAGTAGTAATTTGGGACCTTAGCTGGCGGTCTGGGTTGTTTCCCTCTCCACGACGGACGTTAGCACCCGCCGTGTGTCTCCCGGATAGTACTTACTGGTATTCGGAGTTTGCAAAGGGTTGGTAAGTCGGGATGACCCCCTAGCCTTAACAGTGCTCTACCCCCAGTAGTATTCGTCCGAGGCGCTACCTAAATAGCTTTCGGGGAGAACCAGCTATCTCCAGGTTTGATTGGCCTTTCACCCCTAGCCACAAGTCATCCGGACCCTTTTCAACGGGTGT
>NZ_JBNJLK010000044.1:0-1236 GCF_051195255.1 Falsirhodobacter sp. 1013 | reverse complement strand
GCGATGGAGAAAAGCCCCAGCATCATCTGGAACGCGATCAGCGCGTGCACCCGCTCCGGCCCCTCCGGGAAAGCGGCACAATAGGCCATCAGAAGCGGAATTGCCGGCGTGATCCAACCCGGAACCACCGGATCGCCCAGCAGATGGTGTGCCAGATAAAGGATGCCGTTCAGAATCACGACGGCCAGCGCAACCTCGAACGGCATGCCCAGAAGTTCCACCATCAGCGGAATTGCTGCCAGATCCACGGCACACATCAGCAGGCCCTGGAAGTAATCCGGCCATTCGAAGCGGTAATGCATGAACGGCAGGCGTATCTTGAAAGGTCCGGCAGGCCAGAATGGCTGCTCGGCACCGTCTTCGCGGTGTGTGGTCATCTCTCTCTCCCCATCGGGCCTGTTCCGGCCCATCCCTCACGCCTTGCGGCGTCCCCATGACGACCGCCCCTTGGGGCGGTCGAAGCTGTCAGAAGGCTTCGGTGTAAAGCGCAAGTGCGCAGGCTTCGGTCACCGGCACCGGATTGTTGCCCAGAAGGCGCGTCTGCTTCATGGCATCTGCGGCTAGCATCGGCAGGCTGTCCTCCGTCACGCCGACGTCGCGCAGACGGCGCGGCGCGCCGGAGCGGTCCATCAACGACTGCATGTGATCGACGAATGCCACCGACCGCGCCTGAATCCCTTCATCCGACGGCCCAAGCAGCACGTCAGCCAGCTCCGCATAAAGCGGTGCCGCCGCCTTCATGTTGAACCGCAGGACCGGCCCCAGCATCAGCGCGTTCGAAAGCCCGTGCGGCACGTGATAATGCCCGCCCAGCGGATAGGCCAAGGCATGCACCGCCGCGACGGGAGAGTTGGAGAACGCCTGACCTGCAAGATTGGCACCAAGCAGCATCGCCTCGCGCGCGGTGCGATCATTGCCGTTCTCGCAGGCGGCCAGAAGATTTGCCGACAGCAGCTTCAACGCCTCGCGCGCGAAAGCGTCCGAGAGCGGATTCTTCTTGTGCTGGCTGGTATAGGCCTCGATCGCGTGGACCATGGCATCGATGCCGGTCGCGGCGGTGTGCAGCGCGGGCAGGCCGGTCGTGAGTTCGGCATCCAGCAGCACGCGGTCGGCGTAAAGCTGGCGGGACACGACACCCATCTTCGTCGTCTCGCCCGTGGTCAGGATGGTGATGTTCGTCACCTCCGATCCGGTTCCCGCAGTCGTGGGGACCTGCACCAGCGGCAGGCGTCTGCC
>NZ_JBNJLK010000043.1:0-1376 GCF_051195255.1 Falsirhodobacter sp. 1013 | reverse complement strand
TGGTTGCGGGAGCAGGATTTGAACCTGCGACCTTCAGGTTATGAGCCTGACGAGCTACCGGGCTGCTCCATCCCGCGACGGTTGCGCGGCGTTGGTTTGCGGCGCTTGTGGTGTGTTTATCCTGGGAGGGGTGTTCGGAGAGTTTGGGTTCTTTTCAGGTTTGGCGGTGACCTACTCTCCCACGTCTTGAGACGCAGTACCATTGGCGCGACGGCACTTAACGGCCGAGTTCGGGATGGGATCGGGTGTTTTGCTCGTGCTATGACCACCAAACCGGAGAAGAACCCGTCCCTGGCGTGTGGCCAGGGGGGTTTCACAACATCAGGGACATTTTCATGTCGCTTGTTCAAGTCGGTGTTTGCTTTTGATCCTGCTGTTTCTGGATCAAATCAAGCCTATCGGGCAATTAGTACCGGTCAACTGAACGCGTTACCGCGCTTACATCTCCGGCCTATCGACGTGGTGGTCTTCCACGGCCCTCAAGGGAGACCTTGTTTTGAAGGGGGCTTCCCGCTTAGATGCCTTCAGCGGTTATCCTGTCCGAACATAGCTACCCAGCACTGCCGTTGGCACGACAACTGGTCCACCAGTGGTTCGTTCACCCCGGTCCTCTCGTACTAGGGGCAACTCTTCTCAAGTCTCCTACACCCACGGCAGATAGGGACCGAACTGTCTCACGACGTTCTAAACCCAGCTCACGTACCTCTTTAAATGGCGAACAGCCATACCCTTGGGACCTGCTCCAGCCCCAGGATGAGATGAGCCGACATCGAGGTGCCAAACGATGCCGTCGATATGGACTCTTGGGCATCATCAGCCTGTTATCCCCAGAGTACCTTTTATCCGTTGAGCGATGGCCCTCCCACTTGGGACCACCGGATCACTATGGCCGACTTTCGTCTCTGCTCGACGTGTCAGTCTTGCAGTCAGGCTGGCTTCTGCCATTGCACTCAACGACCGATTTCCGACCGGTCTGAGCCAACCTTCGCGCGCCTCCGTTACGATTTGGGAGGCGACCGCCCCAGTCAAACTACCCACCACGCAGGGTCCCGGATCCGGATAACGGACCGCGGTTAGACATCAAGAGTGCGAAGGGTGGTATCTCAAGGATGGCTCCACGGGAACTGGCGTCCCCGCTTCGATGCCTACCACCTATCCTGCACATCACAATCCTGATGCCAGTGCGAAGCTATAGTAAAGGTTCATGGGGTCTTTCCGTCTAACCGCGGGAAGTGTGCATCTTGACACACAGTTCAATTTCGCTGAGTCCACATCAGAGACAGCGGGGAGATCGTTACGCCATTCGTGCAGGTCGGAACTTACCCGACAAGGAATTTCGCTACCTTAGGACCGTTATAGTTACGGCCGCCGTTTAC
>NZ_JBNJLK010000042.1:0-1495 GCF_051195255.1 Falsirhodobacter sp. 1013 | reverse complement strand
CCAAGAATACCACGGTCGCCCAAACCTGTGAATCCTGTTTGAGTTTTCACACGGTCTGGAACGGTTTTGAACAGGGGCAGGGGAGGGTGGTCAAAACGGGCCTTGTCCGGGGGTTATGACCATCTAAGATGTGAACGACCCTTCTGAACGGTTTTAGCTCATGTCCCGCACCTTCGCCTATGTCCGCGTCTCCACCATCCAGCAGACCATCGAGAACCAGGTGCAGGAGCTGGAGACGGCCAGCTTCGTCATTCCCAAGCGTCGGATCGTTTCCGAAACGATCTCGGGCAGCGTGCCCGCGCAGCAAAGGCCGATGTTCGCCCGTCTGATCGATCGGCTGGAGGAGGGGATGTGCTGGCGGTCACGAAGATGGACCGGCTCGGACGCGACGCGATGGACGTGGCGCAGACCGTCAGCCTGCTTGCCGGCATGCAGGTGCGCGTTCACTGCCTCGCCCTGGGCGGCAGCGACCTGACCAGTCCCGCCGGACAGTTCACCATGACGATCCTGAACGCCGTCGCACAGTTTGAGCGGGAATTTTGTTGATCGAGCGGACCCATGCAGGTATGGCGCGGGCCCGATCGCAGGGAAAGATTATTGGGCGTCCCTCAGCTCTGTCAGAGACACAGAAGCAGAGTATTCGCGCTGAGCTGGAGGTGGAGTGACGGTTTCGGAACTTGCCCGCCGGTATGAGTGCAGCCGCATGACGATAGCCCGCTGTCGATGCTAAGGACGCAGAAGCCCAGAGGTCGTCATTAGCGTGAGGTGCGACATGCGAGGTCTTCACGCATCGTTCGGCCCATAGCTGCCGGTCGACCTCGACAAATGCCGCTCTGCCGTATTCCCGGAAGCTGCCGTTCGTCTCGCTCCGCAGCACAAACCCGGCCGGGATGGTAGTAATGCGGGACGGAGCCGTCGTTTGCAGATGGGTCAACCGTTCGTTCTCGCGCAGAAGATCGGCGTCCCGTTCCGGCGCCTTCGCCTCATCGGAAATCGTCCGGATCCATTTGCCGAGCGTCGAAAGACCAATCCCAAGATCAGACGCAACCTGACGCCGTGTCAGGCCACTGGTGAGCGAAATGCGAACCGCATCCCGCTTGAACTCGTCGCTGTGTGTCACTGCCATATCCTGTCTCCTGTTGTGAGAGCATCGCTCTCAGAAGACCGGAACAAAACCGGTGCAGGTCCAGTCGAGCGCTGCTTCAACAAGCTCAAGAACGCTCGACGGGTCGCAACGCGCTACGACAAGACAGCGGAAAGTTTCCTTGGCTTCATCGACATAACGTCGATCCGATTATGGACCCGCCATTTGTCAACATGACCTAATAGGGACCGCTAATCATCACCCGCGCCGCCTCTCGCGGCGCGGGTCCGGCGTCTATTCGGCCCCGCTGTTGTCCTTGACGAAGGTCCGGTCAGTCTCGCCGCGGAAGAAGTCGCGGCCGTAGATCAGCAGGCACAGCACGACACCCACCGCAAAGGCCCATGCCGCCCC
>NZ_JBNJLK010000041.1:0-1516 GCF_051195255.1 Falsirhodobacter sp. 1013 | reverse complement strand
TCAGGCCAGATCACGCTCCAGCAGCGCGGCCGGCATGTTCTGGAAGGCGACGGGGCGCAGGAAGCGGCGGATCGACAGGGTGCCGACCGAGGTGGCGCCGAAGTTGGTGGAGGCGGGGTAGGGGCCGCCATGCACCATGGAGTCGACCACTTCCACGCCCGTCGGGAAGCCGTTGACCAGCACGCGGCCGGCCTTGCGTTCCACGACCGGCAGCAGCTTGCGGGCGTCTTCGGTGTCGGCGTCGTCCATGTGCAGGGTAATGGTCAGCTGACCCTCGAGGCCTTTTGCCAGGCGCAGCATCTCCTCGGTGCCGTTGGTGCGCACGACCAGACCCAGCGGGCCGAAGACCTCCTCGCCCAGCGTGTGATCCTCCAGGAAGGCGTCGGAGGACACTTCGTAAAGGTTCGGGCTGACCTGGCGGCCGGCGCTTTCGGTGGACACGACCGGACGGACCGAGTTGCGGCTGTCGAAGCGCTCCTTGCCCTTGTGATAGGCGTCGGCGATGCCGTTGGTCAGCATGGTCTGCGGGGCGGCGGCTTCCAGCGCCTTGGCGGTGGCGGCGACGAAGGTGTCGCCGGCGGCGCCCTTCGGCACCACGGCGATGCCGGGGTTGGTGCAGAACTGGCCCGCGCCCATGGTCAGCGATCCGGCCCACCCCTGGCCCAAAGCCTCGCCGCGCGCGGCCAGCGCCTCGGGCAGCATGAACATCGGGTTGACGGAGCCGAGTTCGCCGAAGAACGGGATCGGCTCGGGCCGTTGGGCGCAAAGGTCGAACAGGGCGCGGCCGCCGCCAAGGCTGCCGGTGAAGCCGACCGCCTTGATGCGCGGGTGCTGCACGAGGCTGGTGCCGACGTCGCGCTTGCCGCCCTGGATCAGGCTGAAGACGCCCTTCGGCATGCCGGTCTTCTTGATCGCGGCGTGGATGGCTTCGGCCACGATCTCTCCGGTTCCGGGATGGGCGGAGTGGCCCTTGACCACGACGGGGCAGCCCGCGGCCAGCGCGGCGGCCGTGTCGCCCCCGGCGGTGGAGAAGGCGAGCGGGAAGTTCGACGCGCCGAACACCGCGACCGGCCCGATCGGGCGCTGGATCATGCGGATCTCGGGGCGCGCGGCGGGCTGGCGGTCGGGCATGGCCGCGTCCGTGCGGCGGTCGAGGTATTCGCCGTCGCGGATGTGCTGGGCGAACAGGCGCAGCTGGCCCGTGGTGCGGCCGCGTTCGCCCTGAAGGCGGGCGGTGGGCAGGCCGGTTTCCTGGCTGCCGATCTCGGTGATGGCCTCGGCGCGGGCCTCGATCTCGTCGGCGATGGTGTCAAGGAAGGCGGCGCGCTCTTCGCGGGTGGTGTAGGCGTAGGTCCAGAAGGCCTCTTCCGCCGCTTCGCAGGCGCGGTTCACCAGATCGACCGTCCCGACCGAGAACTGGTGCACGGGGCCGGTGGCCGGTTCGGAGGCGAAGGTGGCGTCCGTCGCAATCCATTCGCCGGCGATCAGGTGTTTGCCGTGGGGGGTGAAGGTCATG
>NZ_JBNJLK010000040.1:0-2839 GCF_051195255.1 Falsirhodobacter sp. 1013 | reverse complement strand
AATTCGGGCGCCTTCTTGAACGTCGCCCACGCGTCCGGATCATGCCCGGTCACGACGTCCGCATCCACCTTCGTGGCCAACGCTCGCAGCTTTTGCACAGAACGAACGGTATCGACCGTCGAGGCCAGAAAACCCGGGAGCGCTTTTTCTTCCCAATGATCGGTAGTATAAGCAGCATCGATGGTCAGAATCATCGGCTTTCGATTCGGCAACCTGACCAGCACAGACTGATGGCCGGGCGCATGTCCGGGGGTGAACACCGTTGTCACTGTTCCATCGCCATAGAGGTCGTAGTAGTCATCGTCGGTGCCGTTCAGGAACTGCCATTTCAGGTCGGGCCGGTCGAAGTCCTTGCGGATATAGCCGCCAGCGGCAAACCAGTCGGGTGAGAAGGCGTACTCATACTCCGACCGCTGAACGATGTGGGTCGCGTTCGGAAAGCGCCCCACCGCCCCTGTGTGGTCCAGGTGAAGATGGGACTGCAGGACAAAGCGGACGTCCTCGGGATCGATTCCGAGCGCCTTGATCTGATCCACGCAGCCCATGTCCTTGTCGAGCACCGGCCAGTACACGTCGCAGATCCCGCCCCAGTGGCTGCGCGGATCGGTTGCCACCTCGATCGCATTCCCGCCATCGATGATCGTGTGCCCATCGGGATGCGTGATCAGGTAGAACGGCACCGGAATTTCGTAATCCGCGCCGTCACCCTGGTTCATCTTGATGTTGTGAACCTTGCACTTCAGCGTCCCTGACTGAAGCATGTAAAGCCTGATATCCAACTCTGTTTCCTCCCAATCGCTGCGGATCTCGAAAATGTCGGGTAATCGGTCGGCAACCGCGCGCGCCCGGAGGATAAAGCGATCCTCCGCATCCCCCCAACAACGCTGTTCAACAAATCGAACGACAATTCGATATATAGAACATCAGGCGCGTCGTTTCGTCTGTCAAGTAATTATCGCACCTCACCGATCAGTTCCTGAAGCCGACACGGCGCGAAAGTTGAAGAGCAAAATCGGCGATGGAAGTTCCCATGGCCTCAATAGTGGGCGCTTTCGCTTCGGCGGTCGTCATCGACAACGCTACTCCGGCCACGATATTTCCGCCCGCATCCAGCACCGCCGCCCCCAGACAGCACATGCCGGCGCGCACTTGACCGTTGTCGACGGAATACCCACAGCTGCGTGCCAGCTCCAGTTCTGACAGCAGCGCATCTGCCGACTGGACGCTTGTGTCTGTCAGGGCCGTCGGGAAAGGCTGGTCGAGCAACGTCGCCAGATCACGGGGCGGCAAATGGGAGAGCATCGCCTTCCCGGTCGCCGTGAAGCTCGCGGGCAGCCTCATTCCGATGCGGAAGCTTACACCGAGAGGGGCGGAACTGTTCTGGCATGCAAGATAGATGACTTCGTCGCCAAGCAGGGTCGACAGCGTGACCGTGTATCGTTGCAAATCAGTCGTACAGTCCAACAGATCCTTGAACTCTGCGATAAGGCTGGATTCATCCATCGCCGCACCGCTCCATCTCAGGGAGCGTGTTCCGAGCGAATAACGACCCGACTTTTCCCGAAGCAAGTTCAGATGGCACAGGGTATGACACAGTCCATGCACGCTGCTTTTGGGAAGCGAGAGTGCGCGGGCGATGTCGGACAGGATCATCGGACCGTCGGCCGCGATGATGTCCATGATGCGAACCGCCCGTTCCACTGCAGGCACAAGCCTTGTCTCGTCGGCCATACTTAACCTTTCTGTTGACAAGCCCAGTATCCTACGAAATCGTGTTCAGCATCAAGAACTTTGTTCAATATATCGAACAATTAGGAAGAGATGACATGAACCTCAGGGATCCTTCGCTGCTGAAAAGCGCCTGTCTTGTCAACGGCGCTTGGGTGCAGGCCCGCTCGGCCGAGATCATCACGGTGACGAACCCGGCCGACGGCCAGACGGTGGGCACTGTGCCGGCGCTGTCCGAAGCCGAAACGCGCGACGTCATCGACGCCGCCGAGGCCGCCCTTCCCGCCTGGAGCGCGCTGCCTGCCAAGGAGCGTGCTGCCATTCTGCGGCGCTGGTTCGACCTGATGATCGACAACGCAGACGACCTTGCCGCCGTCATGACCGCCGAGCAGGGCAAGCCGCTGGCCGAAGCGAAGGGCGAGATCACCTATGCCGCCAGCTTCATCGAGTGGTTCGCCGAGGAGGCGAAGCGCATCTATGGCGACACGATTCCCGCGCCGCAGACGGGCAGTCGCATCACCGTCATCCGCCAACCTGTGGGCGTGACCGCCGCGATCACGCCGTGGAACTTTCCCGCCGCGATGATCACCCGCAAGGCCGCCCCCGCGCTGGCCGCCGGATGCACCATGATCGTGCGCCCGGCCGAGCTGACGCCGCTGACGGCGCTGGCGCTTGGCGTGCTGGCCGAACGGGCGGGCGTGCCGGCCGGGGTGCTGCAGATCATCACCGGCGGCAGCCGCGTGATCGGCAAGGTGCTGACCGAATCCGACGTCGTGCGCAAGCTGTCCTTCACCGGATCGACCGAGGTGGGGCGCCTGCTGATGGCCCAATGCGCCCCCACGATCAAACGCCTGTCGCTGGAACTTGGCGGCAACGCCCCCTTCATCGTGTTCGAGGACGCCGATCTGGACGCGGCGGTCGAGGGGGCGATGGTCTCCAAATATCGCAACGCGGGCCAGACCTGCGTCTGCGCCAACCGGATCCTGGTGCAGCGCAGCGTCTATGATGCTTTCGCAACCAAACTCACAGCCAAGGTGGAGGCGCTGAAGGTCGGACCGGGAACGGAAGAGGGCGTGACCATCGGCCCGATGATCGAGGAGAAGGCCATCGC
>NZ_JBNJLK010000038.1:0-3677 GCF_051195255.1 Falsirhodobacter sp. 1013 | reverse complement strand
GCGGAACTATGTCCGGAGCCGGACTATGTCCCGCGAGTGCAAATTCTCGCCGGGTGGTGCACATGGTCGTAGCTTGGAAATGGCCTAGAGCGGCCGCATGGCTAAGGTCACGCGAGAAGAATCTGGCACACGCGTCCGCATTCCCGGCGGCGGGGTCGTTCTCATTACCGATGCCGACCATGGCTGGTTCCTCGATGTTGACGAACACCGTGTGTCTCACCTGATCGGCCTTCGTGTGAACACGAAAGGTGATCGGGCTGGCCCCGTCCTTCGCGTTGTCAGCGTGGTCCAGAGCTAGCGCCGAACACCTGTTCACACGCTCCGCTGCGGAGCTACTCCCCAATGAGTTCGCGGGACATAGTCCCGGTGGCTACAGTCCCTTGAGAAACGCGAGCAGCGTGTCCTCGGGCTTGTATCGGCCCGGTGTTCCGGTGGGCGGCGTGGTGCGTTCGAGTATCTTCTCCTTCATGGCGAGGTTCGCCTCGATGTAGATCTGGGTAGTCTCGATCGACTCATGGCCGAGCCATAGTGCGATCACCGACTGCTCGACCCCTTCCTGCAACAGGTCCATCGCCATCGTGTGCCGCAGGACGTGCGGGGTCACGCGCTTCTGCGCGAGTGACGGGCATGATCTGGCCGCCGTCGCGGCGTGCTTGGCGAGAATGTAGTGCATGCCGTGGGCGCTGAGCCGTCCGCCTTTGGCGTTCGGAAACAGTGGCTGCTCTGCCGTCTTGGCAGGTTGGCCCATCCAGGCTGTCAGCACCGCGCGCGTGTTCTTGCTGAGCGGGGTACAACGTTCCTTGCGGCCCTTGCCGAGAACGCGGACATGCGCGCCGATGCCAAGATGCACATCTGCATGCTGCAAGTCGGTCAGTTCCGATAATCGCAAGCCGGTCTGCACCGCGAGCAGGATCAGCGCATGATCGCGTTGGCCCGACCAGCTATGCCGGTCGGGCGCAGCCAGCAGGGCATCGACTTCGGGGCGAGTCAGGAACGGCACCAGTCCCCGGTCGAACCGCTTGGCCGGAACGGCTAGAACGCGCTGTATCTGCGCGGCATGGGTGGGCGCTTCGTAGGCGGCATAGCGGAAGAAGCTATGGATGGCGGTGAGCCGCAGGTTGCGGGTGCGCGGCGTGACGCCGCGCCGATGTTCCAGATCGTCGAGGAAGGCGCTAACGAGCGGCGCATCGATGTCGTCCAAGCCAAGCCGTGACGGCTCCTTGCGGAGACGTTGGCGGGTGAACGCCAGCAACAGCCGAAACGTATCGCGATAGGAAGCGATCGTATGGGGGCTGGCGCGGCGCTGCCGCATCAGGCGTTCGGTGAAGAATCCTTCCAGCAGCGTGGCGAAGGTGGGGCCGACCATCATATTGCGTCTCCCCAGCGTCGTTCGAGCCGCGAGATGGCCTGCGTCATCAGCTCCGGCGACAGGCTCAGATACCAATAGGTGTCTTCGACCCGGACATGGCCGAGATAGGTGGAGAGTACCGGCATGTCGCGCACCGGATCGCGCCCCTCTTCATACCAGCGGGTAAGCACCTGAGTGGCGAAGCGGTGGCGGAGATCATGCAGTCGCGGTCCGTGGCCGCCGCGTCGGGGGCGCAGGCCGACCCGCTGGGACAGGGCGTAGAAGCCTCGATACACCACGCTACCATCGATCGGTCGTCCAAGGTTCGACAGGAACAGGTTCGTCGGGACGGGGCGACCGAAGAAGCGCGCGCGGCGTTCGATGTAGTCGGCGATCACCGCGCAAGTCGAGCTATGGATGGGCACGAACCGCCATCGGTCGAGCTTCCCGGCACGGATCGTCAGAAGCCCGGAATCGAGATCGACATCCTCGATCCGCAAATCGAGCGCTTCCGAGATGCGCAGGCCGGTGACTGCCAGCAGACCCAGGAGGCAATGATACATCCATGGCCGCAGGCTCGCGGTCTTGCGAGCGACCGGCATCGCGAGCGCCGCCGCCAGCAGGCGTCGCACTTCTTCATCGCTATACAGATAGGGCTTCGCGCGGGTAGATCGGTGCGGCAGCAGCCATGCTGGCGGAATCTCTGTGCGCTTGTCGCTCGCTGACAGGTGGCGCGCGAACATCCGGACATAACCGAGGCGCCTGGCCCACTCGGACGGCTGTGCAGTGGTCGGCGACCGTGCCCACTCCAGTGCCAGCGGAATGGTGATGTGGTCGACGTCATGCTCGATCAGGAAATCCACGAAGCGCGGCAGTTGCAGGCCGGCGTCATGGAGCTTGTAGCCCAGCGACCGGCGCAGTTGGAGATAGTCGGCCAAGGCGGCGTGCAGCGCGTTCATGCGGCTTCTCCCGGCCATGCCACGACAAGGTCGCGCAGCGCGTCGATATCGACGCGCGCATAGATGGCGGTCGCCTGCGGGCTGCGATGCCGCAGCACCTCGCCGATCTCCGGCAGTGACGCACCTTTGCCGAGCAATCGGACCGCAAGCGCATGGCGGAACTGGTGAGCACCCTTGCGAGGTGCATCAATCCCGGCATGTGCGAGGGTGTTCTTGACGACGGAGCCAATGCAGTCGGTGCGGTTGAAGCCCCGAAATGGGGCGCGAGCGCGAAGAAACAGACGGCGATCGTCACAGTGAGGCCGGGCATCGCGCAGATAGATGGCAATGGCCTCACCGACATCGGGTGGGAGCGGCATGAAGCACTCGCGCCGTCCTTTGCCTCGCATCCGCAGGCTGCCGTTCTCCCAATCGACATCGTCCAGCGTCATGTTGACGATATCGCCGGATCGCAGGCCAAGACGGGCGAGCAGCAAGAGAATGGCGCGGTCGCGTATCTCTCGGGGAGTTCGTCCGCTGCAATGGGCCAGGAGCTGACGCGCATCCTCCGGGGAGATGGCGCGCGGTATCGGCGGCGTCGTCGCCCAGTGCGCCACCGCCGGAATGGCGGCGATCAGCTCCGGATCGACCTTGCCCAGATACTGGAGATACCGCAGAAAGGCGCGCAATGCCGTCGTAATGAGCTTGACCGAACCCGGCGACAGGCGTGTTGCCTGCTGCTGGACATGGGCAATGACATCGGTGGCCGCGATCGCTCCCAGATCGACCGGCGCACCGCCAAACCGCTCGATCAGGAAATCTCGGGCGTAGCCCCAATAGTTATCGATCGTTCCGACGGTCAGCCCGCGAGCATGATGCAGATGCTGCCTGAAATCGTCGATCGACGCGTCAATCGCGGGATAAGCAGAAACGGACGGTAAAGCTGCAATCGCCGCTTTTGCCCGAAGGAAGGCCAGCAGCGACCTCATTGCGGGCCGTTCATTGACCGATGAGACGCGCCGCGTCCCGCTGTCCCTCGCATGATAGCGTTCAACGCACTGGTCATCGATGGCGCTGACGGGAATCTGCTCCCTATGAAGCCAGCGATCGAAGTCGGCCGCGCGGTAAATTTTTACGTAAACGCCGCGACCGATATATCCCTTCTCGACCACGGCTGCATGATAATCGCGAATAAAGGGAGCGAGCGGACCGTGTGCCTGATCGGCCAACATCCGAGCTTCATCGTAGGACTGGTTGTTCATGATTACTCCTGTCGGGGCGGAACTGCCCGGACAGGAGCCTGCTATGGATGGTAATGACTTGGTATCATCCCGTAATTAAGCGCTTCTTTGCACTCGCGGGACATAGTCCGGCTCCGGACATAGTTCCGG
>NZ_JBNJLK010000037.1:0-3788 GCF_051195255.1 Falsirhodobacter sp. 1013 | reverse complement strand
CCCGAACCGGACTCGCGCCCTCTCCCTTCGCGCCAAATGACGCCGCCCCTGTCTCTCCGAGCCAGCGCCAGCGCCGCGCGAATGGTCGAGGGCGCGGCCCGTTTCGGCCCTTCGGGTGACGATCGCTTGCGCGGTGGGCGGGATCTACCTTTCACGCGCGGCACCAGCTCCATCGTCCATGAAGATCAAAGGTGATCCGCGCGAAGGGCGCGGCTCGATCTATGCAGGGGGATTTTGACGAGCCAAACGCCCCTGCCCTCGTGGGCCGCTATCGCGTCCGTATCAGGGGGCCGACTGCCCCCCACGCAACCACAAAATGCGGCACTCCGCGCGGTCCCTCCCCATCTTCCTCCGCCTCGTGCCTCGGCTCCGTGCAGACGGGTCCCCTCCCCGCTCCGTTGGATTTTGAAGTTGCGCGGCTCCCCCCGTTCCTCGCCGGAAGGCAGTCCCTGAAGGAGAGGCGCGGGCAAGCCGCGTCTCACCTTCACGGCCAGCCCCATTCTGGAAAGAGGGCGCACCCGGCCGGAAGGTTCTCGCCACAAAAGGAGACACGACGATGACCACCATTTCCGCGACCTACTCGCCCGAGGACAACAAAATCCGCCTGTATGCTTCCGCCCGTCTCGATGCTGAAACCTTCCGGCGCGTGAAGGATGCCGGTTTCAAATGGGCACCGAAACAGGAGCTTTTCGTGGCCCCCGCATGGTCCTGCGCCCGCGAGGATTTGGCGCTGGAACTGGCGGGCGAGATCGAGCCGGAGGACATGACCTTGGCCGAACGCGCCCAGATGAAGGCCGACCGGCTGGACGCCATCGCGGACAAACGCGCCGCAGAGGCCAGCGGCTTTTCCCGCGCCGCAAATGAACTTTCCCGCGCCTTCGAATTTGGGCAGCCGATCCTTGTAGGCCACCATTCCGAGCGGAAGGCCCGCAAGACGCAAGAGCGGATGCACAGCGCCCAAGACAAGGCCAGCTAGGCGCACAGGGCAATCGGATACTGGCAGTATCGGGCCGAAGGCGTCGAGCGTCACGCGAACCGCAAGAACGATCCGAAGGTCCGCGCCCGCCGCATTCACACCCTTCTGGCCGAACTGCGCGACCTGCAACGCCGGTTGAACACCGCACACAAGGCCCTTGCGATGTGGGACAAGCTGACCACGGATAACCTGATCCGCATGGCCCTCGGTCGCAGCGACCTTTGCGCCTACAACCTTTATTCAGTGGTTGAGCGCGGCGAAATGACCCCGCAGGAAGCCCGCGAAAAGGCTATGGCCGGAGCGCGTTCGACCATCGAGAGCGGCAACCTGTCGCGCTGGATCATGCACACCCTCAATCGCTTGTCCTATGAGCGGGAGATGCTGGGCAAGGTTCCGCGCTTTGAAGGCGAGATTACCCCGACCCTGCTGCAAATGTTCGTCCGCGAACATGGGGCCGACACGCCAAAGGGCGCGAAGCTGGATGATGACCTTTTCAGCGTCGAATGCGATGCCCCCCTGCCCGCCCACATCGCGCAAGGTTCGAGCGTCGAGCTGTCCGGCGACGAATGGCGCGACCTGATGCAATCTTGCGGCTATCTGCCCCCCGCCAAGAAGGACGCCAAACCGCCGATCCTGAATTTCAAAGCGGCATCCGGCACAATCTCCGTCGTGAACCCGCACCGCCGCGAGGCCGAGAACCTGCCCCAAGTCGAAATGACCAAGGCGGAATATGCCAAGGTCTACAGCGAACAACGCGGGACGCGCCTTTCAACCTGCGGAGGCTTCCGCGTTCGGATCGCGCCGAACCCCAAGCACGAAGGCCCGCGCTATATGGCCGGATGGGCGGCCATCCTCATCACCGACCAGAAGCACCACGACACGCCCGAAAGCGTCAAGGATATGGAGGCCGCGGCATGATCCGCCCCGCCATTTACACCCGCCCCGCAAAGCCCCTGACCATTCCGGTCAGGGCGCGACGGGACGCGCCCGCCCTGGCGCTTGCCACCGTGCCCGAAGTGATCGCGGTGGACCGTGCCACGGAATGCCACATCACCCCCGACGATGTAGCGCGGCGCATGGTCGATTATCTTGGACCCGTTGGCGATTATCTCACGCTTGAGCCGAGCGCCGGAACCGGCCAGCTTGCGCGGGCGCTGATCGCATCCGGCCACAGCCGCAACGAATTGACCATGATCGAGCGGCATCACAAACTTGCCGCCCCCCTGCACAGCATCGGGCCGACGCTGAACCGCTGTTTTCTGGACTATGCCGACGATGTGCGGGGCAAAGTCGAGTTTCCCCGCGTCATCATGAATCCGCCCTTTCGCGACGTGCGGAAGCACATCGCAGCGGCCTTGACGCTTCTGGGGCGCGGGGGTCACGACGCCCCCGCAACGCTGGTCGCGCTGGTGCCGGTCACGTTCGATCACCCCGAGGCCGAGCATCTGGAAACCCTGCCGCCCGACACCTTCAGCACGGCGCAGGTGCATACCAAGATCATCAGGATTCAGCGCAGTTGATCGACATGGGGGACGCGAGGCCCTTCTTTTCATTCGGGAGCATGTTGCCCGATGACAGGAACGCTCGAGGGCGCCCCCGTCACCGGCCTTGCGCTATCCGCGCGGGACCGCTGTGCGGGAAAAGGAAAGCGCACCAAACGGCGCGCTTGCGGTTGGAGGGGCGGTTTTCCACCCCGGCTTTGCCGGGGCTTGCAACCGCCGAGCTGGACGCGCCCCCATAGCGCGAAGGGAGGCGAGGCGGTTGTGGTAAACCGCTGGCGCGACGGATTGGCGACCGTGCATAACAGCGTTCAGCCCACCCTTCGGGCGGGCCGAACGTCATGCCATGTCGGTCTGTGCGAAATCGTTGCCTTTGTAGAGCAACGGAGCGCGATACGCCTTCGCACAGGCATAGGCCAGCGCATCGCCCATGTTGAGCTGCGCCGGATGACCCACAACCTTGCCGTAGACCGACAAAGCCTTGATCGCGTCATTGCCGATCCCCGTGCTGATATGGACCTCGTAGGCGTCGAGGGCCGTAATCAGATCATCGACCAGCGCAGAGGCTTTCTCGAAATCTTCCGCCGTCGCCGGTCCTTTGCCACGTTTGGTCACACGCGCCCGCACCAGCGCCAAGACAGACTCAAGTCGCACGACCGGCGAAAATCGCAGCTTGCCCCGCGCCCCTTCCATAGCCTTCAGCAACGTAGGCCCGTCATCTTCACCGAGAAGAACCGCCGTGATCGCGCTGGCATCGAGGAACATCAGGACTCGCCCCACATATCGTCCATGAACGCCTTGTCGTCGCCAGCAGGCGCAAAACCTTCGGCAGCGGCGCGGTCGCGAAGTTTGCCCACCCGATCCGTCAGCGTTTCTTTCGTGGAAAGAGCGGATATTTGCGCGGAAAGGGCCTGTCGCACGGCTTCGCTCTTGTTTGTCAGGCCCGTCATGGCGCAGTATTTCGCAACCAAAGCATCAATCTCATCGCCCTTGATAAGCATTGCCATTGGTATTCCTCCGTTGGTCTATAACGTATATACCGAAGAGTATATAACCGTTCAAGGTTTGGTATATCAATCATAGCGCATCCCTCGTGCCGTTCGGTCCAGGGCTGTCGCCCTGAACCTCCCTGCCCGAGTGACCGCGCTCTAGACTACGGCCGGCAAGACCGGCCTCCGTCCCGAACCGGACTCGCGCCCTCTCCCTTCGCGCCAAATGACGCCGCCCCTGTCTCTCCGAGCCAGCGCCAGCGCCGCGCGAATGGTCGAGGGCGCGGCCCGTTTCGGCCCTTCGGGTGACGATCGCTTGCGCGG
>NZ_JBNJLK010000036.1:0-4470 GCF_051195255.1 Falsirhodobacter sp. 1013 | reverse complement strand
GGACGGGAGGCGCGTCGCAACCCGCTATGACCGCTGTCCAGAAGTCTTCCTCTCAGCCATCGCCCTCGCCGCAACCGTCCTCTACTGGTTAGGAATCCTGACCCTGGTGATGGGTCACGCATGTCACTATGGCAGTCCCGGTCGTTCAGATCGGACGGCGGCATCGACGACCGAAATGAACGCTTGCCTCAGCCAGCGATGGGGAGGCGAGAGATCATGCGAGGAGTGCCACAGAAGCGACAGGCGGATGGCACCTAGTTCAACGACCTCGGGAATATCAATCGTCTTCAGATCGTGTGCATGTGCAGATCCGACCGCGATCCGATCATGCAGGATGGCGATTGCGGGAATGGACCGCACGATTTCCGGGATGGCCAGCATATGCGGTGTCTCCACCACCACACGGGGCATCAGCCCGTGGGAACGCAGCTTGCCGATAACCCGGTCACTCTCGTGGTTGCGGCACGAGACGATTGGAAACGGTTCGCGAAAGAAGGCTGGAGACGAGGCATCGATGAGTTCGGGATTGTAGATCGCAACATAGCGATCGGCATAGATAAGTCTTGTCTTGTGGTGCATCGCGCCGTGCTCGAACAAACCGAATGCAAGGTCAATGTCGTCGCTGTCGAGCGCTGCATGAATATCGATGTCATTCAACGAATATGTCGCGAGGGTCACGCCCGGCGCCTTCTCCAAAATCCATGCCATCAGCTTAGGAACAAGTATCGCGGCAGCGCTGTCGAATACCGCGATCCTGAAATGATGGGTGCTTCTTGCCGGATCGAAGTCTTCCCCGTTGTCGATCAGCGCCGCGATCCGCGCCAGAACATCGCGTAATTCCGATTTCAACTGCATGCCGCGGGGTGTCATTCTCATTCCGCCCGGCACCCTTGTGAGGATTTCGTCGGCGAAGAGCAGGCGTAGCTGTCCCAAGCTGTGGCTCATGGCGGGCTGACCGACGCCGAGACGTATCGCCGCCTTCGAGACACTTTCCTCTCGCAGTAAAGCGTCCAAAGCCAAAAGCAGGTTCAGGTTCACCCGCCTCATATCATTCCCTTCGATACGCAAAATTGAAACCATCGATTTGTTCACTGGTGACGCGCCCTTTAAGTTGCAGGGCGAGCGAATGCAAATGGTGGATGGACCAAATGAACCGCAGAACTGTATTCACGGGAGCTGTTGGCCTTGCTGCCGCAAGCATGGGTGCCACCGCACTTCGCGCCCAAGACGCCGCTTCTGAAACGGACGCCGGAAGCAAGAGCGCGGTGACCTACATGCCAATCCTGGCGCAGCGTCAGTTCGTCTCCAACGCCAAGGCAATCAAGGCGACCCCATATGCAGACTTCTTCACAGGTGATCTGACGGTCTCAACCGACTTCGCCCGTTCGCTTCAACTTGGGACCCTCGACAAAGCCGAGACGCTGCCGCCCAGCGTGGCTGGTCTCAATGCACTTCTGGATCTGGACCATTCCGCGACGAAGAACGGCTATGCCGTTCTCGACGGATCGACATCCTACGTGCAAAGCCGACACGTCATGCCCGGCGTCTCGGCCGAGATGCTGCGCTGGTGGTTTACCTGGCACGAGGTGGAACGGGAACGCTATTCCCTCTGGTTTCCCCATGCGCATATCGAGAACAGCGTCCAGGATCCTCAACGGCTTCAGGATAGAACGAAAACCTATGAGCAGCGCCTCTATGACAATCCCAACTATGTGAAGGAGTTGGTCGGTCCGACCGCCATGGAGCTTCTGATCCGTTTCAAGGATCCCGCAAAACTCGGCTTCGACGCCAAGGCGTTCTCCGATCGAGGGTTCATTGCCAGCGCCAGTGGGATCGTGGGTCCAGCAACGGCAGACGACGTCATCAATTCGATGATGATCCATATCGCGCGCGATACTGATCAGGGGATGGAACTGGTCAGCCGCTATTGGATCGGGGCCCATCCCGACTTGGCCCGCTTCGAGGGTGCGGAGAAAGCGGCCGGAATGATGGCGCAGGCTGGTTACAATGACAGCGTGGCGGAGATGAGCGCCTATGAACTTGCGGTTCACGATATGATCGAGTTCACCCACCTTGCTTCGTTCCTGCCTGCGCTCCACGCCCGCTTCGGGCAAGAGTGATGTCGCGCAAGGTCATCATTGGAGCGCTCATGGGTTGAGGCATCAGCGCCGTATCGGCGACGGCACAGGATGTATTCCGCTGTAGGGCCGCTTCGGCCCCCTATCAGGCACCGATCACGCCGTCGAGGGCCTCGTCGGACAGGCCTCTGCGGCCCTGCTCGCGCAGGGCAAACGCTACGATTTCCTCCGTGGTCAGATCGCGCAGGAGAACCTCCCGGCAGCGGCTGCGGAGCGGGGTAGGGACCAGTCCCGCGGCGTTCGACGTCAGGATCCAGCTGATCCCCGACATGTCTGCGCGCACGCGGTAGGAGGGGCAACTCCAGGCTTTCGCCGTGAAGCGTTCCAGGAGCGGCAGGAGCGCGTTGACCAAGCTGAAGGCTTTGCCTCTGGTGCTGGTGGCAAGGCCGGTCTTGTCGATCTCGTCCAGAATGATGCTCGGATTGCCGATGCATTCTCTCAGGATGAGTTCCATGGGTCGGCCGGCTTGCGCGCTGCCCCAGCCACGCTGCACACCGATGACCCCAAAGCCTGCGGCTTCGCCGCTGGCGTCGATCGCGAGGCACGGCAGGTCCATTTGCTTGGCCACGAACCTTCCCCAGCTGGACTTGCCGGTTCCCGGCGGCCCCACCAGAAGGTAGGGTGAGTGGCGGAAGCTGGCATCGCCGCGTCGAACGGACTGGCGCATTGCCTGCCATAGGGCATCGGTGACCGGAGCCATCCAAGGAAACTCTTCGTGAACGGCGGCGGCGATCTGGTCGGCGCGGTGCTCCGACGGGAAGGAGGTCGACGCTAAGACTGACGGGCTCGAGCTTGGCTAGATCCTTGTCCGGCAGGTGCGCGACGCCGCTGCGTTGCCGATGCCGCTCCTCGAGGCGGAATGCGCGCCGAACGGTCTTCGCGATGACCGAGGGAGGGGTGATCACTTTGTCCGTCCAAGCGTCGATCTCCTCCATGATCGGGTTGCCGTCAGGGTGCCGCTTCAGGCCAGGTGCAGGTCGGGCCTAGCGTTCACGCATCGCCGACCAGAAGGCCCGAAGCCGCCTGGCGATATTCGACGCCGTGAGGTCGGGGTCGGGCCAGGTCGCGTCGATGAACGCGACAAGGGTCCGCGGCAAGCCGCGGCCGAAAGTCCCGGTCGGCCGGGGTATCGACGTCGAGGCGGTCGGGCGGCATGGCCGATGCTTTACCATGGGGTGCTCCATCATGATGCGAGCTCGGTAGCTCCATGAGCAGCGTGCGGATAGAGGGCATTGCGGGTCAATCCGGGGGGGCGGATATGGCACCCCGCTGGGAGCCTGGCCTGACCGGGCAAGCCGCTCAAATTCGTGAGCAGCGAAGTCAATGACTTAGGGTCAGGACTCATAACCAGAACAAGACGGTTGCAGCCAGCGCGACGGCTGAGAGGAAGACCATCGGGCATCTGTCATAACGGGTGGCGATGCGACGCCAGTCCTTCAGCCGTCCGAACATGATCTCGATCCTGTTGCGCCGCTTGTATCGGCGCTTGTCGTATTTGATGGTCCTGCTGCGGGACTTCCGACCAGGGATGCAGGGCCTGATGTCCCTGTCCTGCAAGGCCTTCCGGAACCAATCTGCATCATAATCTCTGTCGGCCAAGAGCCAGTCTGCGGCAGGCAGGTTGCCGACCAAGGCCGCAGCACCGACGTAATCGCTCACCTGGCCCGCTGTCATGAAGAACCGGATCGGGCGACCGTCATCGTCCGTGACGGCATGCAGCTTAGTGTTCATCCCGCCCTTCGTGCGGCCGATCAGCCGTCCGCACCCCCCTTTTTCACGGCCAGACTGGAGGCCGTGCGGTGCGCCTTCAGGTGGGTCGCGTCGATCATTACCGTCTTCGGCGCGGCAGCCTCGGTGGCCAAACCTTCCATGATCCGCGCAAAGACGCCCATCTCGCCCCACCGCTTCCAACGGTTGTAAAGCGTTTTTGGCGGGCCGTATTCCCGTGGAGCGTCACGCCACCGTAGGCCGTTGCGATTGACGAAGATTATCCCGCTCAGAACCCGCCGATCATCGACGCGCGATCAGCCGTGAGACTTCGGAAAGTAGGGGCGCAACCGCGCCATCTGCTCATCGGTAAGCCAGAAAAGATCGCTCATCAGAAGCCTCCTTGAAGGCAACTGAATCAACTCATACCGACGAGATCAATGGGTCCTGAACCTAGGCAAAGGATCTTGGCGATGGACTTCGTAGGTCTGCCAATGGACAACGAAAACCCCCAAAATGGTCCTCGGTCGGTATGCCGTTCATTCATTCGGCATACCAAAAAAAAGTCGCAGTTGGAAATAGCGCGCGCCCGCTTACAGTCATCCAATGTGTAACACGGATTATG
>NZ_JBNJLK010000035.1:0-4621 GCF_051195255.1 Falsirhodobacter sp. 1013 | reverse complement strand
GCAGTCCCTGAAGGAGAGGCGCGGGCAAGCCGCGTCTCACCTTCACGGCCAGCCCCATTCTGGAAAGAGGGCGCACCAAGCCGGAAGGTTCTCGCCACAAAAGGAGACGATCATGGGCTATCAGATTGTTCAGCAGATCGAGGGCGCAAGCGCCAGCATCATCACCGACGACCTGCACGGAACCGCCGCAAATCTCGGCCTTGAGATTTATGGCATTGAGACGCGCGCCAACCTGCGCCCCTGCCTTCAGGGTCAGCCGAAAATCCGCGGCTATGTCGGCCCCTGCTATGGCGGGGAAGTCGATGGCGTTCCCGTCATTCGGTATGAGGACGCGGCCACCTATCGCGAAATGGGGGCATGACCATGCCCGCATTTGACTGGCAGACCATCGAGCCGCGCGCGCGCAAGATTGCGGAACAAAACGACCGTTTCCGCACCACCTGGGGGGCCGATTTCACCATCCCTGGCCATGTTGTCGTGACGGCGGGCGTTCACGCCCTCGGCTTTGAAGTTGTCGCCTTGCTGATGGTGGAGGTGATGGGCTTCGCCACCTTCACCGAGGACAACGACCCGAGCGGTTTGCATGACTTTGGCGTGGTGACAATCTGCGGGGTCCGCGTCTACTGGAAGATCGACCTTTACGACCCCGATTATGCCTATGGGTCCGAGGTGCCGGACGACCCGACCGTGACGCGCCGTGTTCTGACGCTGCTTCTACCGTCTGAATATTAAGAACATCAGAGGGGCATGTGTCTACTGTGGTTGACACCTGCCCCTCTGTCAACTACAGTAGACACATGATCGAGATACGGCAAACAGACGATTTTGTATCGTGGTTCAAGGGCCTGAAAGACGCCAATGCGAAGGCGCGCATCGTGCAACGTCTGATCCGGCTTGAGGATGGCAACTTTGGCGATGTGAAGCACTTCCACGGCATTGGAGAAATGCGGATCGACTATGGCCCCGGATACCGAGTGTATTTCGTCCAGAAAGGGGCCGTGCTGGTGATCTTGTTGTGCGGCGGCGACAAGCGCCGCCAAGCCAGGGATATAGAACGCGCGCGCCAATTGGCGCAGGAGGTAGAGACATGACCGTGAAGACAACCCGCTTCGACGCAGCCGAATATCTGGATACGCCCGAGGTTCAGGCCGCTTTTGTGGCCGATGCGTTCGAGAGCGGTGACGAAGCCTACATCAAGAAAGCGCTGGCCACTGTGGCACGCGCCCGCGGCATGACCGCCGTGGCTCAAGAGGCCGACCTGGCGCGTGCGACACTTTACAAAAGCCTCTCCGAAACCGGCGACCCTAAGCTTTCTACGCTTATGAACATCCTGACAGCCTTGGGGATGGAAATATCGGTTCGGACAAAAGCGCCTAAAGCAGCTTAAAGCTTTACATCATCCATCATCACGACCCGCTGCCAAACGGGTTGTGATATTGCCCCGTCCTACCCGCTCCTATTGGGGACAGGGCAGCCGGGGCGGCGGTGGCGTACCTTCAGCGTTATTTCGATCTCCGCCGGTGCATTGGTCGGAGATTAGCAAATTGTTCGTCTGGGCGCCTCCCTCTGGCCGTCCGGTCTAGGGCTTTCGCCCTGGACCTCCCGGCCCGAGGGACCGCGCTCCAGGCTCCGGCCGTTCCGGCCTGCGCCCCGAACCTCGCTCGCCCCTTCTCCCTTTGCGCCAAGAGGCGGCGGCCGGATCGACCTGCCCCGCGCGTCACCAGCTCCACCGTTTTGAAGATCGAGGGTGATCCCCGCTGGCGCGGTGATCGCGTCATGCAGGGGGATTTGGTGTAAGCCAAACGCCCCTGCCCCCGTGGGCCGCGCCTGGCGGGCGCGTCCGTATCAGGGGGCTGACGGCCCCCCACGCAACCACAAAATGCGGCACTGCGCGCGGCCCCTCCCCATCTTCCTCCGCCTCGTGCCTCGGCTCCGTGCAGACGGGGCCCCTCCCCGCTCCGTTGGATTTTGAAGTGGCGCGGCTCCCCCCGTTCCTCGCCGGAAGGCAGTCCGGGAAGGAGAGGCGCGGGCAAGCCGCGTCTCACCTTCCCGGCCAGCCCCATTCTGGAAAGAGGGCGCACCCGGCCGGAGGGTTCTCGCCACAAAAGGAGCGCCAAACATGGCAATGACCTATCACCTTCAATCCTCCCCCGCGATCTACACCCCCGGCGTCATCGCCTGGGCCATCAATGGCTATGCCTTCAAGAAGGACTGCCCGCAGTTGCTGAACACCATCTGCGACGGAGTTCCGGACGTCCCGCGCGCCGCTGTTGAGCGGCTTCTGTCGGAAGCTGTGCCCTACACCGTGGAAGATGAAACCCTTGTTTTCACCGTGGAGGACTAAGGCCATGACCGCGCAGCCCTATAAGACGTGGCGGATGTTCGACAGCACGGATGGCGCTATCGACTACCGCCGCGAACACGGCACCGGAGGCTGGATCTTCTCTTATGCGGACAGCGCCGAGGCGGTTCTGTTTCCGTGGCAGATGACCCCGAGCGAAGTCTTGCAGTCCGTGTTTGTGGTCAACCGCCACGGCTACCTGATCGGATGCGATGACAAGCGCCAGCCGCAGGATGAAATGCGCGATCTTCCCAAAGCCGCCCCTGTGCTGGAACGGCTTGTGAAGCCGGCCCGCCGTTACCTGCTTGCGCCAAGTGAGCAGATCGGGCCGCGCATGAACGGCACCGTCTAAACCTTCCGCCTTGTCCCATGACGGGACAAGGCACCCCCAACACAATGAAGGACCGAGCCGATGACTAAAATTTATGGCGGCTGCATCGATGCCGAAGGAAGGGACCTTGAGGACGATGTGATGGAGCATGTCTGCCGCGCGTGTGGACAGAGGGGCAGAACGAGGTTCTGGGAGAAAGCCGAAGGCGGATCGCTCAACAGCTATCAGCACACCTATTGCCTTGATTGCACCTATCAGGACGGCGACGATGTGCAGGGTCCGGACGTGCGAGATGCAATGAGACGCGAGGAACAAGACGAAATGCCGGAGCCGTCCCGCCTGACGCGGCTTTATTGGGACATTCGTGGCCGCATCGCGGACCTCCTAAGCACTTGCCGCTAACACGTCGCCCGCCGAAAGGCGAGCGTCACCCCGAGATCGAGAAAGGCCGAACGCATGAATCGCATCTATCACCGCATTTATCTGGCCGCGTGGGGCGGTTGGATCATGCCGCGTTGGGTCCGGAAAGCCACGCCGCGCACCGAGCTTCACAAGGCATGGCTGTTCGGGGCCGGACACTGGTTCGAGGAAAACGGAACCCGTTACGGACCCGCCAACCGCTACCCGTGGCCGGGACATGACCTGCCGCTTGAGGATTAGGAAGCAACCCGCCGCGTGGCGGGTTGAGCTTTTCAGAATGCCCGGTCCTGCCACCGCCCCTTGCAGGGGCAGCGCCAGGATCGGCCCGCGCTGCCCACGCGGGTGCGCCTTCGGCGCAGTCCTTCCGGGGTCAGGCCGCTGGCGCGGCCCGACCTTCAGGAAACCCGGAACGCAGCACCGTCGCCGTCCGCCCCACCAGGATTTCAGGATCGAGCGCGCCGTTCCAGGCATCCGACCTGATGGCGGCCCGCTCCTTTGAGTGAATGTTGATGCATTGCAACTCAGTTTGCTTCGGCCCGGACAGGCGCAAGGGCTAAAGCCCTTCTCCGCTGCGCTGCGACCCTGCGGGTGCGCCTGTCCTTAAAGCCTTCGCACCTTTGAGCCGCAATCAACACTCGCTCAAAGGAGCTACCATCATGACCAAGATCCTCGCCACTCTGCGCTCGATCCTGAAATCCCTCACCACCAAGGCGAAAATCAGCGTCTCCGTCGCCCTCAGCGTTCCGGGCTTCCTGAAGGTCGAAGTCAGCTACGACCGCGACCTCACCGAACCCCGAAAGGACAAGGACGCCTGAGCGGCGTCCCGGCCCGCCCTGCGGCGGGCCTTTCCTACCGCCGCCACTCCCCGATCCCGTCCCAAAGATCGTTCAGAAGGCCCGACGCCCGATAGGTTCGGCCGCTGTCGTCCGGAAAGAAGTTCTGGATCGCCGCGTGCATCGCGTCCATCCCGCCGAGCTGGTGCAATGCCTCGCCCGCCGATCGCATGTTCTCCAACACCTGCCCTGTCACCTGCGAAGGAAGCGGCGCAGCTTCGACCGCCAGAAACGCATCACGCGCCATCTGGTAGGTCCGGAAAACCCGCATGTGATCGTGCAGGTTCGGCTTGCGGGTTTCATCCCCGGTCAGAAGCCAGTGAGCATCCACATTCAGCTTCGACACCACCAAAGCCAGAAAGTCAGCTTTGGGCGTCCGGTTGAGGTTGATATAGTTGGACAGGGAGCTTTTACTGATGCCGAACCGTTCTTCCGCATCGCGCAGGGTCATCCCGTTTTTGCGGATCGCTTGTTCAAGCCTCATGCCGATCAACGCAGATTTGTCCACAAGCGTCCCCTTTCGGATGCTTCATTCCACATTCGGGAACATCACGTCAATGGTTCGGGCGCATCCCTCGTGCCGTCCGGTCTAGGCTTTCGCCCTTGACCTCCCTGCCCCAGTGACCGCGCTCCAGGCTCCGGCCGTTCCGGCCTCCGCCCCGAACCTCGCTCGCCCCTTCTCCCTTCGCGCCAGGA
>NZ_JBNJLK010000034.1:0-6092 GCF_051195255.1 Falsirhodobacter sp. 1013 | reverse complement strand
GGACGAGAGTATGCTTGCGACAATACCGCTTAACAAGGCAAAACACCGCTCTCCCGGCAGGCGGGCGAACGGCTCTTCAAGAGGTAGGTGATTGGGTGAAAGAGGTGCTGTGATAGGGTCGGTGCCGCTGATCCGCCATGAGGCCTTCGGGTTCGTCAGCTTCCGCCAGGACGAAACATGGAATGGGCTACCGCTGCGGGATTTCCGGTCCTCCCGACACACAAAAACCGGGCCTCTACAGGTTGCGCGACACGTCCTGACGCTGGTGCAGGATGCGGATGACAGCCAGATGGTCGCCCCTGTCCCGGAAATAGACCATGTGCGCCCCTACAAGGGCCTTCAGGACGCCGGGACGCACATCGGCAGGGCGTCCTACCCGTGTGCCCGCTGCAAGGGCTTCACAGGCCCCCTGTAGCGCGTCTGTGTAGCTCTCCGCCTGCCTGACCCCCCACCGCTCGGCGGTATAGTCCCAGATGCCGTCCAGATCGGCGGCGGCGGCAGGCGAGAAACGCAGGATCTTCATCAGCCTTCGAACTCGGCGCGCTTACGGTCTTTGAAAGCGGCAAAGTCGAAAGGTTGCGGCTCTCCGGACTCGTCGCCCTCGATCAGCGCGACCTGTAGCGCCTTCACCTTGGCCTCATGCTCCTCAAGCAGCCGCAGCCCGGCCCGCACCACGTCGCTGGCCGATCCGTAGCGCCCTGCCTGCACCTGATCGCTGATGAACCCCATGAAGTGGTCCCCGAGGGACACGGACGTATTGCGAGCCATTGCAGCCTCCTGCTCTCAGCATGACCAACCAATACCAATAAGTAATACATGACTGGGCAAAGAGCTAGTCCCACCTCCCCCCAGACCCCCCTCAACCACTCGCGCTGCCATCGAGGCACCGCGAGTGCTAGGCCAACAAAAACTCCCCAGCCCGTCCGAAGGCGGGGGGTCGCCAGCGCTTGGAGTCGCGCTTCCCCCCGGCGCGCTTGCGCGCCCGGACTGGGGATTTTTTGCCGTCCTTAAGATCATAAGAAGGCGGAAAAAATTTACTGTTTTATATCAAACACTTGATGGGGGGGGTGCGGAAGCACTGCTTCCGGGGGTGCGGAAGCAGCTTGCTTCCGCACCTTTTCACGTTTTAGGAAATATGACGCCTAAAATTGCTTCCTGAATATGGAACGACGAGGACATAAATTTGCGTAGAAATTCCGCACCTCCGGAAATTGGACGACCGGTCCACAACAAGGCTGGACAGTGGGTTCAGACTGAGCGGAAGGCTCATGAGCTTTGGGCAAAATTTGCTATGCGGAAGCCCACTGCCTCGGCAGTCCTCCATCAACTGGTGGCCCACATGGGACCTCAGAACGCAGTGATCGTCCCCCAGAAGGTCTTGGCACAGATGTTGGGGGTGACAGATCGCACCATCCGCACCGCGATTGCAGACCTTGCTGCGGAGCGCTGGATACAAGTCGTTCGCATCGGCAAAGGCAAAGAGGCCGCTTATGTCATCAACGATCAAGTGGCATGGGGGCAATCCCGTGACCAACTGCGCCTGTCAGCCTTCTCGGCAACGGTGATCGCAGACGCTGAAGACCAAGATGGCCTGACGATAGATGGGACCCCGCTACGACGCCTACCAACTCTGTATCCTAGCGAGCGTCAACTACCCTCCGGCCCTGGCCTTGAGCCTCCGTCTCAACCGTTCCTCGATGGAATGGAACCTGACATGCCCGCTACAGAACGTCATGAACCAGAGCAGATGGACATGGAATCCTATCTTGAGCGCAAAGGCTAATTGCAAAGTCGGCCCTTGCGCTGCAAGACCTATGCAAGTCTTTCATGAAACGCGACGCAAGAGGCACGCAAGACCCATGAAATACACGGCGGGACAGGCAGCAAAGGCTACAGGGGTCGCAACGGCGACTATCACTAGAGCCTTAAAAAATGGGCGTTTGTCAGGTCATAAGGATGACAAAGGCACATGGATGATAGATGTGGCAGAACTGCATCGCGTCTTCCCCCCTCTTGCAGCGCAAGACCTCGAAAAGCCTTTCGTGAAACACGACGCAATACCTGAAAACACCCATGCAATAGCTGCGTTAGAGCGCGAGCTTGATGTGCTGCGCGGCACTCTGGCCGATATTCGGACGGATAGAGACAAGTGGCGGGACATGGCGGAACGTCTTTCGCTTGCGCCACCACCAGCGCCAATCGCAGAAATGCCAAAAGCAGGCCTGTGGGCGCGCCTAACAGGACGGGCGACACGATAGCCCCGCCCCGCTTGGATCAGAGCGGACTATAGGGCGGGCGGGGCGGCAACGAGCCCTAACGAGCTTTCAAAAGGAGGACGGCCAAAGCCGCTCCCGAGGGTCTTATTCGGGTGCTTCGACCCCAAGACGTTCCAGCATCGACTTCATCTCGGCAATTTCCTGCTCCTGCGCCGCGATGATCTTTTCAGCCATCTCTTGCGTCTCGTGATCCTTGCCTTGCTCAAGCTCGACCTTCGCCATGTCGATGGCAGACTGATGGTGCGGGATCATCATCAAAAGGAAATCGGCATCTGCATTGCCCGAGGACGTCATGCCGTTCATGGACTCCATCATGGTGTCCATAGTCGCCATGTAGTCCGCCATGGGGCCTTCCGCATGAGCGGAATGGTCCATGCTCGATTGAGCGATGGCAGGCGTCGTCAGCAGCGCGGCCATGGTGGCGGCCATAATCGTCTTCTTGGTCAGCATTTGCAGGATCTCCGTCTTGCTGGGTTAAAGTCACCGGGCTGCGGGGTCAGGAGTGAGCCACGCTGATGAGGCCCGATCCCATGAGCGCCATCCATACGGCCATAGCGATCATCATGAGGTTCTCGGTCAGGGAAACGAAGCCGAGCGGCACATTGCTCGATCCCCCGACGCATGCGCATTTCAACTCGCGGCGGTCGATGTAGACGGCCTTGAATACCGAGGCAGCTCCAACCGTTCCGATGAACAGGGCGACGGGCACGGACAGCCAGTTCAGGACCCCCGCGATCATCAGAATGCCCGCGAAGCCTTCGGCAAAGGGATAGATGTAGGAATAGCGCACCCACCGTTTCGCAAGCAGGTCATAGTTCAGGAACATCGTGGCGAAGCTTTCGACGTTCTGGAGCTTCAGCAGGGCAAGAATGGCCATGCTGAATGCGATGAACCATTCAGCGGCGCGCACCGTGAAGGGCGTGCCATAGACCGCAAGGCTCGTGGCCAAGGCCATGAGCAGCGTCATGCCAAACAAGGCGATGATCGGTTTGTAGGTGGTGGCCTTCGGATCAGCGACAGACTTGCCGAAGTGGCGGCGCAGGTCATCATAGCCCCCTATCCGGTCAGGCCCGATGAACACCTGCGGCGTGGTCATCACCTGATGCTCCGCCTTGAATGCATCCGTCTCTGCGCGCGTCGTCAGCCAACGGTCCTCGACCTGGTATCCCTGCCGTTGCAGAAGATCCTTGGCCTTCAGCCCGTAGGGACAGAGGTGCTTATCCATGACCATGCGATAGAGCGTGGCGACTTTGGGGGCATGCAGTGTGACAGTCATGGCATCCGGCTTTCGCAAATCTTGACCGGATGCTATATAGGGTCCGTACTATAGTACGGAGTCAAGACGTGAGCCTGACAATTAAGCAGTTTGCCGACACCGCCGGGGTGGGTGTCGAAACCGTCCGTTTCTACCAGCGGAAAGGGCTTCTCGACACGCCAACGGTTCCTTCCGGTATCAGACGATACAACGAAAATGCCGTGAAGCGCCTACGCTTCATCCGGGCCGCGCAGCGGGCAGGGTTCACGCTCGACGAGATCAAGGAGTTGATCGACCTGGACACCTGCCAAGATCGGGAACGGGCGCGGCAGATGGCCTATCGGCGGCTCCAAGCGCTGGATCAGCAGATCGCGGAGATGAAAAAGGCGCGGGATGCTCTGCGCCACCTCGCGGAACAATGCACCCATCAAGGGCCGGGCGCATGCCCCATTCTGGAAGCATTCGTTCACTGAGCGAACTTCGCTACGTCCCGGCAGCGGACGTGATCTACAGGCCATAATCGCTGCCACGACTGCGTTCCCGACGCCGCACCTGTTCGGCTTCCTGCGCGGCGGCACGATCACGCTCCTGCCGTTCCGCGATCATCGCCGCCGTTCGACTATCAGCGCGTTCACCTGCTTCACCAAGTTCTCGGTGAGTGCGCTCTGCTCGTTCAAGGACGCGAGCAGCTTGGTCTGAAAACTCTCTATGTCGCGCTGCTTCTTCTCGATCCGGCTGAGCCGTTCGCATGTCGCGCTGGAGAACGATGCGAACTGCTGTAGCGCGGTCTCGGACGCTCCCTGCGAAGTCTCGAAGGCTTTGGCCAACGCCTCGAACTGTTCGAGCAAGGCGCGTTCTAAGGCTGTCAGTTGGTCCATCAGTCAATCCTTCGTCGGCAGGGCTGCGCACCGAAGCGGGTCCGTGCTCCCGGTCCTGTAGCACGTCATCGCCTCGGTCCCGTCCGGCAGAAGCAGGATCGTGCGACCGTCCTTGGTGAAACTCTGGAACTGCTCGATCCCCGGCGCGTCGGAACGCATCGAGTGCCAGACTGATAAGCCCGCCACCATCATCCACGTCACTGCCAGAGCGATCCACCACCAGCGCCCCGTCTGACGCAATATTCGCAATTCCTTGGTCATGCTCAGGTTCACGCCTTGGATAGCGTTCTGCATGGTGCGCAGCTCGTTTTCCGATTGCTGCCTCAAGCTCGCCGCGAGCTGCTTCAGCTCGGCCGAGGTCATGGCCTCGATCTCGGCCGTCTGGCTGGACAGCTTCTTTTGCAGCCGCTCGGTCAAGCTCTCGGTCATACGTCCATCCTTTCTCGTAGATCCTGCCCTTCATGCGGTATTTCTCGCCGCTTTCTGGGTCTTGGACGGTTAGGTAATCCTTGCCCTGACGGGGTGTCTGCAAACCCACCTCGTGCAGCGCTGCGACCATGCTGGCGCGGTCCGTGACCCGCTCTGCCGCTACAAGTTCCGTCAGGTAGGCATGGATGCCGTCGCGGCCCTCGCGCAGCCGGAAGCCGTCGTCGGCTCTCTCCGGCGCGCGCTGATGCTCTGTCGCCCGCGCCGGATCGTCGGGCCGCGCCCAGCCATGCGTCCAATTCAGCATGTCCCGCAGCGGCGCATAGGACCGTTCCCAGCCGGGCGGCGCGACGTTCAGCGCCTTTCCGGTGGAAAGCTCCATGCGCGGCGTCACGAAATGCAACTCCACGCGCCCGCCCTCGGTGTGCTGATGGCGAACCCACGTGATGTCGTATTGCTCGGGGTCCATGCCCGCGAAGGCCAGACGCTCGAATGCGTCCATCGCCTCGCGCTGTTGGTCCTCGGTCGGCGCGTCCTCCAAGGCAAAAGACAGGACGCCGTGGGTGTAGCTCCACTGGCGGTCGATGCTGTCGATCAGCTCACGGGTCCGGTCCATGTCACCGCGCACCACCTCAGGCGGCGCATGATCGCGCCCTGCGCGATCGGGGCTGGTGAGGTAGGCGGCAACTTCGCCGCCGCCGCCGCGGCCTCCGGTGGTGAACTTAATCAGCATCGGCGGGCCGTTCGTGCGCCGCGCGCACGGCGGCAAGCTCGCGGTCGATCTCGATCAGCTGCAGCAGGAGCGCCGCAGCCGGCACGGGCTGGCGACGGTTCGCGGCACGGGCAAGCTGATTGAGGTTGTTGCCGATGCGGGCAAGCTCGCGCAACAGGTCGGGATCGACCTTAGGCGGATCGCGGCGTTTGCGCAGGCGCTGGCTGTCCAGCGTGACGCGCACCAGTTCCGACAACGACACGCCCTTGCTCGCGGCAATCTTCTGCCAGCGTTCCTTGTCCTCGGGGGTGGTCCGTATCTCGATTCGCATCCGCTGGCACCTTTCGGGGTACAGGGGCAACGCCCGCCGGGGTTTGGGGCTGGCCCCATTCCGGCTGCGCCGGATCGGGGGATTGAAGGGGGTGCAACACCCCCTCACAAGCGCGAGTTCGGGCAACGCAGTTGTCCGGACGAGAGTATGCTTGCGACAATACCGCTTAACAAGGCAAAACACCGCTCTCCCGGCAGGCGGGCGAACGGCTCTT
>NZ_JBNJLK010000033.1:0-6365 GCF_051195255.1 Falsirhodobacter sp. 1013 | reverse complement strand
CTGAAATATGTGCCATGACCAAGAATACCACGGTCGCCCAAACCTGTGAATCCTGTTTGAGTTTTCACACGGTCTGGTTCGGTTTCGAACAGGTAACATGACGACTTGGAGCCCAAAGCGGCCTCTCGTGATTTTTTCCTTTGTCGGCTACTCGTGGCACCCATAGGTGAGCGGCAAGGAAACGGCATGCGGGACATTCTCGAACGGCAACAGGTGTGGATCTACTTTGCGGCTGTCGCCTTTGCCGTGTTCCTTGGGTTTACCGTGTCAGGCACGGGCGAACTGGAAGGGGCAATCAATCCCGCACTGGCCTTCATGCTGTTCGTCACCTTTCTGCAGGTGCCGTTGCCGGAGATTGGCCGAGGATTCCGAGAAACACGCTTTCTGGGTGCCCTTCTCGTCAGCAACTTCATCTGCGTTCCGATCTTTGCCTTCCTGCTGTCCCGCCTTGCCATAGACGACGCATTGCTGCGCCTTGGCATCCTCATGGTGCTGCTCACGCCTTGCATCGACTACGTGATCACGTTTGCCCATTTAGGGCGGGCGGATGCCCGACTGCTGCTGTCCTCGACGCCGATCCTCCTGCTGGTGCAGATGGCCCTACTGCCGATTTACCTTGGCCTGTTCCTTGGCGACGCGGCCGCTGACCTCGTGCGTGTCGGCCCGTTCGTGCATGCATTCGTCTGGCTCATCGCTGTGCCGCTGATCTGCGCGGGCGCTGTCCAGCTTTGGGGCACGCAACATACGACAGGACAGCGTGTCAGCAAAATTCTTGGGCTTCTTCCAGTCCCAGTGACGGCCTTAGTCCTGTTCCTCGTCGTGGCGGCCACGGTTCCGGTTCTGGGAACCGCCAGCCGTCATGCGCTGTCCGCCTTACCCATCTACATTGCTTTTGCCGTCATCGCTCCCTTCATCGGCTGGGGCATTGCACAGGCCTTCGGACTTCAACCTGCTGCGGGTAGGGCCGTGTCCTTCTCGACCGCGACACGGAACTCCCTCGTCGTGCTGCCGCTGGCCCTCGCTGTTCCGGGCGCGCTCCCCGTGCTTCCGGCTGTGATCGTCACGCAAACCCTGGTCGAGTTGGTTGCCGAACTGGTCTACATCCGTGTTCTTCCGCGCTTGGGCATGTCCACCAGCGAACGCCGCCCCACCTGACGGCAGAAGCATCCGGTCTCCTGCTCTGCTACGGACATGGAGCGGGGCGGGCGTTACCATCATTCATGGTCGATGATCCAAGGTTTCTATGATGCGGCAGTTGGAGATCGTCGTGCTGCCGTGGCATTGCGCTCCGATCCGCCGCAATTCCGCAGCAAGAGCGTTCAGGTCAGCAATCTTCGCCTCCACCTCGGCCAGATGGGTGCGCGTCAGCGCGTCCACCTCGCCGCAAGATCTCTGACTGTCGGAAGAAAGAGCGGCAAGCTCCGCAATCTGTTCCAATGAGAAACCAAGATCACGGCAGCGCCTGATGAACCGAAGGCGGTTCAATTGCACCTTTCCATAGATACGGTAGTTCGTTGCGCTGCGTTCAGGCACGGGCATGAGGCCGATGCTTTCGTAGTAGCGGATCGTTACAACCTTTGTGGCGGTGAGGCGGGCCAGATCCCCGATGCGAAAGGCGTCAGACATGGCTTGACCCTATAGTTGCTATAGACGGTAGATATTGGGGCAACTGGACCATAAAGCGAGTCTATCATGCCCTGTTGCTCCGCCGATACCTGTGCCTCCTCCGCTGGCACCTCCCTTCGTTTCCGTCGTGTGCTGTGGATCGCGCTCGCCATCAACGCGGGCATGTTCATCGCGGAGATCGCGGCCGGGGTGCTGGCCGGTTCCGCAGCACTTCAGGCCGACGCGCTCGATTTCTTTGCCGATGCCGCGAACTACGCGATCAGCTTGGCCGTGCTGGGCATGACCCTTCGCTGGCGGGCAGGCGCGGCCTTGTTGAAGGGTGCCTCCATGGGAGTGTTCGGCTTGTGGGTGATGGGGACGGTGGTCTGGCACGCGGTCCACGGCTCGGTGCCGCACGCCCCTACGATGGGCGCGGTGGGCGCGCTGGCGCTGGTCATGAACTTGATCTGCCTTGTGCTCCTGACAGCTTTCCGGGACGGAGACGCAAACATGCGCTCGGTTTGGATCTGTTCGCGCAACGACGTCATTGCCAATATTGCGGTGTTGCTGGCAGCACTCGGGGTCTTCGGCACTGGCATTGGATGGCCTGACTTCACGGTGGCAGCTTTGATGGCCAGCCTTGCCTTGTATGGTGCCGCTCAAATATTGCGTGATGCGACACGCGAATGGCGCAGTGTGCGTCCGATGCCTGCACCTTTGCCGATGTTGCGCCCAACCAAATAAGGAAGCACGTCATGACCTCCATTCAGCCCGAGCGGCTCAACCAGATACGCCGGGCCCGTGGGCTTGGCCGTCCTCGCCTTGCCAAACTCTCCGGGCTGACCGAACGCCAGATCGCCCGCCTTGAAGGCGCGGTCCCGGCCAGAGACACTTGTACAGAAGACACGGTCCTTCGCCTGGCTTCGGCGCTTCAGGTCCGGCCGGAAGCGCTGACAAGCTCCACACCGATCACAAGTGAAGACTTCTTGGTCGTGCCGCAAGCCCGGTGTTGCAGCCGGTGTTGAGCGTTCTGGAAGTTTATTAAAGCCGAGGCTTCAGGAGAAGCGAATGTCCGCTTCGTTCGAGCCATCATCCGACTGCTTCTCTTTGGTGCGATCCAAACTATGGACCCGCGCCATTCCATATCCAGCCTTGGCGGCTGTCGCGCAGAGCTCGAACCAACAGCACGGGATCGGCGTGGATCAAGACGCCCGGAGCGATGACAGTTCCCAGGAGATCGCCCACGTCACCCGCCGCTTGCCGGTCCCGATCTCGAACGCCCGCTTGGTAACAATGGGCGTCCCGTTTATCAAGAAGGGGAGCGCAGATGCCATCCGGCCCCTTGACCACGACGATATCCTCTCCATCCGTGATCCGTTTCGCAATGCGATGGCAAATTTCTACGAAGACCGGGCTGTATTCTTTGCCTACGTAGGTCAGCATAAAAAGGAGGTGATGAGGGCGCAGCTTGATCGTCACCAGCGCCTCCGTGCATCTCCGAAATGGAGATGCACGCATGGCCTGCGAGCGTAAAACTCACGATGCCTGTGCCAGAAAGACCGGTTTCTTTTCGACAACTGCGCTGCGCATCCCGAGCCGGGCAAACAGATCTGCATCCTGCCAGGATGCGGGATTGCCTGTCGTCAGAAGCACATCGCCCGCAAAGATCGAGTTGGCGCCTGCGAGAAAGCACAGAGCCTGAAGCTCGTCGCTCATTCCCGTCCGCCCCGCCGACAGCCGCACGACGCTTTGCGGCATCAGGATGCGTGCCAGCGCGACGGCCCGCACCAGGGCGAAGGGGTCGACCGGCCGGGCCACCTTCTCGACTGGCGTGTTGCCGATGGGCTGCCACAGGTTGATCGGCACGCTCTCGGGATGACGGGAAAGGTTCGCAAGAACGACCAGCATCGCGATGCGGTCCTCCTCCGCCTCGCCCATGCCGAGGATGCCGCCGCAACAGACTTTGATGCCGCCCTGCCGCACATGGTCGAGCGTTTCGAGACGATCATCCATCGTGCGGGTCGTGGCGATTTTCGGGTAATACTCGGGCGAGGTGTCGATGTTGTGGTTGTAAAAGTCGAGGCCTGCGTCCTTTAGTCGTGCGACCTGCGGGGGCGACAGCATGCCCAGAGTCATGCAGGTTTCCAGCCCCAGATCGCGAACCCCCTCGATCATGGCGCAGATGGCATCGAGATCGCGGTCCTTCGGGCTGCGCCACGCGGCTCCCATGCAGAAACGTTGCGCTCCCGCCGCCTTGGCGCGGCGCGCGGCCGCCAGAACCGCGTCCACCTCCATCAGCTTCGTCGCCTTCACACCCGTCTTGTGGGAAGCGCTTTGCGAGCAGTAGCCGCAATCTTCCGGGCAGCCCCCCGTCTTGATGCTGAGAAGGCTGGCCTGCTCCACGACATGCGGATCGAAGTTCTGCCGATGGATCGACTGCGCCCGGTGCATCAGGTCGGGGAAGGGCAGCGCGTGGATGGACTGCGCCTCCTCCAGTGTCCAGTCGTTGCGGATCATGCGCGCCGCCCCCGTGCGCGGGTCCACAGCGTCGCCAACCCCGCGGCAAGCCCGATCTTCAGCAGGTCGCCCATGAGGAAGGGCAGGACGCCGACCGCCCAGACATCGGCGGCGGGCACGAAACGGCAAAGCCATGCCGCGCCAAGGGCGTAGATCACCCCCATGCCGGCCAGCATGGCGAGGATGCGGCGCATCGTGCCGCCGCTGATGGCGAGCCAGCCGGTCAGGGCCGCCGCCAGAAGATAACCAAGCAGGTAGCCCCCGGTGGGTCCAACCATATAGGCCAGCCCGATGCCACGGGCCGGAGAGCCGGAGAACACGGGCAAGCCCACCGCGCCGGCTGCCAGATACGTGGCGACCGCTCCGGCCGCGATACGAGGTCCAGCGAGGATGGCGATTGAAAGCACCGCAAGCGTGTGCATCGTCATCGGCACGGGCCAGAACGGCACCTGAATCTTCGCGCCAAGCGTGATGAGCGCGGCAAGAGCCACAACCTTCGGCATGGCGTGAAGCAGAGCCCGATGATCGGGGCGGGACAGGAGCATATGAGGCGTCATGACAGGTCCTTTGCGGAAATATCTATGACTAGAAGCTCACAGGCTCAGGCAGCAATATGTATTATAGATATTAGTGCCGCTTTTTATCAATCCATTGATTACAGGCCATTCTTTTGAAGATCCCGCCGCGTTGTTCGCCCGACATGCTTGGACAGGATCAAGCAGGCTCTGTCCGTTTCCCCCCGCCGCAGTGCCGCAAGAATGGCGCGATGCTCGTGGTTCGTTGGCGCCTCCCATTCGGTGCGCCAGGCGGCAAACAGGAAGCGGGCGCTGGCGGTGTGGAGCGTGTCGATCGCGGACAGCAGTCGCGGCATTTCGCAAGGCTCAAGGATCAGGCGGTGAAACCGGCGGTTGGCGTCCTCCCACTCCCGCACCTCTCGTGACGCATCTCCGGCATGTGTCGCCCATTCGGCGGCGTCCAGAACAGCTGGGGTCATATTGGGCACGGCATGACGCAGGGCCAGAACCTCAAGCGATGCGCGCATGGCGGCAACCTCGTGCAGATCCTCCACGTCGAACGAGGTGACCCGCATGCCCCTTTGCGGCTCGCTGACCGCCAGCCCTTGCGCCTCCAGATGTCGGAAGGCTTCGCGCACGGGCACATGGCTGGCCCCAAACTCTTTGGCGATGTGATCCTGGCGCAGCGGGGTGTTGGGGCGAATGGCCCCCGTGATGATGCGGTCAGCCAGGCTTTGGGCGATTTTCGTCGCCAATGTTTCTTTAGCGGAGCTTGTCATGTATTATAGATAATACAGAGGCTACCTATCGGCTAGTGCGGTTGAGCACCCTGCTACCTACCCATCCTCCCTCGGATCATCACACGCGCCTTACAACCTGACGAGCGTCTTGCCTGTGGTCTTCCCACTCATGAGGTCGATAAAGGCTCGCGGCGCTTCGCCCAAACCGTCATAAAGCTGCTGAAGCGGGACAAGACTTCCCTCTTTCGCGCCGGCCGCCAAATCACGTGCCGCTTCAGGCAGACGATCAGCATGGTCAGGCGTCAGGAAGCCGCGCAGCATCAGCCGCTTGACCACCAGTTGCCACAAGGACCGATTGGCGTGCGCGTTGTCCTGGTTGTTGTATTGCCCCATCATTCCGCAGACGGCGATGCGGCCACGATCCGCCATGCACATCATCACGGTTTCCAGCATCTCGCCGCCCACGTTATCGAAGAACACGTCGATGCCGTTCGGAGCGATCCGGCCCAAGGCTGCGCCCAGATCAGGTACGGCGCGGTAGTCGATGGCGTGATCATACCCTAGCGTCGCCAGTGTCCGGCGTTTTTCCGGTCCTCCCGCCAGTCCGATCACCGTGCAACCGTGGCGCTTGGCAATCTGGCCGGCAACGCTGCCAACCGATCCGGTTGCAGCGCTGACCAGCACCGTGTCGCCCGGTCGGATGCCCGCAATCTCATGCATGCCGATCCAAGCCGTCAGCCCAGAGGAGCCGAGCAGACCCATATGCAGTTCCGGCGCAAGGTCGGGCTTGGCATCAATCTGCTCCAGAGACAGCGCATCGGGTGGCAGAATGACATGCTCTGCCCAACCTCCGAGGGCCCTGACCGTGGCCCCTTCAGGATAGGCGTCGTTCCGGGAAGCGACGACCTTCCCTAGGGTCAGGACTCGTTCTTGATCACAGCCAAAACAGGACGGTTGCGGCCAACGCGATTGCGGAGAGGTAGGTTTC
>NZ_JBNJLK010000032.1:0-7694 GCF_051195255.1 Falsirhodobacter sp. 1013 | reverse complement strand
AAACGGTTTTGAGCAGAAATAAGCTTAATATCATAATTTTATCTGCATGTTAGCATATTGTTAAGTTCTGGCGCCTCGTGGATCTGCGCCCCTCATTCGACAGGTCGCGGCGAAGAGGAGAAGCCAATGCCAGCTATTTCAGCACTTGTGGTAATTAGCGGCGTCTGACGGACCAGTCATACAACTCAGTTGAATTCCAGACTTCCTGATTGTATATACAGTTATGAAGATCGAGTTCGACCCCGAGAAGGACGGTATCAATCTTGCCAAGCATGGCGTCTCTTTGGCTCGTGCGGCCGACCTCGAAATCCTCGCCTTCATCGAGGATGACCGAAACGACTACGGCGAAGTGCGGTATCGCGCCTGGGGCCTGATCGACGGAAGGGCACACTGCCTTGCCTTCACGGACAGGAACGGCACCCTGCGGGCCATCAGCCTTCGCCGCGCCCATAAGAGGGAGATGGATCGTCATGCCCCGCCCGACAGTGACTGACAGCGACAATCCGGAATGGACGACCGACGACTTCGCAAAGGCGAAGCCTGCAAGTGAGTTGCCGGCTCATATCCGCGCGGCGTTTCCCAGAACTCGCGGGCCGCAGAAGGCGCCGCCCAAGGTGCCCGTGTCCATCCGTCTCAGCGCGGACGTGGTTGAACATTTCAAGGCTGGCGGTCCTGGCTGGCAGAGCCGGATCGATGAAGCCTTGCGGAAAGTGGTTGGCGTCTGAGCCTTTGCAAGGCAACCAGCGATAGCGTTATGAACCGCGCCGGGTTTTCTGGAGGCTGATTTTGGTTAGTTATGAGCTACTCCCCGATCCTTGGACAGCTTTCCGGCTGATTTAAGCTACTGCCTGTGCCTGCTGATCGGTTTCGATGCTGTTGAAGTAGACCACGGCGGGCGGTTGCCCGCCATGGGCAGTGTGTGGTCGCCGATGATTGTAGAAGGTAATCCAGTGGTTGATTGCGGCCTTGGCCTGCGATCCTGTTTCCCAGGCGTGCAGGTAGACGCATTCATACTTCAGCGATCTCCACAGACGCTCGATAAAGACGTTATCGATGCAGCGGCCTTTGCCATCCATCGAGATCCGGGTGCCAACGCGCTTCAGTCGGTCGATCCAGGCGAAGGATGTGAACTGGCTGCCCTGATCGGTGTTCATGATCCCGGGCGCGCCAAAGCGGTGGATGGCCTCGTTCAGCGCCTCGACGCAGAAGTCAGCCTCCAACGTGTTCGAGATGCGCCAGGCCAGGACCTTGCGTGTGAACCAGTCCATGATGGCAACCAGATACAAAAAGCCGCGCCGCATCGGCAGGTAGGTGATATCGGCGCACCAGACCTGGCTTGGGCGATGGACCCGCAGTCCGCCCAGCAAATAGGGATAGGTCTTGTGCCCTTTTCTCGGCTTGCTGGTGTTGGGCTTCTGGTAGATCGGCATCAAGCGCATGAGCCGCATCAGCCGCCGGATGCGCTTCTGGTTCACACCGTGGCCCTCATTCTGCAGATGCCAAGTCATCTGCCGGACGCCGTAGAAGGGAGTGTCCAGGAACTGCCGATCAATGAGCTGCATCAGCCCGAAGTTCTGTTCCGTCTCACCGGCTGGTTCATGATAGAACGACGAGCGCGAGATCGACAGCAGGCGGCACTGCGCCCCGATCGACAGTGCAGGGTGGTCCCGTTCGATCATCCCACGCCTCACCTGCCGGTCCACGGCTTGAGCTTTCGTGACAAAAAATCGTTGGCGACGGCCAGCTCTCCGATCTTGGCATGCAATGACCGGACCGTTTCCTCGTCCACCTCCGCGGGCTTTCGGTTGCCTCGCTCGAAGATATCCGCAGCGCCGTCCAGCAGCGATTTTTTCCATTGGTGGATCATCGTCGGATGCACGCCGTATTCGGCCGCCAATTCCGACACCGTGCGCTCGCCCTTCAGCGCTTCCAGCGCCACGCGGGCCTTGAAGCCCGCGTCATGGTTCCTGCGCTTCTTCATGTTCTGATCTCCTCGTCCTTGGAGACCAGCAAACGTCAGATCGTAGCTTCCGTCACTGTCCGTTTTCCGGGGAGTAGTTCAGTTACGCGGCCATGGGTTCATTTTCCAGAGCGGCGTAGAAGTTGGCCTCTGCTTCGGCTGGCGGGATGTTCCCGATTGGCTCGAGCAGGCGACGGTTGTTGAACCAGTCGACCCATTCCAGCGTGGCGTATTCGACGGCTTCGAAGTTCCGCCATGGCCCGCGCCTGTGAATGACCTCTGCCTTGAACAGACCGTTGATCGTCTCGGCCAGGGCGTTGTCGTAGCTGTCACCGACGCTGCCCACCGAGGGTTCGATCCCGGCTTCTGCCAGCCGTTCACTGTAGCGAATGGACAGATATTGCGATCCCCTGTCGCTGTGGTGGACCAGCCCCATACCTTTTGCCGGACGCCTGTCGTGGACCGCTTGCTCCAAGGCATCGAGAACGAACCCGGCATGGGCCGTGGTGCTGATCGACATCACCGCCTGCCAGCGTGAGCCGTGCTGGCCCTTGTTGTCGAGAACCATCCGAACCGCACGCGCGCGAACTTCAGGGGAAAATTTGTTCGTTGTCTTGCTCATGATGCTCCACCTTACTCAGGAGTTGGAGCCTCCGGCAAACCCGGCGCGGTTCAGTGCGGTTCACCGAAGGAGGTCAGAGGGTTCACGCTTGGCAGGGTCGGTCGGGGCTGTATCGGCAGCTGACGCGCCGCAGGCAGTTCCGCCGAATTGCGACATGATCCTTGCCACGTCGCCTGCGGCGACCGGTTGGCTGATAAGGTATCCCTGCGCCTCGTCGCAGCCCAGTTCCTGCAGGATCGTTGCCTGTGCTTTAGTCTCCAGCCCTTCCGCCGTTACTGCAAGGCCAAGGTTGTGGGCAAGGTCAATGATTGCCCGAACTATGGTGGTACGCTCTGCCCCGCTCTTTCCCTTCGCGACAAGGTCGCCTACGAAGCTCCGGTCGATCTTGACCTTGTCAAAGGCGAACTTGCGTAGATAGCCGAGGGAGGAGTAGCCGGTGCCGAAGTCGTCCATGGAGATGGATGCACCCAGACGACGAAGCGCCGCCAAAATCTCGATATTGCTTTCGGTGTTCGCCAGTAGAACAGACTCGGTGATCTCAAGCTGAAGGCGGCCCGGGGGCAACCCGCTCTCTGACAGGCAGCGGGACACTGTCTCAGGCAACCTGCCGTCTTGAAACTGGATGGGCGAAAGGTTCACCGCGACGGAAACGTCGGAAGGCCAGGACGCAGCCTCGCGGCACGCCGTTGCCAGCACCCATTCCCCGATCTCGACAATCGCGCCCGACGCTTCCGCCAGCGGGATGAATGACAACGGGCTCACGACCCCCTTTTCTGGATGCTCCCAGCGAAGCAGCGCCTCAAAGCCTTTGATGCGACAGGTCCCTAGGTCGATAAGCGGCTGATAGACAAGATGGAACTCCTCTCGCGCCACGGCACCCCTGAGATCCCGCTTCAGTTCTTCTCGCTGGTGAAAGTCCTTGCCCATCGTCTGATCAAAGACGCGAAACATGCCGCCCCCTTCAGCTTTGGCTTGGTAGAGCGCGATGTCCGCGTCACGTTTCACATCCGCCACTGCCGCACCCGGCTTCGGCGCGATGGCGATGCCAATGCTGACGCCGGTGGTCATGGTGCGCCCTTCAACCTTGTAAGGTTCACTCAGGGTGCCGATGATCCGCTTGGCCAGTCGGGAAGCCTCATCGGTCCCACTGACCTGCGCCACGACAACGAATTCGTCCCCTCCGAACCGGCAGACCAAGTCGGAACTGTGGACGGCGGTCTTCAGTCGCTCTGCCGCGGCGACCAGAACCATGTCCCCGGCTTGGTGTCCCAAGCTGTCGTTCACCGCCTTGAAATCGTCCAGGTCCAGGAACAGCACTGCGGTTTGCTGATCCGGAGCGGAGGCTGGAAGCATCTGCTCAAGACAGGCCCGCAGAATGGTGCGGTTCGCCAATCCGGTGAGGGAGTCGTGATGCGCTAGGTACCGAAGCTCCTCCCGGGCGCGATGGCGCTCCGTCACATCCTTGAAGAACACATTCACTCCATCCGCGGACGGATAGACGTGGAACTCCATCCACATGTTCCGCAGCGGAATGTATCTTTCAAAATGTGCCGCTTCCTGCTGCCTAAAGGCGTTCCTATATTGCTCCCTCAGCTCGTCGAAGGTCTGACCCGGAAAGACTTCCCGGTGGAGCCTGCCCCGGAGGTCGACTTCGTCGGCGAAGAGATCCTGAGCTCGACGGTTGACGTATGTAAAGCGCAGGTCGTGGTCAAGCGTCACAACCCCGTCGGTTGTGCTTTCAAGAACATTCTCGAGCTGCTGGGCTGTAGCTTCGGCTGCGGCCCAAGCGTGCTCCAGTTGTTCACTGGCATGTTTGGCGTCGGACATGTCGCGCGCGATTGCAAGCAGCCCATCGGGCTTGCCTTCCGGACCCAAAAAAGGAGAGACCCTGACATCCCACCACCTCGGTGCGCCCTTCGCCGTCGGACCAAAGGCGACGAAACGGGCGGCACCGCCTGCGCGAGCCGCGGCAAGTGCTCGGGTCACCTCCTCCGTCACGTCCGCCGGCCAGAACGAGCTCCAGCTTTTGCCTTGCCGTGCCTCGAAGTCCTCAATCTCCATCGCCTCCAGCCCCGGCCCATTGATGAACTGAACGCTCCCCGTAAGATCGAGGACAATCACACAGTCTATCGTGCTCTCGAGGATGCTGCGCGCAAAGGCTTCGCTGTAACGCAAAGCGGCTTCAGCCAGCTTACGATCATGGATGTCGTGAGCGGTGCCATACCAGCGGATGATCTCGCCCAGTTCATTGCGGCGCGCCGCCGCCCGCACACGGAACCAGCGATACCCGCCGTTAACAAGGCGCAGCCGATATTCCAGATCCAACGGTGCGCCGGTCGCCAGCACCTGCGTCCAAAGGCGCGCCGTTTGCTCGACGTCCTCAGGATGAAGCGCAGCCATCCACCCCGAGCCGAGCGCCTCTTCGCGACCCATTCCGATGAGTTCGAGCCAAACTGGTCCCACCTCCAGGATGCTTCCATCGGGATCGGCCGTCCACGGGATCTGCGCGGTCAGTTCAACGGCATGCAGGTAATGATCCTCGCTTTCGCGCAAGGCCGCCTCGGTTGCCGAACAATCTGTGATGTCCTGGCAGGCACCGTAGGCTCCAAGCAGCTTTCCGCGGCTGTCGAACAGACCTTGCCCTTCGATCTCGATGAGGCGCTCGATGCCATTCACACCCGTCACCCGGCACTGAAGCTGCTCGCCGGAGCCGCCTCGTATGATCCGCTCGAAGAAGTTCTGTATCCCCGCGCGGTCTTCGGGATGAGCCAACTTTGAAAATTGGGCGAGATCCATCTCGAGCCTTTTCCCGCAGCTTCCCAGAAGTTCAAGAACACTACCCGACAAGACGAAGCAGCCAGCTTCGACCTCATATCTCCAGTACCCCAAATTGCTGTCCCTTAAGGCGTCTCTTTATCCTTTCGACGTAACCTGCCGATGGCTCGCATCAAGTGGAGCCTACATGACGCTTCCATTGCTTCACCAAAGCGGGAGTGAAGGCCATTCATCCGCCATTCCCGTCGCGAACCGCGTGGTCGTGCGCGCCCGGCAGCGGCCTCCCGATCCTCATTGTCGCTGATCGTTCGATGGTTGCTGCAACCTGCCGGTGTGCAAGACTCGTCGTGATGCGCGGTCCTTTAACCCGGGACGCGGCTTCGCAAAAGCGAACGGAGCACAGCCCCCAGATCATCGCGGGAGAAGGGCTTGGCCAGCACGGGAGTGGCTTCGAAGCCGACGGGCAGAGCCTCACGGCCATAGCCGGTGGCGAAGGCGAAGGGAATTCCACGCCTTGTGAGGATCTGCGCCAGATCGTCGGTCCGCAGCCCGTTCAGGTTTGCGTCGACCAGCGCCGCATCGAAGGTGGCCTGTTCCGCGAGGTGCAGGGCCTGTTCCAGCGTCGCCGCAGGCCCGATGACGCCGGCCTCCAGGCCGCGCACCTGGTCCGCCACGTCCATGGCGACGATGGGCTCATCCTCGATGATCAGGATGCGCGCTCCCGCAAGGGTAGAGGTGGCGGCGTCCCCCGGCTGTTCCGGTTTTCCCGGTTTTACGGTGTCCGTCGGTGCCGGACTGATCCCGTCGCTTGCGGGCAAATCGATGCGGCAGGTGATGCCGTCCGGCCGATAGTCCGTCTCGACCGTGCCGCCTTCGCCGTCCAGCGCGCTTGAGATGAGCTGCGTGCCAAACCCCGGAGCGGAAGCCGTCCCGAGTCCCGGCACCCCGGATTCCCTCCATTCCAGATGGAGGCGACGTTCCGCTCCCTCTGTCAGGGACCATTCGATCCGAAGACGGGCCTCGGGACGCGACAGGGCTCCGTACTTGCGGGCGTTGGTGGCCAGTTCATGAAGCACCAGCGCCAGCGGCACGATGATGTTCGATGCGATAAAGACGGAAGGCCCAGAAAGATTGACACGCTGATCCTCGGCATTGCCAAGAAGCACCTGTTCACGCAGGAGCGAGAACAGGTCCGCCCCCTTCATCTCGCCCCGCACGACCACGTCATGGGCCCGTGCGAGCGCCTGAAGGCGACCCCGAAACGCCCGCACGAAGGTGTCTGGGTCCGGGGCCCGGCGAAGCGACTGGGTGGCAATCGCCTGAATGACGGCCAGCATGTTCTTGACGCGGTGGTTCAGCTCATGGATCAGGAGCTGCTGCATGTCCTCCGCCTTCTTGCGGCCGGACACGTCCCGAGCCACCTTCGACGCTCCGGCGATGCGGCCGTCCCTGTCACGCAGCGGCGAGACGGTCAATGACAGGTGGATCCGGGTGCCATCCTTCCGGAGGCGCTCCGTGTCGAAGTGATCGACGCGCTCCCCGCTCCGGATCATCCGGATGATCTTCTCCTCCTCGTGAAGAAGCTCCGGCGGAATGATCTTCGTGATCGACTGGCCGATCATCTCCTCGGCCTCGTACCCGAGAAGGCGCGTCGCCGCCGCGTTCCATGAGGTGATGTGGCCGCCGAGGGTCTTGCTGATGATGATGTCGTCCGAAGAGGAGACGATTGCGGCCAGTCTCTCGTTCCGCAGATCTGCGCCATCGGTCTGGGAGGCGTCCATCAGCAGGTTTATTCCGCCGACAACCTGACCCGCCTCGTCCCGCAGAAGGTTGGGGAACGCCACGAACGGGCGCCGGGCGCCGTCCGGTCCTTCGGAGATCATCTCCATGCCTTGAACCGGCCGCCCCTCGCGCAGTGTCGCGGCCAGGGCCGACATCTCACGGGACAGCGGCTTTCCCTCGGTCGAAAGCAGGGTCCAGGAGCCGCACCAGTGGCGGCTTTCCGGTGTCGGACGATAGCCCCAGAAGCGGGCGGCCGCCTCGTTGTAGAAGGTGATGTTGCCTGCCGTGTCGGTCGTGTAGACCGGCACCGGAAGCTGGGCAAGAAGACCTGTATCGCCGGTCATGGTTACAGGTCACTCCATCCTGTGCAAGATCCGGCTTTGATAGATCAGGGGGACCGGGAAGGGAATGGTTGCTCGGGTGCCCGCGCGGCCACGTCCGAGGTTCCAACGGTGTCGTCAGAAGGGACCGAGTGGCACCTGCATGATCGCGTCGAGACGTTGTCATCCCAAAGGGATCGAAAGGGCGGGCTTTAGCCCCTGTTCAGAACCGAAC
>NZ_JBNJLK010000031.1:3353-8093 GCF_051195255.1 Falsirhodobacter sp. 1013 | reverse complement strand
AATGACTTGGTATCATCCCGTAATTAAGCGCTTCTTTGCACTCGCGGGACATAGTCCGGCTCCGGACATAGTTCCGGTTCGTCTGCTCCAATGGCCTGATGGCAGGCGAAACCTTTAGCGAGGTGAAGGTTCGCCATTCCGGCAATGCCGTGGGCGAAGTCATCGAAGGCGCGTATCGCGTTCTGGAAGATGCCCCGCAGATTGCCGAGCGCGTGAAGGAGTTTCGGGCGATCACCTTGCAGGACGAGGAACGCGCGATCCTGGCCGAAGCCGCGCACAGCCTGCGCTTTCCGGCTTCGCACGAGGACGGCGGAAAGGCCGCGCCCGTATCGGCCGAGAGCTTCATGCGCCCGCGCCGCACCGCCGACCGCGCAACCGATCTTTGGACCGCGTTCAACGTGGTGCAGGAAAACACGATCAAGGGCGGCATGACCGGCTATGTTCGCGATGAGAAGGGCTACATGCGCCGCCGCAGCGTGCGCGAGGTGGCCGGGATCGACCAGAACCGCAACCTGAACCGCGCCCTCTGGATGCTGACGGAACGCATGGCCGAGTTGAAAGCCGCCTGACCCCTGCCCCGTTCACAGCCAAAGGCCCGCCGCGAGGCGGGCCTTTTCCTATCCACGGCGGATGTGTGCCGACCGGTTTTGATTGAGACACGGCAATGCTCACATAGGCCCCCCTAGTGAGTGGGGCCGGTTGTGTTAGGTCCCGGTTGTTCAGCGGGGGGTCCGTGTGTAGGTCTCGTCCTGTTGCCGAAGTGTCGCCCATGGCGGTCATGCGGATGTTCTGGAGCATCCCGGTGGACAGTGATGATCGGCCGCTGGTAGTGCCGTCCCCGGATGTTCATCGGGCGACGCGCCTTCAACGTCTAAGTTGATCTTGGTATGGGGAAATGATCATGAAACTACTCGCCAGCACATCGGCGGCTTTCTTGCTGTCCTGCTCCTTGTCCCATGCTCAAGAGGCGGCTTCGGCGAGCCAGAGCAGGGACGCTGGTGAGGAATGCCAGGTGCTGGGCCATATGGCGAAGTCGATCATGAGAGCGCGGCAACACAATTTTTCCCTGTTGTCGGTCATGAAGGTCACCCGAGACCTGCCCGACCCAAAGTTGGCGGAACTCACTCGTGAAATCGTCATCGAAGCTTATGAGCGGCCTTACGTCCCTGCTGAAGCGGAAAAGATCGCCGCGGACTACCAGAAGGAAGTCCAGACGGCATGTGACACTCGGCCGGAGCCAAGCTGACCACCGCCTGACCCCCCTGCCCTATTCCGTGCCGAAGGCCCGCCGCATGGCGAGCGTTTTCTCATGCACAGGAGTTGTGCGCCACATTTGCCGATGTGTTGGAACAGATCCCAGCCCCAGCCCTTATTCGCCTGTAATGAGTAGGGCATGTTGTGCTCTGTTTGTTCGGCTGCGGGAGGTCCTTCGGAACTGACCGCAGCCGAACCGGCGCTGCCCGCGCCGGGGCCGCAACGCGGCGTTTTCTATCGGTTTCCCACAAGGCTCCATCGACCTTCGCCGTTTGATAGGCCGTTCGATTACGCCATGACCGGCCGTGCGGCCTTGGAAAACCGGGAGACTTGTGGCTCCTCAGGCGGCCACAAGCTCCATCGACAGCGCACCGTCCGGCAACGGACGTTGCAGCTCCTGGACGACGCCCCACGGTTCATGCAGCCATGCGTCCCATTCATCGGGTTCCGTCAGGATCACCGGCATCGCCTTCGGATGCACCTTCGCCACTTCCGCGTTCGGTTCGGTGGTCAGGAAGGCATAAAGATCATCGGTGGTTTCCCCGTCCTTCAGCTTTCGGATCGAGGTCCATTGCAGCACATGCAGGCCCGCGAAAAAGGCCGGTCGATCATCGGCGGGCGTGAACCATGCCTTTCCATCATGAACCGGCTCCGAGAATGCCGTCAGCGGCACGAGGCAGCGGAACCGCGGATTGAGCCACCGGCGCCAATGCGGCGATCCCGTGTTGCGGATGTTGGTCACGCCCTTGTCGATGCCGTTCTTCGAATGGAATTGTTCAGGGCTTGGCAGGCCCCATCGCGCCATCACCAGTTCAAGCCCCTGCCCTTCCCCGTCTGCATGGCGCAGGACGGGTGCAAGATCGTTTGGGTAGATCCTTCCCTGTGCAGGCAGGTTGCCTAGCCGATCCTCCACGGCAAATCCTCGGAAGATCTCGCGCAGCGCGTCTTGCGCCCGCGTGTGCCGGTAAAGATTGCACATGGCTGTTTCCGCCCCTTCCACGGCGGGCCGGTCCTTCGCACGCGGCCACGCCTCTTTCGGTTTCGGGGTGGAAGCGCGAGAGGGTGCAGCCGGTTCCGGCTGTGCCACCGGATGCGAAGCCGGTTCTGGCACGACCGCCGCGCCTGTGGCGCGGCGGCCCGTCTCGGCCGTCAGCGCCTTGAGGTAGGCATCCAGAACGCGATCCGTGGCCGAGGTGGCCCAAAGGGCCGCCGCCTGGTCCAGATGCTCACCCTTGAATACATCGAGCCTTGGACCGTCCCACATCTTGGCAAGGATGCTCACAAGAGCTTCCTCGCGATCTTCCGGGTGGCAGGCATGGGCGGCGTAAACGAGGGCTTTGGCCGCCGCGATACGGCTTGCAGGTAAGTGCGTCATGGTCACCGCCTCCCCTATCAGCGTTTCGTTTGCCCGTCTTTTTCAAAGAACAGGGCCAAGGCCCGCTCCGCGAGTGTGCGATTGAACATCATCGGGTTCATGATGCCAGCAGGGTCCAAGCTGGACTTGGCGACATTCCATTCATCCCGCGAGATTATCTTGTTGGTGGCGAACCGATCCTTTGTCGCGGCATAGGGAGTGGCTGTCGGCAGCTTTCCGTCATTCCTCAGTGTCTGCCTGAGGTCGTCGAACGCCCGCTTGAAAATCATCCGAACGGCTTGTTGCGGGCCGATCTGTGCCGCCAAGCTGTCATAGGTTTGGCTTTGGCCCGTTTGAGGAAACGCCAGTCGGATCTTGAGGCTAATCGTATCTCCCGCGACCTGTTCGGGCACATCCGCGTTGGCAGAGGGTTTAGGCGGTGAGGAAGCTTCACTAAGCTTTGCAGCACTTTCGGACTTTAAGGTCTGAGTGGGCTTTCCGGACTTTGTGGTCTTTTCGGTATCTGCTGGCAGGCTCTTCTGTTCCGTTACGAGCGGTTCAGCAGGCGCTTCGGGCACATCGATCCTCGGTTCAGCAACCGCAACATTCTCGACCGGTGGCGATGTGTCTGGCTTCGCGGGCACCGCATCGGGAACCATTTCAGCCCCCTCCGATGCCGATGGGTCGAGGCCGACTTTGCGTTTGATGGCACGTTCACGGCGGTGCTGGTTGAAGATGGCCTTATGGTCGACTTTTGGAAGTTGAAATGCCATTATGCGGACTCCGCGACATGCCGTTCAGGGAAGATGACGTCGAGTATGTCGCTTGAGATCCTGGACGCTTCCCGCACGGCGACTTCGATATGACCGGCCAGGATGCGCTTGTTTGGATCGGCGGCAAGCTCGCGATGGTAGAGGTGCAACATGCCAAGCGACATGATGTCTGCAAAAGCGTTGCGCTGCGGAAGACGTGCGGAAAGTTGCGGCATCTCCTTCAGCATCTCCAAGCTTTCCTTTTCTGCGGCCGACTGACGGCCCGTAGGCACGCGCGTCAACAGGAAGGCGGCCGGAACATCCTTTTCATTGGCTTCCATGAAGTTGAGCAGGAATTGAAATGTTGATATTGCACCGTCAATATCCATCGCCGTGAGAGACGTAGGAATAAGGACAAGATCAGCGTTTGCGATAATTGCCGTATTCAATTCCGAATCGCCGCCACGCATATCGACAAGAGCTATATCGCAGCCATTTTGTTCGGCCTTTTCCATGTTCGGGATGAATACATCGAGTTCGGAGCCATCGTAAATCTGGCAGCTTTCATCCCAAGTTCCAATCGCCCGCGCATTGGTCTGCCATGTCGAAAGTGGGTCATTCTGGTCGGCTTCAAAAAGAGCGACCTTCTTCCCAGCCTGCACCAGCCCAGATACGGACGACATGAGGGACGTGGATTTACCCGCCCCACCTTTGAATGAGGTAAACGCTACCAGCTTCATGTCACTCTCTCCTTAGCCACGAATATTGCGTGTTCCTAAAAGTCCATATGGGCCCCTTGGTCCAACGGGTCCTAAAGGTCCAAACAGCCATAGTGTGCCTTTAGTGCCTGAAAGATGCAACAGGCCATTCGGCCCGGTTAGTCTGGAAAGCCCCATCAGGCCGAGCATACCTGAAGGACCAATTGTCCTTCTCGGACTATTCGTACCAAACGGTCCAGTCGTTCCCCGCAGTCTTTTCGGCCTTATTGTGCCACAAAGTCCACTCAGTCCTGTTGTTCCAGATCGTGCCTGTTTGCCGCTTGGACAGGCTTTCGGTCCAATCAGTCCAATTGTTCCGCTCCCTATGGTTTTTCGAATGAAGGAAGCGCGCAGCGCAGCCTCACAGGGCCGTCAGGAGGTTGCCTAAGCCTCTCCCCACCTGAAGGTGGCTGGAGGGCTCTCACAGCCCCTCTCTGTCGCTCTCAGCACATACCCGGAGGGTTCGAGTCGCCCTACGTGGCGACCCTCAAGCGGAGCTTCCTCCATCAGTGAGTTTCATCCTAGGGGGTGGGTTTAAGTGAGAGGCAGGATATATGCAAAGGTAGAACCTTGCATGAGTATCCAAATCTGACCATGGTTTCACCATGCCCAGATTGACCCC
>NZ_JBNJLK010000031.1:0-3255 GCF_051195255.1 Falsirhodobacter sp. 1013 | reverse complement strand
AGGTTATACCTGCGCATATATCCTGCTTCGGCCCTGCTTCGGCCTTGCTGGGGGGATCAGGGGCAGGATATATGCAAAGGTAGAACCTTGCATGAGTATCCAAATCTGACCATGGTTTCACCATGCCCAGATTGACCCCGAACGCCGCCGCCGACCGCTCTGGCCAGAGCCGCACCACGATCATCCGCGCCATTGCTGCCGGAGAGCTTGCCGCCACGAAGCATGGCAACCGATGGGCCATTGCCGTCGAGGACCTCGACCTGTGGACCGCGCAGCGGCCCATGACGGCGGGCAGGAGCGCAGAAGGGCGTTTCCAGAAGGGCGAGGCTCCAGAACCCGCCTACATGCCCCTGAGAGGCTCTGAGAGCGCCGCTGACGGGCAAAAGGGCGGATTGGCACCCCATGCCCGCCTAGAGGCACTGGAAGCCCTCTGTGCGGCGCTACAGGCCGAAGTCGGGGAATTGCGGGGGGAGGTTGCCTCTTTGGCGCAGAAAGCGGCTCCTGCCGCCTCTCCGACCAGCGTGGAGGCGGAACTGGCCCCCAAGCGGCGCTTGTGGCCTTTCTCGGCAAAGTCCTGATCTGGGCGGATTCACGCTTCGGAGCGAAAAGTGGGAAATTGGGCCGAGGCTATCGGTAGCAAATTGGGCCGAGGTCTGCCCCCAGCAGGGCAGTTATCCACAATCTGAATCTCCAAAATGGCGCTCTGCGCCCTTCTTGTTCTTATAGTTCTATAGTTCAGGGAAAAATTACTGTTAAAAATCAAATATTTGCGGATCTATAGGTAGGGTATTGGGCCGCAAAAGTAGGGTATTGGGCCGCAAAAGTAGGGTATTGGGCCGAATAGACAGGTTGACAGGTAGAACCTATCTACTCTCAATAACTACCTATGGGAAAGACACTCACCGTGGCCGCGGATCGCGCCTTCGACCAGACCAAGACCGTCCTGCCCGCCGAGTTGGCGCGGGGGGTCTACATGCGGAACGCCCCCAGTTTGCGGGCGCTCAAACTGATGCATCTGATGATCGCCACGGCGGCGGGTCGCATGGCCGATCCGGTGCAGCATCAGATGCGCCTTGCGGACATCCGCAGCATCGACGGCATGGCCCACCACGACAAGGAAAGCCTCAAGCCCTTGTTCGAAGAACTGCGGGCGGCGGTGCTGACCTATGATGATCCCGAGGCCATGCGCTACACCGTGGGCGGGCTGCTGGACAACGCCACGGTGGACTACCGCCACGAGGCCACGGGCGACGTGCTGGTGTCGTGGTATTTCGGGCGAATGTTCCTCGACATGGCCAAGCGGTCGAACATCTGGGCGATCCTCGATCGCCAGACGGTGTTCCACCTTACCAGCAAGTATTCCGTGCTGCTGTTCCAGCATATTTCCAGCCTGACCAAGCAGACGCGGGTCCATTCAAAGACCTTCACCATTGCTGAATTGCGGGCCGTTCTGGGTATTCCAGAAGGGAAGATTCAGCGTTTTGCCAATCTCAAAAAAGATGTTCTCGATCTCGCTATTGCTGAAATAAACCAGCTATCGCGGCTCACGCTGACCGCCACACCGCGCAAGGTTGGCCGCACGGTCACCAGCGTCGAGATTGCTTGGGAAGAAAAGCCCGAACCCGCAGCGCCCCCGCAGGAGCTGGCGGCGCGGAAGGCGGGCGGTGCAGCTCGTCCCGCCAAGGCGGCCGCAGTGGCCTTTCCGGCCACGGGGACCATCGCCTACAGCCCCCATTGGCTGGATCTCAAACACGCTGCCGGCTGCAACCAGGACAACGCCCTGGTCGCCTCGAACTTCCGGCGCTTCCTGGCGGATCGCGGGATCTCCCTCGATGCCGCGAACGTCGAAAAGCTATTCAGCGATTACTGCCGCAAAGTCGGGAATGTGTAACGGTCGCCCGCCCACACGATTCCGCGCAAAAGGCCCGTGTTTTCTCGGGGATGCAGCGCGTCCCCGAGTGTAACGCTGCCAAATGGCATTTCCTGCTACAGTGCTGCTTCGAGCCCATTGCTGCCCTTGGCGGTCAGATGTGATAATTGGTGCCATGCCGAACATGACCCTCCATTTCATCAACGCCCGTCATCAGCTTTCAGGCATAAAAGACTGGCTGACGGATAGCCTTGGCACCGCTTTTGCGGCGTCTGCTGCTCTGCTGCCGTTAGGCGATACAGACGTGATCATCACCGGAGGTAATCGCGTTATCCCAGAGAAAGGACATCTGGGCTACGCGCCTGAAAAGGGAGTGATCTATGTCACCGTAGACCCTGATCATGCGTCCCTGCGGGCGAACCCCGACCAGTCGCTCGAAAGAATGCTGGCTCACGAATTGCATCATTGCTCGCGGTGGGATGGCCCCGGATATGGCACGACGTTAGGTGAGACGCTGATATCAGAAGGTCTTGCGGGGCACTTCGCACAGGAAGTGTTCAACTGGCAGCCCGAGCCTTGGGAGAGTGTGGAAACCTCGGTTTTGCGGCCACATGTCCCAAGGGCACGGGAGGAATGGAATAACGCCAGATATGGACATGAAGAGTGGTTCTTCGGTTCAGCCGCGTTACCGCGATGGCTGGGCTACTCTTTGGGGTATCAGCTCGTGTCGCGCTACTTGACTGCGCATCCGCATGGCCGCGCATCTGCACTAGTTCATGCGGATGCAGAGATTTTCTTGCCGCACCTTCGAGAGATTTGACTGTCCGCTCCGTCCCAGCAACGGACGTTGCCGTCGAGCCGAAGGCGAGTAAGACCAAGACGGTTTGCAGGCCCAACTGTGGGCCTACAAAACACATCTTGCCACGCAGTCGAATGAAAACTTATGCAACTTTGCGCAACTGCTGGCGTGCGAAATTTAGCGCAATCCAGCCCAGTCCCGATTCCTCATAGTTGGGCCTTAGCGCCCCACGGCAGCCCCCGCCCGCCCGCTCGGATCAGAGCGGGCTGTAGGGCGGCGGGGGCGGGCTGTTCCAGTGTCGCGCATCTTCACACCCCCAGAGGGCCGGAAGCCTGAAAACAAGGGCTTTCGAGCGCCCCGCAGGGGGGTGAAGAAGACAAATCACATTTCCTGCCACCTTCACTTGCAGCTTGCAGGTTTCGCCCGCCCTTCGGCTCCATACGCGCCAAGGTTATACCTGCGCATATATCCTGCTTCGGCCCTGCTTCGGCCTTGCTGGGGGGATCAGGGGCAGGATATATGCAAAGGTAGAACCTTGCGCTATAAGTATCGAAACCCACCCCAGCAAGGCCCCCGCCCATGAGCG
>NZ_JBNJLK010000030.1:0-9360 GCF_051195255.1 Falsirhodobacter sp. 1013 | reverse complement strand
CTGCGCAACGAGCTACGCGACCTGAAGCGGTCCAGCCTCGACCGATCCGAAGCCGAAGCCCTCCACGAGATGGTGGCCGAGGGAATCGAACGCATGTTCAAGGTTGGCCCTGCCGTCCAGCAGCGCATCGAGCACAGTCTGGCGACTGCCGCCCTCGATCTGCGCCGCGATACCGCCCATGCTGCCACGGAGGCGGCCAAGGACGCCATACGCGAGGCCCATTATGAAAGCATCGCCGCCGCCCGGGATCTGCGCAAGGCCGCCGGAGAGGCCCGCAGAGAGGCGTGGAGGTGGTTCGGCGGGTTCTGGGCATGGCTCGCCTCAATCGGGACTGCAGGGGCGCTTTTGGGCGCGCTGGCCGTCATCCTGATCCAAGGCCGGGGCGATGCCGAAGAGTTTGGGGATTATCCCGGCATCTACTGCCGCTCGGCAGGCGGCGAGTTCATCGATCAAACCAACGGCAGCCGGTACTGCGTGTTTCAGGTTAGGTCGCCCGCGGAACAGCCCGAATGATGATCAAAATCAGTCCTAACATCAGTAGCGCATCGGAGCGATTTAGGGCTGTCCATGCCGCCATGAAGAACGTCATACGCAATCTACCGACAACCCACATGCTCAGGCAGGTTGCTTCGTCTCTCCATCATCAAAAAACGATGTGATGGCAGCGAGGACGGTGTCCGGTTCGGCAGGCTTCAGGATGAAGCCTACGGGGTTCGACACGGCAGCGGCCTCCTGAACCTCATCGGTGATGCTGCCGCTGACGAACAGGCTGGGCACACCATGGCCCCCCCAGAGCTCTTGCGCGGTGGTCACGCCGCAGCTGCCATGCGCAAGTTCGATATCCATCGTCGCGAGATCGATCGTATGCGCCTCGGCCAGCCGGAGCGCACTTTTCATGTCCTTGGCAATACCGACGACGGTAAGACCCGCATCTTCGAACGTCGCAGCCAGATCGAGCGCCAACAGAGTGGTATCTTCCACGATAAGGATATGATGGCACATGGGGGATCCTGCTCGGGCGCTCTTCGACGCTCTTTCTTGTCAAATGATAAAGCTGCGAAATGTTCCGGCCAGCGAAAGATCAGAACAATTTACCCCCTGCGGCATGTGAGGACACACCTGAACCCATCAGGTGCATAGTCGAGAGACACGTCCCCGTCGAACTCTGCGGCCAGCAAGCGCTTGATGAGGAATGTTCCAAAGCCCTTCCGGGAGGGGGCGGTGACCGGCGGCCCCCCGGATTCGTGCCACCGGAAAGTGAATGCCGAACCACTGGCATCTTCATGGATATCCCAGTCGACCACCACCTTTCCACCTGCGGCCGAGAGCGCCCCATACTTGGTGGAATTGGTCGCAAGCTCGTAGAGCGCCAACGTGAGAGCGAACGTTTCGTTGTCATTCAGATCGATGTCGGGACCTGTCGCACAAAACCGGTTCTCCTTGCCATCGATGCGGGACAAGGCATGGGACACCACCTCGGCAACCGTGGCCTCGCTGCGGTTGCGCAAAGACAGGATCTCCTGTGCCCGCCCCATTTCACCAAGCCGCTCGATCAGCTTCGCGCGCAACTCCTCCAGGGTTGTGCACGAGCGCGCGATCTGGTTCACGATGGCCGATATGAGAGAATAGGAATTCTTCATGCGGTGAACGAGTTCGCGGTTGCTGATCGCCGCCTTGCGTTCGAATTTCACCCGGTCGGTGGTTTCCATGACCGTGTGCATGAGTCCCTGTACCCGCCCGCGTTCATCCACCACCGGACCGTACGAGAAGGTAAAGAAGACATCCTCCGGGCCGTCCTCACCCCGGTCCATGGTGACCCGGAAGTCCCTGAGGAAGGTCGCAGTTCCGCCGAAGGCCTTTTCCGTCATGGGGCCGATGCTGTCCCAGGCGTCCTTCCACATGACCGAACAGGGCTGGCCCAGGCAATCGCCCTTATCTCCAAGGATCGGCACGAATGCATCGTTATAGATCGTGAGGCGATCCGGTCCCCAGCACAGGCATTTGGCAAAGCCCGAGCGCAACACGAGGCCAACCGCAATTTTTAGCGCCGGGGGCCAGTTCGATATGGGCCCAAGGGAGGTGGACGCCCAGTCATGGCTGGCGACCTGCCGTCCCATCGGGCTGTCCATGTCGATGAATGACAGCTGGTCCAGATCCATAGTTTGATCATCCATAGACATTCCGCCTCGGCATCGAATGATGATCTGTCGTCATGGCACAAGGCAGGATTGTCAACAAGCGCAGGATGCCAACTAAGATGCACGCTTGGATAAATGGCACTTAGAGCGGAACGGAACCTCTTGGAAATTCGCCTGTTATCTATGCAACCGGCCTGCGCCGGGAGAAGATTTGGAGAACTACATTGATTAAACTGCTCGCCTCCACCGCTGTAGTCGCCATGCTCGTGTCGCCGGTTGTCGCCCAGACGACAACGCCACCGGTCGCGACCACGACGTCCGACACGTCGGCCACGGGTTACAATTACACCCTCGCGACCGGCGATAAGTCCGCTGAAACATTCATTGGCAAGCGTCTGTATGTGTCGGAAGTCGATATCGACGTGAACGCCGAAATGACAGAAGTCGACCAAGACTGGGATGACGTCGGCGAGATCAGCGATCTGGTTATCGGCGAGGACGGTCAGGTGAAGGCGGTTCTAACCGACATCGGCGGTTTCCTTGGTATGGGCGAGAAAACCGTTGCCGTCTCGATGGACGACTTGGTTGTCATCCAAGATGGAGACTCGCCGAACGACTATTTCACCGTCTTGAAGTCGGATCGGGCCGCGCTTGAAAGCGCCCCCGAGTTCGAATGGCCGGAAGCAGAGTAACTCACGACAAGTGATCCTAAAAAGCGCGGCAACTGCCGCGCTTTTTTATGTGGTTCACACCGCAACCAAGGCACAACCTTTAGAAGAGATGCTGCACCCTTTGACTGCGTCACATAAATTCCGATCCGTCGCGGACCGCTCCTCAGGGTTGATCCGGTCCGCCGTATCAGAGGATCAGATCACGAGCTTCGGAGATCGTCAGCCACCTTTGCTCGATGACCATCGCCCGGTGGATTGCGCGATGGCAGCAAGCACAAAGAAGCGACAGATCGGAAAGCTTCGTTTTGCGCTCTCCGGCTCTGGCTAGCGGGACGATGTGATGAGCTTCGAAAATTGCCTCTTCCAACTCTGCCTTGATGCCAGGCCGAGATAGAGTGCATATTTCGCATTGCAGGCCAGTCACTCTCCTCGCCTCGAGCAGCATCTTGCGAACCTTCGGGTTGCGTTCTCGTCTGACGTGGATTGCCGTCAGAAGTCTCCCTTCGGGAAGCTCCTCGATTTCTTCAGGAATATCTTCCGGCGTAATCGTCTTCATGCCTTTGCTAATAGCGTCAGCAAGGTCTCGAACCGCGGCCGGTCGGGATCCATATCTGTCCCACACTTGGCGATCTGTCTTTGACACGTTCGACAGGCCTCTGCCGCTGTCGAGCTGCCGGAGGTTCATAAGCTTGAAGCCAACGCCGTCCGGATTTCTAAACGACGGCTGTTTGGCCGCTTCGAGATGATAAGGCATCGATCGCAGAACCGCAGAGAGAGCCTGGATTTCTGGGGAGCGAGGAGAAGGGACGTTTCGGTCAAGGCGCAGATAGAGGTCCAATGCGAGAATAATCTCATCATGGGTCCAGTTAGGATTTCCGTGTCCTTTGGTTTTCGCCATTTTGCCCTCTCAGCACGACAGGGCTTAGTGTGCAGGCGTCAGGGATGATTTCATAGGAATATTGGACCCGTGGACAGTCTGCTTGGAATGTCCGAACGGGCCCCAGCGGATCCAACCGCAAGCCGCTGCACGTCAGCGCGGCGCAGCTTCGGGTGCCGGGGCGCTGAACTGGTCGATCTTGATCTGGCGATCCGGAAAACGGGCCACGATGTCCAGCTCCCCGCCCATCGCCTGGATGAACCGGCGCAGGGTGCCGATGTACATGTCGGTGCGCTTTTCCATCTTGGCGACCGAGGCCTGGTTGATGTGCAGGATCGCCGCCAGCTCGTCCTGGGACAGCTTCATCGCCCGCCGCACCTCGGCCAACGCCATCTCGGTTTCCAGAGCCTCGGACTTGGCCCGGGCACGTTCCTGCGCCTCCGGCGTCATCCGGCTGCGCAGCGTCGAAAAGGAGGTTCTGCCGGTCATTTTGCAATCAATCCTTCTGCCTTGAGGGCCGCGATGTGCTGGTCGTAGAGGTCATCCGCGACCGGGATCATCTCATCGTAGAACCGGTCGTTTCCAGTCTTGTCCCCGCCGATCAGCAGGATTGCCGACCGTCGCGGATCGAAAGCGTAGAACACCCGGAACGGGTCGCCATGGCTCTGCACCCGCAGCTCGCGCATGTGGTCATGCCGACTGCCGTTGATCCCGCTGGAATGCGGGAAAGGCAGGCTCGGCCCGCGGGCTTCCAGACGCTGGACGTAGGAATCCACATCTTCCTGTTCGCCTTCGGTGAGAGATCCCCACCAATCCGCGAACTCATCGGTATATTCGACGTCCCATGCCATGAGGAAACATTATGCCTTGCAGTGCATAATATCAAGCTTTGCTGTGCCTGGCGTACATCCGGGCCTTGAAGGCTTCGGGGTCGAAGGGTTGCGGCTCTCCCGAGGCTTCCCCTGCAGTCAGCGCAGCCTCCAAAGCCCGCACCTTGGCTTCGTGCTCTTCGACCAGATCCAGTTTCGTCTGCGTGGTGTCGCTGGTCATTGGGTCCTCCTGTTCTCAGCATGGCACCTTATATCAATGGCACCGATTTATCTCCCCCCAGACCCCCCTCAACCACTCGCGCTGCCATCGAGGCACCGCGAGCGCTTGGCCAACAAAAACTCCCCAGCCCGTCCGAAGGCGGGGGGTCGCCAGCGCTTGGATGCGCGCTTCCCCCCGGCGCGCAAGCGCGCCCGGACTGTGGATTTTTTGCCGTCCTTAAGATCATAAGAGAAGGGAAAAATAAACCTTTTTTATATCAATGACTTACTAGGGGGGGGTAGGACACAGCTTGTGTCCGGGGGGTAGGACACAGCTTGTGTCCGGGGGTAACCGCGAAATGACATTTCATGTCCGCACATCAACATTTTTTCTGTCCATGTAATTGCATTGCATGTCTTCTTATGAGCAGGGTACGCCCTACCCTAGGTCACACGGAGTCCTATCCCAGTGAACGACACAAAAAACCTTCCTGCGCGCGAACCCCGTGGCACTTTCGTCCAGACTGAAAGAGCAGCACACGAAGCGTGGGCCAAGTTTCTGGGGTTAAAAGGATCGGTTGCGGCCATGCGGGTAATGCACCTGCTTATGGCGCGCATGGGTGAGAATAATGCTGCAATCGTCAGCCAAGGCACATTGGCAACTATGCTGGATTGTGACGTACGTACCATCCGCCGCGCCGTGGCCATGCTCAAGGAGCATAATTGGGTAGAGGTCGTACAAATCGGGGATAGGGGGGGTGTTAATGCCTATGTCATCAACAGCAGGGTGGCATGGTACGGCAAGCGCGAAGGGCTACGGCATGCCTTGTTCACCGCCACTGTTATGGCCTCAGAAGCGGAGCAGCCCCACCGGGAGGAACTAGGTACCCTGCCTGCGCTAAACCGCGTTCCGGACCTGTTCCCTGGTGAACGCCAACTGCCGACTGGTCCAGGCTTGCCACCCACTTCGCAGCCTAGTTTCCCCAGTATGGAGCCAGACCTGCCCGCTCGCATGCGTAAAGATGGCGAGGATACCCCCTAAACTGTCTACCTCACCGTGCACCTTTACGATAGGATACCCCCATGGCGTACACTCTAGGCGAGGCGGCAAAGGCCACTGGCAAAAGCAAGACAACTATAGCCAAATCCATTAAAACTGGGCGCGTTTCGGCTTCGAAAAAGGAGGATGGGTCTTATTTGATAGACCCATCTGAGCTGCATAGAGTTTACCCTATGGACAGGACACCACAGGGTCCACCTTTACAGCAGGATACCCCACCGCACAGTAAGGTTAACACCGAACTTTCTGCCAAGATTAGAGAGTTAGAGAGCATCCTTTATGCAACCCAGCAGCGTCTAGCGGACCGCGATGAACAACTGGCACAGCTGCGTGAGGATCGAGACAGAGAAGTAGGCTACCTGCGTACGGATTTGGAGCGGTGGCAACAGCAAGCTCAGCAGGCGCAAGCTCTTCTTACAGATCAGCGCACCAAGCCCATGGTAGAACAAACGCCGCGTCGTTCGTGGTGGTCGTGGAGTCGGCGGTAGAGATAAACCCGCGCATCAGCACGGGTTTGAAGTAAGTAAACTGTCAAATTAACCGTGAGGCCGCATTACTACCTTGATGACACCATCTTTCTTATCCCGGAAATTCCGGTACATCTCCGGTGCTTCCTCAAGGCTTGCCGGGTGAGTGATGACGAAGCTGGGGTCAATTTCCCCTGCCTCAATTTTTTCTAGAAGAGGCTTAGTATAGGCTTGTACATGGGTCTGACCTGTCTTGATAGTTAGACCCTTATTCATCAGTGCCCCAATTGGTATCTTATCGCCCATTCCCACATAAACTCCAGGAATAGAAACTGTACCACCCTTACGACAGCTCATGATAGCTTGCCTCAAAACGTGAACACGGTCCGTCGCAAGGAATGCTGCCGCTTTGACTTTGTCCAATACCGCGTCGGCACCACCGTGCCCGGATGCCTCACAGCCGACCGCATCTATGCAACTATCGGGACCACGCCCGTTGGTACGTGCCTGAAGCTCATCATAGACATCAGTTTCTGCGAAATTTATTGTCTCTGCACCTCCCGCAACTGCCATAGCTAGTCGCTCTGGAACCTCATCAATGGCGATAACGCGACCTGCCCCCATCATAAAAGCTGAACGGATTGCAAATTGTCCTACTGGACCGCAACCCCAAATGGCGACAGTATCCCCTTCCTCGATATGTGCATTTTCCGCAGCCATATATCCGGTGGGAAAAATGTCAGACAAAAATAGAGCTTGTTCGTCCGTGACGTGATCCGGAATCTTAATCGGGCCGAAGTCAGCCATAGGTACTCTCAGGTATTCAGCCTGCCCGCCACAGTAACCTCCAAGCATATGACTGAAACCAAACAGTCCGGCAGGCGAGTGACCCATCGCTTTGGCAGCCATTTCCGCATTTGGGTTGGTCCGATCACAAGCAGAAAACAGGCCCTTTCTGCAAAACCAGCAGTCGCCGCAACTTATTGTAAAAGGCACAACAACACGATCGCCAATCTTCAGGTTGGTCACCTCAGACCCCAGAGCTACAACCTCGCCCATGTTCTCATGACCAAGGATATCACCGCTTTCCATAGTAGGTTGATATCCATCATAAAGATGAAGATCTGAACCGCAGATCGCACAAGCAGTGACCTTGATGATCGCGTCTCGGGGATGCTTAATCTCAGGATCTGCAACGGTATCAACCCGAACATCGCCTTTTCCATGCCAGCAAAGTGCCCGCATATTGCTCTCCTTAAATTTACAAGGATTAACGGCAGCATGTTAAAGATGTTCCGGCAGGTACGCTCCCATTACAGAATCCGTGCCAAGTGCCTGCTACAGCCCGTAGTCTGATCCTCTATCCCGCACCTTCTGCGCCTGCTCGCGCTGCTTCTCCTGTGTCTTCTGCCGCTCGATCTCGGCGCGGTGCCGGTCCTCCGCCTCGCGCCCTTCGCGCAGCCGCGCCGCAGCCTCGGCCAAGACAGATTTATCCATGCCCTGCGCCGCCGCCCGCAACCGATCTGCAAGGCTCTGCGCGGCAGCCTCCGGCTCCCGCGTAGAGGCGTACGGTTCCGCCGCTCTGGCCCGTTCCGGCTTTTGTGCTTGCCCCTGCCGCGCAGCCCATATCTCGCGTGCCTTGTCGGCTCGCTCGCGGAATCGCGCGATCCGCTGCGCGGCGACACTGGCGCCACCAGCGTCCAGCGCCGACTCCGGAACCAGCCGCTCCGCCGTACGACCCAGCCATTCGCGCACGTGGCCGGCCAACTCCTTGGCCACCTTTGCCACTTCGGCCGACCGCTCCCGCACCTCCTGCCACACCCGCACGGCAGCCACCTCGATGCCGCGCTCCTTCAATTGCCACGCTCCTGGCGACAGTTGCGGCAAGGGCGGGCGGTCCAGCGCCACCGCCCGCACCGTTTCGCGTAACGCCTCGCGCTCGTCGCCCCGTTCCCGTGCGGCATCCGCCCGTTCCAGCGCCTCGTCGCGCTGCGCCACGAGCGTGCGATGGTCGATCCGGTCCTCGATGCCGGACCGCTCCAAGGCGCGGTTGCTCTCTTGCGCCCACGCCTTGCGCCACCCTTCCAGCATCTCGACCGCGTTCCAGCCCCGGTTCTTCGCCTCGAAGCCCTCGGGACCGATCTCGCGGGTGGTGAGCAAGATGTGGGCATGGTGGTTGCGGTCGTCGCCGTCGCGCCCCGGTGCGTGGAGGGCAATATCCGCCACCATGCCGCGATCTACGAACTCCCGCTGGCAGAAGTCCCGCACCAGCTCGACCCGCTGCGCGTGGGTCAGCTCGGCGGGCAGGGCCACGCGGATTTCGCGGGCAACCTGGCTGTTCTTACGGGTCTCGGCCTCCTCGACGCGGTTCCACAACTCCGCGCGATCGGTGGCCCACTCCGGCGCATGTTCGGGGGCGAGGATCTCGACGTGATCGACACCGCCGCGCTTCGAGTAATCGAAGCAGAGGCCGGTGCGGCGATCCTCGATATGCGCGGCGCTGCGATAGGCCGCCGCCGCCGTCGCGCTGCGACCGGCGGAGCGGGAGATCACCGAAGCTCGCAGATGATAGATCGCCATATGCCGCGCCGCACTCGCTAGGGGTTTAAGGGGAATGCAGGCTCCCCTTACCCACACAAACGCAAAGCGTTTGTATAAGTGGGCACTTCGTGTTGACACCGTACCGCTTCACGCGCCACATTTCAACTTAAAGGCGCAAAGCGAAAGGGACAGGATGGCACGGACAATCGATCAGCAGATCGCGGAAGCACAGGCCAAGCTGGCACGGCTCAAGACGCGCCAAAAGGCCAGCGACACCCGCCGCAAGATCATCGTCGGCGCCATCGTCACGACGGAAGCCCTGAAGGAGCCGCGCATTGCAAAATGGCTGGCCGACGCTTTGCGCAAGAATGCAACGCGTGAGGTGGACCTGAAGGAAGTCGAAGGGTTGATTGCCGAACTGGACGCCAAGGCGCACGGCGCCGGGGTGGGTGAGGCATGAGCAAGGATCCGGCCTTTGCCCTTGTCGACGAGATCACCCTCCTGCGCAACGAGCTACGCGACCTGAAGCGGTCCAGCCTCGACCGATCCGAAGCCGAAGCCCTCCACGAGATGGTGGC
>NZ_JBNJLK010000029.1:0-11437 GCF_051195255.1 Falsirhodobacter sp. 1013 | reverse complement strand
GGATTATGAAAACCAGCTTCAGCAGCTTGCCGCCATGACGGGCGAGCGCGGTATCAGTGACATTCTCAACAGCGTCACAGACAAGGAAACCCGGGAAGCGGCCGAAAGCCTGTCCTCGATCATGGGCGGCGCGATCGGCGGTTCCCCCATCGGCGGCAACGCTTCGGTGCTGACCGACAAGATTGACGAACTGAAGGAAACCTTCGCTCTTCCGAACCTCGATCAATTCCTAGGCTCGGATCTTCCGCAGGACCGTGCGATCGCCACGCAGGCCGGTGCAGGTATGGTCGCGATGGCAACGGCCGAGGACACCTACACACGGTCGAACGCGGCCATGGGGCGGGTGAACACGCTGATCGACCGGATCGACAGCAACGCGGACATGAAGGCCAGCGTGGACTTCAACTCGCGGATGCTGGCCGAAGTCGCGGTGCTGCTGAACGAAAACCTGCGCGTCCAGGCCAGCATCGCGAATGCGATGGGCACCGATGCCCTGACCGCTGCGAGAGACCGCGCCTCGCAGCGCAACTTCCTGCAGGGCACGAACGAAGGACAATGACGATGAAACGCACGGGAACCGCCATGCTGGCCGTTTTGGCAATGGTGATGGCGCTGGATATAGCAGGTGGTGCTGCACAGGCTCAGGGTCTCCCATCTTGGGTATGCAAGCCCGGAGGACCTGCCGCTATAGACTCCGCCACTGCGCGCAGTCTCTCGAGCAACCCCACGATGACGAAGGTTTTGCAGGAATATCGTGCCCGTTGGGATGCCGCTTATATTCGCCAGGAATGCGATGCTGCTGCCGCTGGACGGTCCGCGAATATTAGCTGCCTTTAAGGGCGGCGTGATTGGGATGCCATTCAGGCAATGATCCCCTCCGACATGCAGAATGCCAGCCGCGAAGCTCTCCGCCCGCTCATACAAGAACTTCAGGGCGAAAGCGACGGTATCCGCGAGGCGTTCGCCCACTGCCGTAGCCTTGGCGTGATCAAGTAAGGATCTGGACGATGGCAACCTACATCGCAGACACGTTGGGAAGCATAGACGAAGCCATTCTTGGCTATACTGAGTCCGTGTTTGCGGATTTTGGCGGTGCCATCGCCACGACCTGCCAACTCATGGGAGTGGTGGCTCTGGCCTTCATGGCCGCCAACTCCGTCATGCAGTTGGTGCCCATCCGCTTCACCGACTATATAAAATGGGGTGTGCGGTTCGTCGTCGTGACGATGATCGCGACCTCGTGGCAGCAATTCCAGCCCATCTACGATATTGTCACCAATGTGCCCGGAAACTTGGGGGTGGCTTTCCTGAACGTTTCGGACGCTTCCGATTTGAATGGTGCATTGGATGAGATGATCACCGGCCTGTTCGACTTCTCGGATCGTGCCGCCGAAGAAAGCAGCATGTTCTCGATCTCGCTGACCTCGGTGCTGATCTGGGTTCTCGGGGCACTACTGGCCGTGGTGGCTATCATCGTCATGTCTCTCGCGAAGGTCGGCCTTGCCATGGCCGTTGCTCTGGCTCCGATTTTCGTGCCCTGCCTTCTGTTCAAGGCTACCAGCAACCTGTTCGAGTCCTGGGTCAAGTTCACGCTCGGATTTGCGATGATCCCGCTCGTGACGGCGGGTGTGATGGGTGCAATCGTGGGTATCGGCACGAACCTCATCGCCGAAGCAGATGGCGCGACCGAACTTTCCGAAGCTGCGGGCTTCCTGATTGTCTCGGCGGCGGGCATCTGGCTCATGGCACAGGTTCCGACGCTGGTGAACAGTCTGTCCGGCACGATCACCGCGACAGCGACCGGCATGAAGTCCATGCAGGACACGGCGGGCGGCGCGGCCAAGATGGCGGCGGCGGTGGCTGCGCCCTATGCGGCCGGGGCGATGGCGATGGCGCAAGCCGCGGCCTCTCCCGCTGCGGGCCAAAGCCGGATCGCGGCGGCCATGGAAGAACGCCAAAGCATGAAGGATGCGGGCAAGCGCAACGTCGAGCTGACCGGCATCCGCAATGCCGAACGGGGCCACAAATCCAGCTTTGGGGAACGGCGCGAGGCCGATTGGGCCGCGCGTATGGAGCAGCACCGCGAGAACAAACGCTTCCGCCAGCAGCAGCGGGGCGTGGAAAGCGCCTCGCATGTGGACCGCGCCTCCCAAATGCTGGATCGCAAGACCAAAAAGCCCGGCTCCTAAGCCGCCCGACTTATCCACCTGAATGACATTCCTGCGCGGATCGATTCCGCGCCACTTGAGGACTCTGCCTAATGTTCAAGAGAAAGACCGCTTCCGCGCCCGCCCCCGCCGCTTCGTCCGTCGCGACGGCGTTCGAAGATGAGGTGTTCTTCACCCTGCGCCGTCAGCGGAATATCGGAGCGGCCTTCGGGGTGGCGGGCATGGGCATTGGCCTTGTTGCGGTGATCGCGCTGGCGATGGTCATGCCGCTCAAGGAAATGCGCCCCTACGTGGTCATGGTGGACCGCACCACGGGGGAAAGCGAACAGGTCGTGGCAACACGGCCCACAAGCCTGTCGGATCAGGAAGCGGTGCGAGAGGCGGAGCTGGTGCGCTATGTCACCGATCGCGAAACCTATGACGTGTCCGACAACAGCCAGCGCATCCCGCAGGTGAATGCGACCTCGGACGGGCAGGCCGCTGCCTCGCTGCGGGCGCTGTGGAACTCGGGCAATGACCAGTATCCGCCGAACCTCTACGGCTCGGGGATGCTCATCACCGTGTCCGTCCGGTCGATCTCGCTTCTGGACGACGACACGGCACAGGTGCGGTTCACCCGCACTTATGAACGCACAGGCCAGACGCCGACCACGCGGGATTTCGTGGCAACGATCACCTTCCAGTTCCGCCCGCGCACGGAAACCTCGCTGCAACAGGTCTGGGCCAATCCGCTCGGCTTCACCGTCACCAACTACCGCGTCGATGCGGAAACCCTGAACGTGAGGGGGAACTGATATGAACCGGCTTGCCACGCTTGCCGCTGCGGCGCTTGTCGCCAGCATGGGCGCCGCTTTCGCGGAAACCGCTCCGCGTCCCTACTCGGCCGATCCCCGCATCCGCTACTACAATTACAGCGAACATGACGTGTATCGCCTCGACGTCTACATGCGCTTCATCACCTCGATCCAGTTTGCCTCGGGCGAAAACATCGAGTCCGTGCAGGTGGGCGACAGCGCGTCGTGGCAGATCGTGCGCCTGAACCGGGGTGACGTGTTGTCGGTGAAGCCACTTGTTCAGGGGGCCTATACCAACATGACGGTCTACACCGATCGTCGCGTCTACACGTTCGAGCTGAACGCGAAAACCGCGCAGGCGGGGTCGCACAGCCCCAGCTACCGGATCAGCTTCAACTATCCGAATGAGGTGGCCCGCGCCCGCCAGCAACAGGCGGCAGTGGCGGCACGTCCGAAGGATTACAACTACTTCGTTGCAGGCAAATCGACCAGCATCCGTCCCATTCAAGTCTACGATGACGGTGTGAAAACCACCTTCCGGTTCGCGCCGAACGCGCCGCGTCCCGGCATCTTCGCAGCCAATGCGGACGGTCAGGAAGCCATCGTGAACGTGCAGCAGACCGATGAAGGGTTCGTGGTCAACCGCACGTCCGACCGCTGGACGCTGCGGATCGGGGATGAGGAATTGTGCATCGCCAGCGGCGAGGTCGTGAAATCCGTCCGGGGCGGCCGTCAGGCGCAACCGGCTAACAGCCATCAGGGGGTGATCCAATGACCGATCAGGACAACGTCCCCCACGATGCTGAATACGAGGATCGGCCGCGCCTGCGCCCAGATCCGGAAAACGACCGCGACGCTCGCGTGGCGGCGCGCAGTTCCGAGTTCGACGGGGGCAGTCCCGGCAACATGGTCAAGATCCTCGTCGGCGGTCTCGTCGGCATCATCATCCTCATTCTGGCCCTGATGCTGATCGCGCCTCAGCAGATGGCAAGCCTCTTCGGCGGTGGGCGCACCTCCGAGGCGCAGGACATGCAATCGACCAGTTCAGGCGATACCGGCCTGTCCACGGAAATCACGGAGCGGAAAACAAATCTCGAAACGGACGTGCCGGATACGGCACTGCCCGAGGGCGAAACAGCCGCGCCGACTGGCAACAGCGCGTTGGCCGACGCCGAACGGCGGCGGCTGGCGGAGCTGGAAACGCGGCTGAAGGCCATGGAAGAAGGACGTGGCGAAATCACCCGCGACCTTCTGCAACAGCAGGCCGATGATCTGCGTGAACAGTTCGAGCGCGAACGCCAGCTGGCGGAGGAAGCCTATCAGCGCCAGCTTCAGGACGCGATTGCCACGCAAGGGATGGACGGCGAAGCCGACGCCCGTCAGCGTCTCGAAGAAGAACGCGCCCGCCTCAACGCGATCAACGAGGCGCAGGTGTCGTCCGATCTTCTGGTGCTGGACAGTTCGGGTCAGGTGACGGGGGGCGGTGCCAGCGGGGCCGGTGAACGCAAGCTGTCCACGAATGAGCAGTTCATGGCCTCGGCCTCGACGGCCAGCTACGACACGGTGCGGGCCACGCAGATTGCCGCGCCAGACCGGACCATCGTGCAGGGCACGACGCTGGAAGCCGTCTTGGAAACCGCGATCAGCACGGAGCTTCCGGGCGTGATCCGCGCCGCGATCACCAACGACGTGTATTCCTATGACGGCTCGAACGTGTTGTTGCCGCGCGGCACCCGCCTGATCGGCAGCTACAATTCGGACGTGTCCATTGCCTCGAACCGGGCGCAGCTTGCATGGAACCGTGCCATCACGCCGGACGGGCGCAGCGTGGAACTCGGCGGCTACGGCGCGGATCAGTTGGGCATGTCGGGCCAGACCGGATTCGTGGATACGCGCTTTGGCGAACGCTTCGGGTCGGCCTTCCTGATCTCGATGCTGGCGATCACGCCGCAAGTGGTGGTGGACGACAGTGCCGGCGCGAACACGCAGGAGCTTGCGGAGGACGTGGGCGAGGATCTGGAAAACACGACGCAAAGCGTGATGAACGATTACCTGTCCTTGCCGCCCGTCATCTACATCGACCAGGGCACGACAATGACCGTGTTCGTGAACCGCGATCTGGTGTTCTGATGATGAAAGCCGACATGGACAACACACCCGTGGTCGTTCCGGCCAGTCATGCAGAGCAGGGGCTTCAGCCCCTGCGCGAGCTTCTGACCTCGGACGACGTGAACGAGATCGTCATCAATCCCGACGGCGGGATCTGGGTCGAACGCTCGGGAACCGAACACATGATCCGGTGGGAGGGCATCCTGCCCGAAAACCGGATCAAGCCGCTCGGCGGGCATCTTGCGGGGGAAACCCGCAACCAACTCGGCGCGAAGCACCCCATCGTGTCGGGGCGTGTCGTGCTGTTCGGCCATACCATGCGGGTGCAGATCATCGTGCCGCCGGCCATCGAGAAAGGCGTGTCCGTCTCGATCCGGAAATACGTCAGCCGCGTCCTCGATCTTGACGAAATAGGATTCCTTGATGGAGCGCAGGTCGATGTGGACGCGCTGCGCCTCGACCGGCTCAAGACCCTGATGAACATGGCGGCGGCGGGTGATCTGCAAAACCTGTTCCGCGCCGCGATCCGCGACAAGCTGAACATTCTGGTGTCGGGCGGCACGTCCTCGGGCAAGACGACGCTGGCGCGGGCGCTTCTGGCGATCAGCGATCACGGCGAACGCATGGTGACAATCGAAGATGCGCCAGAACTACACTTGCCGCACCCGAACGCGGTGGCGCTGGTAGCGGAACGGCGGGCCGGATCGGAACGCTCTCCCGCCCTTTTGCTTGAATCCGCGCTGCGGATGCGGCCGGATCGGTTGATCCTCGGGGAAATCCGTGGTGTCGAAGCCCTGAACTTTCTGGAAGCCATCAACACGGGCCATCCAGGGTCCATCAGCACGATCCATGCCGACAGTCCGGTTCTCGCGCTGGAACGGCTGGCGATGATGGTCATGCGGGCGGGATTGAACCAGACACGGCAAGACGTGCTGGACTACGCGCAACAGACGATCGACTTGATTGTGCAGGTCGGCCGCCGCGGCGGAAACCGTGGCGTCCTTCAGGTCTACATGCCCGCACTGGCGAAATGAAGAACGCCCCCGTAAGGGGGCGTTCTTCAGATTTTGGGCTCGGTGCGCTTACTATTTTCCGCGCCTAAAAGATTCAGCCTTTTCCTTAGATCACCTGCATTCGACTTGCCGATGATAGAGGCGGCCGGTGTGTCTTGCTCGACAGGCCGAACCTCTGGCGCGTTTTGCATCTCGTCCGCTCGCATGTCAGACGTGCTTTCCCGATTGCGGTTTGCCTGTGCAAGACTATTTGCCTTGTCTCTCCACGCAGTAAGATCCTCCAACAAAGAACCTTGGCGCTTCTCAATAGCGTGCAGCCGGTTCAGGACAGGTTCTTCATCCACGGCATCTGGTGGGCTTGTTGTCGGACGGTTGGGGTCGTTGACTGGCTTGACTGTTTCCATGCCTGCATTCGACTCAGGCGTTTGCGAGGACGGATGGTGTTCCTCGCCCTGTTTTTCAGAAGATAAGACGGGGGTTGTCTCTGCCTCCCGCTCGGCCGGTGTCGTGTTGGCAATCGGCGTGGCCTTGGGTTCTTCCGGCGCAGCCGGCACAGCTTCCGCAGGTGACTCCTGAACGAACGCTGCGGGTGCCGGCTCCGGGGCGGGTGCGGTCTGGCTGTCCTGCGGGTAGAGCGGCAAAGAGGCAGGCGCTGGCGGTGCGGGCGGCGGATCATCCAGCGCAACCGTTGTTTCCTCCAAAGCCGGCGGCGGATCATTGTAGAGCGAAAGCGGCTGCGGATGCGGGCCGGTCTGGCTCTGGTAGATCTTCTTCAGATAGCGGTCACGGTAGTATTCCACCCGATCCGCGATGATCGGCGGCATTCCCTGCACCAGAACCACGATCTTGTTCTTGGGCAGCATCCGCACCTGTTCGGCACGCAAAAGCCGTGCGCCTTCTTCCCGCTCCTGCCAGTTGCTTCCCATTTCGTTCGTGCGCCACGATTTGCTGCGGGACTTGCGGGTGAAATCACCAATGGCCCGAGAGATATATTCGGGCGTGTCCTCGTCGGCCGGGGCCATGAACAGTTGCAGGCGGCAGTTGGCAAGGAAGCCCGACGCGCCTTCCTTGCCGTAGAGATCACGCAAGCTGGCGATGCTCTGCACCACCAGCATGACGCGGCCGCCGAACCCGCGCAGGGTCGTGATGGCGGTTGCCAGCACGTCCATGCGGCCCAGGGACACGAACTCGTCCAGGAGCAACAGGACGGGAAACTTCTCGTCCTTCTGCGGCATCGAGGCTTGCAGCATGGCGATGGTCTGCTGGAACATCAGGCGGATCAGCGGCGCCAGCGGCACAAGGTCGTTAGGTGAGACGATGATGAAGATCGAAGCTGGATCGCGGCGAAGATCGTGGATGCCGAAGTCAGAGACCTCCGTAGCCTCCCGCACGGCCGGATCGGCCCAAAGGCCAAGGCCGCCGTCCGACAGGACGGACAGGTAGGAACTCAAAATACGGCTTTCCATGCCTGCCATGCGATTGAAGATCGTCTTTGCTTCGTCGCTGTCCACCTCGGCCGCCAGACGGCGGAACACGTCCGCCGCCTCCCCCGGCGTGGCATAGAAAGCATCGTAGACGGCGGCGATAGTCGGCGTGCCGCGCTGGATGGCAAGGATGGCCCCTGCGGCGAACACGTCGCGCGCGCCTTCCAAGAAGCCTTCGCCGTTGCCCTTGGCGATGATGAGACTGGCGGCCAGCCGTCGCGCCTCGGTGAAGCGGCGACGTTCGCGGGCACTGACCACATACATGAGCGGGTTGTAGCGGTGGGTCTGGCCGTAATCGTCATAGGGGGCGAATTTGAACACGCGGTCGCCCAGTTCTTCGCGGCGACGGGCGGTCAGATCGTAGTTCTCGCCCTTCACGTCCAGACAGAACACGGAGCCCTTGTAGGTCAGGAGCGTGGGCACCACGATCCCGATGCCCTTGCCGGAGCCGGTGGGCGCGGTGATGATGCTGTGAGGGATTTCCTCGGTGCCGGGACGCGTGGACAGAAACTCGCCACGGCTGCTCGGGCCGCCCAGCTTGCCGTAGATCGGGCCTAGGATGTTTGCGGTGGTGGCAAGAAGCTCGGCCCGCTTCAGGTCGGCTTTCGTGGACCAACGGGCCGTGCCGTGACTGCTCAACGGCTTCTTGAAGCCAATAGCTGGCACAAGCACCGTGAGCGCGGCCATGACGCCAAGGCCGATGTAGAGGGCCATGCGGAAGGGTTCGCCAAAATAGCCGCGCGTCCAAGGTGCGAAGTCGAAAACGCGCAGCACCTCGATGTTGGCGAGATCCCCGCCTGTCTGCCACGTCACGTATCCGCTGGCGGCAACGACGCCCAACAAGGCCCCAAGAATAAGCCCGCCACCGGCGAGCTTTGCAATTTCGGTTGTCTGTGCCATGCGCCGCCCTTTTACAGCCCGTGGCCGCTATCGCGGTCCTTGCCCTTGGCCTGACGCGCGGCAATGTCGCGTTCCGCCTCGGCCATGCGTTCGGCGCGGTCAGCCAGCTTCTTTTCGTCGGCGGTCAATGCACGGGGCTGCGGCGTCGGTGTCGGGGCCGCGTCCTGTGTCCTACCCTCCGTGCTGTCCATGGCACGTTGAGCCTGACGGGCGGCAATCTCGCGTTCAGCCTGCGCCATGCGGTCGGCGCGGTCCAGTTGGGCCGCCTCACGCAACAGTTCGTTCGTGCGCTCTACGGGGATCTGCCGATCATTCGGGCGAACGTAACCCTCGGGCGGGCGCACAATATCGGTCGCCTGATCCCATGCGGCAGAGGCCACGGCGGCATAGGCGGGGGACTTCGCGGCGAACGACCGGAAGGCGGCCCCGGCGTTTTCCACCTGCTTTTGACCCTCGTTGCGGACATCCGGAGAGTCGGAATAGCCGTAGTTGAAATCGGTTTTGGTGAAGGTGTCCCGCAGCGTGCGGATCGAGGCCATGTCCACCTCGCCGTAGCGATCGGCACCCACGGGCGCGCGGTCGGCTTGCGGCTGGCGGGGCGCTGCGTCAAAGACGGCCTTGATCTGTTCAGGGGACAGGCTGCGCTTGTCGGGCGCAACATATGCTCCGTAAGGCGCTTTGATATTGCCCGCCACCTCGTCCCATGCGGCCGACGCGACGGCCGCATTATCGGGGGAACGCTCGGCAAACTTGACGAAGGCTTTTCCTGCTGCAGCCACTTGGGGACTGTCGATGCGATACGTGCCGCTTGAATCCGTATTGGGCAGCGTCCAGTCCACGGCACGGAATTGGTCGCGCAATGCCGCCGCTTCATTCTTCGGTGCATCGACCGACACGCCCAAGGCCCGCTCGTTGGCTTCGCGATAGACGCGCTGGATCGCCTGATGGACTTGCGCCAAGGCGGCATTGCGCTGCGACGGGGTTTCCTCGGCGTCGCCACGTTGGCTGCGGGACATTTCCCGTTCCTGCGCCTCGGAGGCGGCATACTGCTGCGCCAGCCCGCGCGACGGGGCTTCGTCGGAATAGCGGGCCACCATGGCGATGCCGTTCAGTCCGGCGCGTTCGGCAAGCAGCTCGACCTGGCGATCCGCCTGCCCTTTGATTTCCGCATAACGCGCGTCGTAATTGTCCTCACGCATTCCACGATACTGCCCATCGGGGGCCGGTTGCAGGAACGCACGCAGAGCGTCCCGCTCGGGCATCGACGGGGCAGCCTCTGCCTTCAACTCTGCAATCTGACGCTCGAAACGCACACGATCAGCACCGGCGGGAATGTCCGCTACCGTTTGATCCATAGAGGTGAAGTTATCACGCACCGTCGTGCGCGCCTGCTCAAGGCGTTCTGCCATAGGGGAAAGATCCTTCTGGGTCAGGGTCGTTTTGTCGTGATGGTCGGGAGTAATCTCCATGCCGTGCGCCAACCGTTCGGAGGCGGTGCGGAGCAAGGCGGAAAAATCCGGATCGGTGGCTTGCAGAGCGGTTGCGTCCGCTTCCATCCGGCGCGCGTGATGGACCAGGGCGGCGGCCGCCCGGATCGCGCTTTCTTCGGTGTGGGACGGAGCCACCGGCTTGCGTCCTTCGGCCTGTGCCCGACGATACTCCGCATCGGGCACGGCCCGTTGATGAACGCCACGGGTCAGGCGCGGGGTCGCCTCAAGGTCGATCCCGTGTTCTCCGGCCACGCGCACATGCACGTCGCGGAAGGTCTGATAGTTGAACTCGCTGCGCTTTGAGACGGCCAGCCACGTTCCGTTGTCCAAGCCCCGGCGATGCACGATGACATGGATATGCGGATGATCCTTGTCGGTGTGGAAGGCCGTGTAATAGTCGAAACGGTCGCCGCCGAACTTGCCAGAGCCGAACATTTCCTGCGCCCATGCCCGCCCCGAGGCTTCGGCGGCGGTCGGGTCGGTGTTGATCGGAAAGCTGACCACGAAATGCGACGTGCGGTCGGCCTTGCCGCCTTCCGTGGGCATTTGCCAGCCGCGTGCCATGGCAGCGGCTTCCTCGGCGTCAATCTCGACGCCCATGTATTCCTCGGAGCGGCGCAAAGGCAGATCGTCCTGACGACTCAGGTAATCCATTTGCGCCATCAAGCCCCGCGCGGTGGAGGCACCGCCACCTTTCACCATCTTCACAACGGATTGCGGATTGATAGCTGGTAGAGGCTGCGAGGAATACGCGGCACCACCGGGCGAAACGTCTTTTTCATGGGAGGCTTTGAGCGCGATCTGCATTTGCAGCATTCGACCGCCACGGCCCAACTTCACCTCGGCCCAATCCTCGCCCATGACCGCATCCAGCGCCGAATAATGGCGCGGGGCTTTGCGGGCATTTGCCAGAAGATCGGGAACGTGAATGCTCACGTCTGAGCCGCTTTCTTCAACCGCTCGGCCCCGTCAGACCGTCGCTTGTCGATGTCGAAAAGGGCCTGAAGGTAGGACTGCACCCGCGACAGCTCCTTCCCAAGACGTTGCCGCTCTTCCATGAAGGCGATGAAATCCGGGTCCGTGGTGCGGTTCGCGGCCTTCGCGATCTGGTTCACGTTGACGGCGATGCCCCGAAGCTGACGGGAAATGTCGGCCAGATGGGCGACGGCGCCCGCATCTTCTTCCAGAAAACCACTCACCTGACGGGCCATGATCCGCAGCGCGCGGTTTCGCTTGATCCCCAAAGCGTCGATCTGGGCGTCGAACTCCGCCAGCTCGGCCTCCGTCAACTTCACGGAAATGGTCTTGGTCACGACCGCCTTGGACGTGACGGCATCGGGGTCTGTCCACTGACCGCCGATCATGCGGCGCTTCTTCCACGGCTCTTTTTGCTTTTGGTCATCGCTCATGGGCGGGGGCCTTGCTGGGGTGGGTTTCGATACTTATAGCACAAGGTTCTACTTTTGCATATATCCTGCC
>NZ_JBNJLK010000028.1:0-14358 GCF_051195255.1 Falsirhodobacter sp. 1013 | reverse complement strand
AAGGGTCTTGTTGATCAGAGTGTAGGTGGCGCCGCCGCCGCACTTGATCAGGCCGGACAGCAGGAACTTCGGGCGGCTGTTCGCCGCGACAGAACCGAGGCTGCGGGCACGGGCATCCCTTCATCAGGAGCTTGCAGGACTGGAACACCGTGTCCGGCAACTGGGGCAGGACGATCCCGTCTGTCACCGCCTGACGTCGATGTCGATGCCGGGCGTGGGTGCCGTTGTGGCACTGACCTACCGTTCCGCGGTTGATGATCCTTCCCGGTTCACATCGTCGAAAGGTCGGGCCATGGGTCTGTCTCACGCCTTCACGCAATCAATCAGGCGAAGGTGACGTCTCGGGCGGGATTACCAAAGCAGGAGACGTCACCTTGCGGCGCGCGCTGTGTCAGGCGTCAACCGTCATGATGGATCTTGGCCGCTCGACATGTCTGAGAACATGGGCCGCGCAGGTCGCACGCCGCCGAGGCGCGAAGCGGGCCATGGTCGCCCTTGCCCGGCGCATCAGCGTAATCCTGCACCGGATAGGGACGGACGGCACCACCTTCCGATCCGAGATCTAAGTTCCGCATGAAGACTGACCGACCAAACGCTCCACCGTTGCCTGCCTGACCGCAGGCCTTCGAGGTCCCCCAGGGACGCGGCCGTGGTCAGGACTGTTGCCGATCACATCGAGCACGCCAATGAGATGGATGCATCGGATCTGCATTGAACCAGCATCAGGTTGGCGGCCTGCGCGCCGACCACGGACCGAAGCATGCACCCGGGTGATCTCAGACGAAGGTGGCTGCGCCAGCAGTGCGACAATAAGACCAAACCTGAAACCCCTACTCTGCGGACGACGGCGCAAGCGTAAAACAGCTTGACCGAGACGGCCCCGTTACCGAAGTCCTGACCCTAGTAGCGCATCGTGTCTTCAGGGTCACGAGGCCAAGCCGGAAGCCTGCCAAGCTGCATAGGCGGCGAGCACGGTTTCCATCTGAGCGGAATGCCCTGCCACGAACGCATCGCCATAAACGGTCTCGTCCGGGTATTCGGTGATCAGGGTCAGCGGAACCGCATGCCTGTCGTCCTCACCGATCAGACAAGGAAACCCGTTGACCATGGTATAACCCGTCTCGCCCGCATGCGTTTCGTAGAGCGCGATCTGACGCTCATTGAAGGCGATCAGTTCAGGGAAGGTTGCAAGATGCGCGGTCACCGCGTCGATCAGGGCATGGGCTTCAGCCTCGTGCCCCGCGTGATGGCGCATGATCAAAAAGAAGCCCTTCGGAACCGTCCACATCGCGAAACCGCGTGGCACATAGCCGGACAGCGGGCGGGTCCATTCGTGGGCGGGATAGCCGTGCAGGTTTACGTGCAGTCTTGCGCCGCTCAGCGCTTCGGCCTGCAGGCGGATTGCCTTCTCGTTCAGGCTCTCGCGGTATTCCAGATCGTCGCCGAGCGCGGTGTAGCGGGCGGCGTGGTGCATGTGGCGCGGGTTGGGCGCGATCAGCCGTTGGTGCAGCGCGTATCCGTCGGGATTTTCCAGTGGGGACAGCGTAAAGCTCGCCCCTTGCCTCGCAAGTCGAATGCCCGCGCGCAGGGCGCCGACGATGCCCGTCGTCTCGTTCGCGTGTTGTCCCGCGCTGACCATGATCGGTGCGCCGCCGCCTGTGAGATGCCGCGCCTGCACCATGCGCCCTGCACGGGTCTTTGCTGTAAAGGCGCTCCCCCCCGCCAGATCAAGGATGTTGCCGATCTGCTCGACCGACAAGGGTGCCGTAGCGGTGTCCAGCGGTTGCACCGGTGCGGAATGGTCGTTCCTGTCCAACGGACGCAGTTGCACCCTTACGGACGCCGTTTCGCCGAACCTCACATCCGGCACGATCTGCCCCGGTTGCAGCCCCCGATCGCCCAAGGGACGGCCCGAACGACGCTGGAACACTTCCAGAAGCGAAAAATACAGATCCTCGTGCATCGCCTCGCGCAGGCTGACGACCTCGTCGCCGCAGGGCAACGGTTCGTCCCGCAGAGGGAGGGTGACGGCGATATGCAGTTCCTCGAAATAAGGTTCTTCACCCCAGTCATGACCCGCGATCGCGCCAATGGTCGCCTCGAACAGCGCTTCGTATTCCGTTTCCAGACGGGAGGTGGTGCCGCCGTGGATCAGCCGCCCCGTGGGCGACAGCAACGTTTCCCCCACGGCGTCGACATGCAGGCGATTGGGGGCCGCGACGCGGTGGATTTCCGTCCGGTCGGGCCATGTCAGCGCGACCTCGTAATCCTGCCCTTCGCCTGCCGTGAAGCGCAGGTCCACCCCCGGTAGCAGGGCCGCTAGAGGATAGGTCTCCAGCAGGAAGCGGTTGTGGACCGCCGCTTCGTGCCGTGGATAGGCGATGGTGGCGGCGGTCAGGCCGCTCGCCACATCTTCCAGAAAGAAGTGCAGCAGGGGCTTGTAGGCGCTGCGGATGCGGGCGGGAACGCCCTTGTCCGCGAAGGCCGCTTCGGCCGCCCGCCGGCTTTCGCGGTCGTCGAAGGTCCAAGCCTCCACGGTGCCCATGTCGATGCGGGCCAGAAGGGCATCCAACGAACGGGGGAACGTGGCCTCGAAGATCATCGGTTCGTCCTTCCCGTCGGATCCAGCGTGTCGCGCAACCAGTCGCCCAGCAGGTTCAGGCCCAGCACCGTCAGCAGAATCGCGAGGCCGGGGAACACGCTGACCCACCATGCCGTCTGAAGATAGGTCCGCCCGTCCGCCAGCATCCCGCCCCAACTGGGGATCGTCGGATCGACGCCAAGGCCGAGGAACGTCAGGCTGCTTTCCAGCAGGATGTTGTTGGCCACGTTCAGCGTCATCAGCACGATCACCGGACCCAGCAGGTTGGGCAGGATGTGGCGCAGGATGATGTGGCGGTTCTTCACCCCGATGGCGCGGGCTGACAGGACGAACTCCCGCTCCCTCAGCGCCAGCACCTGTGCGCGGACAAGACGGGCGTATTGCACCCATTGCGACACGATCAGCAGGATGATGGTGTTGGTCAGGCTGCCCCCGATGATGGCGATGAAGGTGATGGCCAGCAGGATGAAGGGCAACGCCAGTTGCACATCGGCGAAACGCATCACCAGCATGTCCCAGAACCCGCGGTAATACCCCGCGATCAGCCCCATTGCCACGCCCACCACGACCGAGCCGAGGACGGACACGAACCCCACCTGAAGCGAAATCCATCCACCTGCGGCCACCCGCGCCAGCACGTCGCGGCCCAGGGGATCGGTGCCGAGGATATGGTCCGCGCGCGTGAAGGGTGCCACGAGACGGGCCATCAGGTCGATCTTGCCTACGTTCGGAAACACCCAGCCCGAGGACAGGACCACCCCGCAGATCACCAGCAGCAGACCCGCGCCGAGGATGAATTCAAGGGAGTTGAAGCGGCTCTTTGTCATCGATTCACTCCGTCCGGATGCGCGGGTCGATCAGCCCGTAGGCGATGTCGACCAGGAGGTTGACGGACACGATCATCAGCGACAGCACCATGATCACCGATTGCAGCACCGGATAATCCCGCGCCGACACCGCATCGAAGGCGAGCGATCCCATGCCAGGCCAGTTGAACACCCGCTCTACCACCACGACGCCGCCCAGAAGCCCGCCGAACTGCAGGCCAAGATAGGTCACAAGGGGGATCGCGCAGTTGCGCAGCGCATGCTTGTAGAGGACCTTGCGTTCGCTCAGCCCCTTGGCGCGGGCGACCATGATGTATTGGGAGTTAAGCACATCCAGCATCGTCGTCCGCACAAGGCGCACATTTGTCGCCGTCAGGATCACGCCCATGGTGATGGCGGGCATCACGAAGCTGGCGAACCCGTTCATCCCCGAAGGCGGCAGCCAGTGCAGCGTGATGGAGAACAGAAGCACCATCATCGTGGCCAGCCAGAAGTTTGGGAACGACAGGCCCACCAGCGACAGGATTCGGATCAGCTGGTCCGCCCATTTGCCCCGATGCACCGCCGCCCTGATGCCCAAGGGGATAGAAATCAGGATCGACACGACGAGCGATGCGAAGGCCAGCATCAGCGTCGCGGGCAGCGCCGACCCGATCAGCAGCGACACCTGCGTGCCGCCCACGAAGCTGCGTCCGAAGTCCCATGTGAACAGCCCCGCCAACGTGTTCAGGTATTGCCAGACGAAAGGCTCGTTCAGGCCGAGGCCTTCGCGGATGCGCGCCAGATCCGCTTCGGTGACGTTGGTCGCCCCCGAGGTGATCATCAGGGCGGGATCGCCTGTCATGCGGACGGCCAGCGACACGATCAGGGTGACGACCATGACCACGAAAATGGATTGAAGCAGACGCTTCAGAAGAAAACCGGCCATGACCGTCCCTTTGCTGGGGCCGCCCGGAAGCGGCCCGTCCGTTTCAGTCGACCGACACTTCGTTCAGCTTCATGCGGCTGTCGGGCGCAGGCTCGAACCCCTTCACGCGGGTGTTGATCGCGTAGATGGCGTTCAGGTTGTAGATCGGCATCTCCAGATTCCGCTCGAACGCATAGGCCGCGATCTGCTGCAGCACGCCTTCGCGCTCCGCCTTGTCGGTCATCGGACGCTGGGATTCCAGCAACGCGTCCAGTTCGGGGTCGCTGTCATAGGGGTTCCACTTCTCACCCGAGTGATACATCGAATACGCCGTGTTGTCATAATCGAAGGTCCAGCCGCCCCAGCTCTGCTGGAACATCGCGCCGGTCTTACCCTGGGGGATGATGTCGTTCAGCAGCACGTTCGTCTCGTAGGGCTGGATCGTAGCCGTGACGCCCACCATGCTCAGATAGGCGGAGATGGCCTGCACCACCTCGTTGAAGGTCGCGTCATTGCCACGGATGTCGATTTGCACCTGCGCGCCAGGGGCGACGCCTGCTTCTTCCAGCAACGCCTTTGCCGTATCGGGATCATAGGGCAGCGGCTCCAGGTCCGGATCGAACCCGAACGAGCGCGAGCCCTGAAGCTGCGAGATCACCTCCGCCTCGCCACCCAGAATGGAAGAGACGATGGTTTCACGATCGACCGCCATGGTCAGGGCACGGCGCACCCGTTCGTCGGCGGTGATGCCATCACGCGTGTTGTAGCGCAGGGAATACACGGTCGGTCCGGCGGTTGTCACCAGTTCCAGATTGCGGTCGGCCTTGATCGTCGGGATCATGCCGATCGGAATGGTCGGGGGGATCACGATGTCCACGCCGCCCGATTGCAGCTCTGCGATCGCGGTCGAAGGTTCGGTGATGAAGCGATAGTCGAGTTCAGAAATCTTCGGAGCACCACCCCAGTAGTCGGGGTTCGCTTCCAGCTTGATGCCGACTTTCGGCTCATAGGACACGAACTTGAACGCACCGGTGCCGACGGGGTTGAGGTTGAACGCCTCCTCGCCCACTTCCGCTACGTATTTCGGCGGCACGATCATCGCGCCGTATCCGGCAAGCTTCGTCAGCAGCACGGGGTCCGGCGCCTTCAGGTGGAAGTCCACCGTCATCGGATCGATGATCTCCACACTCTCGATCGCGGTGTAATTCGACCGTTGCGGGCCCTTGCCGCCTTCTTCGCCCAGAAGGCGATCGAAGGTGAACTTCACGGCCTCGGCCTCGAAGGGTTCGCCGTTGTGGAAGGTCACGCCCTCGCGCAGGGTGAAGCGGATGCGGGTGCCATCGTCCAGCTCCTCCCACTTGGTGGCAAGGGCGGGGACCAGCTCCATATCTGGCCCGCGATAGGTCAGGCCGTCATAGATGTTGGTCCCGACCGACGCCCAGTTCACGAGGAACGTGTCGATCGGGTCCCAGCTGCCCGGATCCTGCGGAGAGGAGACGGTCAGCCTGCCCTCGGCGAAGGCCGGGGCAGACATCAGGATCAGCGCGAGCGCGGTGGCGGTGAGGTTCTTCTTCATTGTTCTCTCCCTGTCGGTTCGTTTCAGTGACGCGCGACGAAATGGCCGGGCGCCACCTCATCCAGCGGGACGGCGGCCGGTGCGCTGCCCACGGGATGCGTGGTGGAGGGGATCTCGCCCTCCAGCGACTTGCGTTCGGGCCGGTGGCCAGGATCGGCAACCGGCACGGCCGACAGCAGGCGGCGGGTATAGGGGTGGCGCGGCGTCTCGAACACCTGCGCGCGGCTGCCCAGTTCCATGATCTGCCCCAGATACAGGACGGCGACGCGGTGGCTCATCTTCTCCACCACGGCCATGTCGTGGCTGATGAACAGATAGGCCAGCCCCTCGTCATGTTGCAGGTCCATGAACAGGTTGATGATCTGCGCCTGGATGGAGACGTCCAGCGCCGAAAGCGCCTCGTCCGCGATGATCAGACGGGGTTTTGAGGCAAGCGCCCGAGCGATGCAGACCCGCTGGCGCTGGCCACCGGAAAACTCGTGCGGATAACGGCTTGCGACCGAAGGCGGCAGGCCGACCCGCTCCAGAAGCTGTTCCACGCGAAAGTTGATCGCGCGGTCGTTGTCCAGAAGGCCGTGGGTGCGGATCGGCTCCGCGATGGAATACCCCACCGTCTTGCGCGGATCCAACGAGGCGAAGGGATCCTGGAAGATATACTGCACCTCGCGCCGCAGACGCTGGCGTTCGGCCATGCCCATGGCCGACATCGGCTTTCCATCGAAGAACACCTCGCCACTGGCGGGTTTGGTCAGCTGCTGGATGGTGCGTCCAATGGTGGATTTGCCCGAGCCGCTTTCGCCGACGAGTGCCAGCGTCTCGCCCGGATGGATGTCGAAGCTGACCTGCGTGACGGCGGGGCAGTAATGCGTAAGCTTGCCGCGCCAGTTCTTCCTGATGTCGAACCGCACCGACAGATCGCACACCGACAAGAGCGCCGGCTCGCCTGTCTTTGCGGTATCTTGTTCGCGCTCGGTCCCCACCAGCTTGGGCGCGCCGTCTTCCAGCACGGTCAGGGGCATGCGAACGGGATGCGTCCTGCCCGCCATCTCGCCCAGTTTCGGCACCGCGGCCAGCAGGGTACGCGTGTAAGGGTGTTGCGGATTGGCAAACAGGTCGGCGACGGGGCCTTCCTCGACTTTTGTGCCCTTCCACATGACGACGACATCGTCGGCCATTTCGGCAACGACACCCATGTCATGCGTGATGAATATGATGGCCATGCCCAGTTCGGCCTGTAGATCACGCAGGATCATCAGGATCTGGGCCTGAATGGTCACGTCCAGCGCCGTCGTCGGCTCGTCCGCGATCAGCAGCTTGGGGCGGCAGGCCAGCGCCATGGCGATCATCACGCGCTGCCGCATCCCGCCCGACAACTGGTGAGGATAGCGTTTGATCATGCCCCGCGCGTCGGGCAGGCGCACCAGTTCCAGAAGGCGCACACCTTCGTCCAGCGCCTGCGCGCGGGTCATCGCGGCGTGCAGCATCAGCACCTCGGCAATCTGGTCGCCGATGGTGAAGACGGGGTTCAGGCTGGTCATTGGCTCCTGGAAGATCATCGCGATCTCGTTGCCGCGGACACCGCGCATGGCCGTCTGAGAGGTGCGCAGGAGGTCGGTCTCGCCGTCCTTGCCGCGGAACAGGATGCGTCCTTCGGGATACTTTGCGCCTACCATGTCGGCCAGTCGCATGATCGACATCGAGGTAACGGACTTGCCGGACCCGCTTTCACCCACGATGGCCAGCGTGCGGCCCGCCTGCACGGTGAAATCCAGCCCATCGATCACGCGCGAGGAGCCGAAGGCGACGCTGAGAGCTTCGACGGAAAGCAGCGGTTTGTTCATGATATCCGGCATGTCGCCCCCACAGAGTCACGGCGGAGCGCGCCGCCCGATCGATTTCGCCCGTCGCGGACGCATGGCCGAACGCCCCTTTGCTGCGTTAACGGTCTTGGGATCGTCCCGCCTCCTATCGATTGTAAGAGAACAGGCATTTCATCGACATTCTGTCAATGCCGTGTAGGGACTTTCCGTGCATATTGTTGAACGATCTGTGTCGCGCCGTTCGCCGATGACCAGAAAAACGGCACTTCGCAAATCGCGCCGGCCTATCGGCGTTCACTTGGGAGGTTCGGGCAAATTCACGAAGGCCGTCATCAACTTGCGCGCCAATACCGCGAGATAGTTTTCAAGGATATCAGCGGCTCTCGACGCATGGCCCTCCTGCAGACGCTCCAGTATGGCACGGTTCTGCGCGATATACGGCTTGTGCGGTTTTCGGGGCTTCCCAGGAGGTTGAAGGCAAGATGCGTCTCTGCCACGATGCGATCGAAGAAGTCGCTCAGTCCGGGCCGCCGGCAAGCGCAACGATGGTGTGGCTAGACTTCAGGAATCGCTGACGCAATGTAAGGTGGTAACAGTTCTTATCGCATGATGGCGTATGTCATCGCGAAACAGTTCGCAGGGCGTGCTCCCGCAACCATCGACACAGACCCAGCCCTCGCAAACCGCGGTGGCTTTGTCATGTTCGGGCCATGGACGCAGGAAACCGCTCTGGCGATCTCGGACAAGGAGAGGATCGTGGCCCAATTGCCCACCAGCTCGATCCGGTGGCCGCCGGGGGCGTCCGTGTCCGGGATCATCCGGATCTCCGACACCAACCCGCGCAGGAGCGTCGTCGCCTCCCGCTTTTCGTCCGGCGTTTGCAGAGCCTCCGAGAAGGCTCTTTCCCCGGCTTGTCGGTGCGAACGGCGCGGGCAAGTCGACGATCATCAAGATCCTTGGCGGGATTGCGCGCCCGACCGCGGGAACGATTCTTGTAAATGGCAAGGAGGTCACCCACCGTTGCGGGTATTTAGCGCACATTCTCGCCCGAAGTTCAGAACCGGGTCGCGAAGTGCGGCAAGGTCCTGTCCGAAGATTTGAACGCGTTTGGGGAGGAGCCGGCTTTTCTGCACGGCGCGACCGATGTGGCGATGTCAGCTGGCTGGGCCTACCGGTCAGGTCTACGTCGCGACCAAAGCCTACGGCACTCTGCCCCACACTTGGCGAATGGTCGCACAAGGTGAAAGCGGCTATGCCCATAAGGTAATGCTGCAAGCAGGAAAGGTCTTGGCAGCCTCGGCAGTGCAGGCGCTGATGAACCCGTCGCTGATCATCTCGGCCAAGACTGAGCGCAAAGAGCAGCTGGGCGGCGAAGATTACGTGTCGCTGATCCCGGCTAAAGCCAGCCCATAGCGGCTACGCTGATGCCTCTTGCCGCGCCCCACCGGGGGCGGCACTTTCCAGCGAACACAGCATCTTCTGAAACAGCGAGCTATTGTGACGGTCCGCCAATGGGATGTGCCGGCTGCTTCCCCGAACGTCGTGTTCTCCCGGATCGGGATCAACCGTGCAACAAGGACCAGCCGCCATGTGTGCCAAGGAACAAGGAAGCCTCGAAAACCTCGCCGTTGTCGGCCTCGACATTGGAAAAGACGTGTTCCACCTGGTCGGGTTCGACTGATCGGGCCACGTCGTTCTGCGACGGAAGATCAAGCGCTTTGCATTGCAGGAAACATTCTCAGCCCTCCCGCACTGCGTGGTCGGGATGGAGGCCTGCCTCAGCGCCCATTTTGTCAGCCGCGCCTTGCGCGGAATGGGCTTCGAGCCGCGGATCATCCCTGCGACTTACGTGAAGCCGTTCAACAAGGGCCAGAAGAACGACTACAACGATGCCGAGGCCATCGCTGAAGCCGCCTTGCGTCCGAACTTGCGGTGCGTCCCGGAAAAGACCCGGGACCAGCTCGATCTTCAAGCGTTGCACCGCGTGCGCTCCCGCCTGGTGTCGCGGTGGACCGCAACCATCAACCAGATCCGCGCCTTCCTGATCGAGCAGGGGATCACGGTGCGGGCGGGCCTTCGCGCTTTAGATAACTCGTTCGAGGCGATCCTCGAGCAGCGTCAGCTTCGGCAACTGGCTGGCGGCAGCGGTGACGCGCATGCAGAGGAACAAAGCGGCCATTGCGCTGGCCAACAAGCTGGCCCGGATCGCCTGGAGCATCCTGCGCCACGGCACCAGCTTCGACACGGCAAGAGACAGAGATATGGCTGCGGCCGCAATCTGACCGCACCCCAGCTAATACGGAGTTCGCAGGAGCGAAAAACAGCATGGAACGGATCAATTGCGCCCCCGGAGTCTGAGAGCCCAGAAGGTCGTTGACCTGACGGCTAGTGAGACCAAGGCGCGTGCGTAACCCCATCATGGCCACGGCCCGCGAGCCGACCCAACAGGCCGAATACATATGAGCGACTTGCGCGGCCACGCCAGATTCTCGATTGCAAACAGCAGCCGGCACAAAAAAATGGGCTCTTCATGTCGATCATAAGACAAACCGGACTTCTGCACCTGTCATCATGCCTTGCGTTTGAATCTCCTTTTCCTCATCATATCAACATTAGTTGAGAGGTTGATTCGATGGAAGAGGACCGCGCGCTTGCCGCCTTTGCGGCGCTGTCGCAGGAGACGCGGCTCCGCATCGTGCGGCTGCTGATCCAAGCGGGACCGGACGGCATGGCGGCGGGAGCCATCGGAGAGGCCATTGGCGCGACCACCTCGCGTCTGTCCTTCCACCTGACGCATCTGGAACACGCGGGCCTGATCCGGTCGCGGCGTGACGGGCGATTCATCATCTACACCGTGCTCTACCCGTCCTTCTCCGCCCTGATCGAGTTCCTGATGCGTGACTGCTGCCAGGGCCATCCCGACATCTGCGAACCTGCAATGGCCGCGCTGGAATGCGCCTGCGAACCTGCTGCCACCGAAAGGGCCTGACATGGACGTTATCATCTACCACAATCCCTCCTGCGGCACGTCCCGCAACACGCTGGCAATGATCCGCAACGCGGGCCTCGAACCGCACGTGGTCGAGTATCTGAAAACACCACCCTCGCGGGCGCTGTTGGTGCAGCTCGTCGAACGAATGGGGATCGCCCCCCGCGATCTGCTGCGCAAGAAGGGCACGCCCTATGCCGACCTCGGTCTGGACGATCCAGCGCTGTCGGATGAGGCCCTGATCGACGCGATGATGGAGCATCCGATCCTCATCAACCGGCCCATCGTCGTCAGCCCGAAGGGTGTAAAGCTCTGCCGCCCGTCCGAGGCCGTGCTGGACCTCCTGCCGCCGCAGCGGGCCGCTTTCGCCAAGGAAGATGGTGAGCAAGTCGTGGACGAGCACGGCAACCGCACCCGTTCCGCCTGACCCGGAGAAGATCATGAGCATGTCGCAACCGACTCGTCGGCTGTCCTTCCTCGACCGCTATCTGACGCTGTGGATCTTCGCGGCCATGGCATTCGGCATCTTGCTTGGCACCGTGTTCACCGGTGTGCCGGAGGCAATGGGCGCCTTGTCCGTCGGCTCCACCAACATCCCCATCGCCATCGGCCTGATCCTGATGATGTATCCGCCGCTGGCAAAGGTCCGCTACGAGGAACTGCCGCAGGTGTTCACGGACAAGCGCGTGCTGCTGCTGTCGCTGATCCAGAACTGGATCATCGGCCCGGTGCTGATGTTCGCTCTGGCGGTGATCTTCCTGCGCGACCAGCCGGAATACATGACCGGCCTGATCCTGATCGGCCTCGCTCGCTGCATCGCCATGGTGCTGGTCTGGAACCAGCTCGCGCGGGGCGACAACCAGTATGTCGCGGGGCTGGTGGCCTTCAACTCCATCTTCCAGATCCTGTTCTTCTCCACCTACGCCTGGCTGTTCCTGACCGTCCTGCCACCCCTGTTCGGGCTGGAAGGCAGCGTGATCGACGTGGGGTTCTGGACGGTGACCGAGGCCGTGCTGATCTACCTCGGCCTGCCCTTCATCGCGGGCTACCTGACCCGCCGTGTCCTGATCGCCCGCAAGGGCGAGCGTTGGTATCAGGACAGGTTCCTGCCGAGGATCGGTCCGCTGACGCTGGTGGCGCTGCTGTTCACCATCGTCGCGATGTTCAGCCTGAAGGGCGGAGACGTGCTGCGCCTGCCGATGGACGCGCTGCGGATCGCCGTGCCGCTGGTGATCTATTTCGCCGTCCAGTTCATCGTGAGCTTCGCGATGGGCCGCTGGATCGCCAAGGACTACCCCCGCACCACGGCCATCGCCTTCACGGCGGCGGGCAACAACTTTGAGTTGGCGATTGCCGTCGCCATCGCGGCTTTCGGTCTGGCCTCGCCCGTGGCCTTCGCCGCCGTCATCGGCCCGCTGGTCGAGGTGCCGGTGCTGATCCTGCTCGTGAACGTCGCCCTGCGCCTTGGCCGTCAGTGGTTTCCCCACGATGCCGCGCTGAAGGAGGGCCGCGCATGATCCCCGACCTGCCGAACCTGTCGCCCGAGGCCCTGCGCCTGCCGCAGATCGACGGCCCGCCGCCGCGCATCCTGCTGCTGTATGGCTCGCTCCGCGAACGGTCCTACAGCCGCTTCGCCACGTTGGAAGCCGAACGCCTGCTGCGCCACTTCGGCTGCGAGACGCGGGTGTTCCATGCGGACGGCCTGCCGCTGCCGGATGATGCCGAGGCCGATCATCCCAAGGTGCAGGAGCTGCGCGATCTGTGCCTCTGGTCCGAGGGGCAGGTCTGGACCAGCCCCGAACGGCACGGTGCGATGACCGGCGTGATGAAGTCGCAGATCGACTGGATACCGCTATCCATGGGCGCCATTCGCCCCACGCAGGGGCGGACGCTGGCCATCATGCAGGTGTCGGGCGGATCGCAGAGCTTCAACGCCCTGAACCAGATGCGCATCCTGGGGCGCTGGATGCGGATGGTGACGATCCCGAACCAGTCGTCGGTCGCCAAGGCGTATCAGGAGTTCGAGGAGGACGGCCGCATGAAGCCGTCGCCTTACTATGACCGGATCGTGGACGTGATGGAGGAGCTGGTGCGCTTCACACTCCTGACGCGCGATCGGCCCGACCTGACCGACCGCTACAGCGAGCGCAAGGAAGCCGCCAAGAAGGTGCAGGAGCGCCTGAACCTGAAGGACGCGACCTGATGCAGACGGCGCGACGCTGGCCGGTGATCTCGGCCCTTGGCATCGTGCAGATCTTCGCATGGGGCAGCAGCTACTACCTGATGGCGGTTCTCGCCGCGCCCATCGTGGCAGACACAGGTTGGCCGCTGCCGTGGGTGGTGGGGGCAATCTCGGTCGCACTGTCCTGCGCCGGAATGGTGTCGCCACAGGTGGGTAATGCCATTGCTCGCTTCGGCGGACGGCCCGTGCTGGCCGCAGGGTGCATCCTTCTGGCATCGGGCCTCATCCTCGTTGCGACGGCTCCGAACCTTCCTGCCTTCTATGCCGGATGGTGCATCATGGGTCTGGGGATGGGCGCGGGGCTTTACGATCCGGCCTTTGCCACGCTTGGCCGTCTCTACAAGCAGGATGCGAGGGCGGCGATTACGGCCTTGACCCTGTGGGGCGGGTTCGCCAGCACGGTCTGCTGGCCGCTGTCCTCGTGGCTGCTGGATCAGGTCGGCTGGCGCGGGACGGCGGCGACCTATGCGGTGATCCACCTGCTGATCTGTCTGCCCCTGATCTTCCGCCTGATCCCGAAGGAGCCGCAGGTGCGGCCCGAGGCGGATCAGCACGCCGCAGGCTCCGCTTCGTTGGTCGGCCACGAGCGAATGGCGTTCCTGATCATGGCCGCGATCCTTGTCACCGCCGGGCTGGCCGTCACCCTGATCTCGGTGCATCTGCTGACGCTCCTTCAGGCGCAGGGACTGTCGCTTTCGGAGGCCGTCGCCATCGGCGCGCTGCTCGGCCCCGCACAGGTCGCGGCGCGTGTCGTTGAGATGGCGGGGCGCGGACGGCACCACCCGATCTGGACGCTGATCGTCGCGACCGGCAGTGTCGCAACCGGCCTTGTGCTTCTGGCGCTGGATATGGACGTGCCGGGTCTGGCCGTGATCCTCTATGGCGCAGGCAATGGCATCTTCTCCATCGCGCGCGGTTCACTGCCCTTGGCGCTGTTCGGGGCGGATCGCTATCCGGTCGTGATGGGCCGTCTGGCGCGGCCCTCTCTTCTGGCGCAGGCAGCGGCCCCCATGCTGGGCGGGGCGCTGATCGCAGGAACGGGGGCGGAGGGTGCTTTGAGGGTCGTTGGCTGCCTTGGCATGGCGAACGTCGCACTGGCGCTCGCGATGTGGGGCATGATCCGGCAGCGTGCGGAGCAACCGGCAGCTTAAGATCGGAAGAAGGCGAAGGTCCCGTATGGGACTTTCGCGTCATCTTTGCTCCGAAGCTAGAGCGGGTCCGCTCCGTTGCTCTGCTCTTCAACCTTGGACCGCCGGATGCTGGATTTTCCGGCTTGGTCATGGCGGCGGGCTGGCGGCGTCGCCGGGGCAATGCACCGCGATCGCGCTGTGGGGTCGGTCTTCGTTGTGGTGTCGACGCCAATCCTCCAGCTTTTCCCGTGCGACCGCGAGGCTC
>NZ_JBNJLK010000027.1:0-17788 GCF_051195255.1 Falsirhodobacter sp. 1013 | reverse complement strand
CCAGTGGACGCACGGTTCTCGGCCGAGTCACCAAGCGAGGCAGCCGATACCTGCGGATGCTGTTCGTCCAGGCGGCGAAGGTGATCATGATGCGTCCGAACCGATGGCCCGCGTTCAGTTTCGGAACTTGGCTGACGGATGCCGTCGCCCGGATGCCACACAACAAGGCCGCCATTGCGCTGGCCAACAAATTGGCCCGAACCGCGTGGAGCATCCTACGCCACGGCACCCGGTTCGACGCTGTAGAAAACAGAGATGTGGCCGCGGACGCGATCTGATCGCGCCCCCAAGCGCGCCGACCGTTGGTGGAACTGACCGGGATCCCCCAGATCGTGGTCAGCTCGACGCTGTCTGTTTTTGCCATTTCTGCTCCTTCGACGGGTGAGCAGAATGTCCGAAATCCCTTATTCTATTGCGATATGGGGTCTATGCACCGCTTACGCTCGAGCAGCTCCTCTCAATGCAGCTCGGCTGGATCGCCGCCGCTCAATCTGACGTCACGTCTCTTGCGGGCATTCATGTGCTGAGGATGATCAGGCACCTCAATCAGGCGCTCTTTGCTTTACTGACCTTCAAGACAAAGGCTCCATGTTCGTTCGGAAGCTCGCCATCCAGCGTGACCACGACCTCGCCATCTTTCCGTGAAACCTCAATGTGGTGCTCGTGCCCCTCCCGTCGCAGGATGGCGTTGAAGCCGGGCCAATGGCTCGGAAGGGCGGGCGTGACCCGGACCTTCGTGCCCCCTTCCAGCGTGATGCCGAGAATGCCCTCCACGGCCGCGCGATACATCCAGCCCGCCGAGCCTGTGTACCACGTCCAGCCCCCACGCCCCGTCTTGAGGCCCTCGCCGTAGATGTCGGCGGCCATGACATAGGGCTCCACCCGGTAACGTTCGGCGGCCTCCGGCGTGGCCGAATGGCTTATCGGGTTCAGCAGGTCGAAGAGCTGATGGGCGTCCGTCCCCCGGTCGCGACGTGCAAGGGCATAGATCATCCACGCGGCCGCGTGCGTGTATTGTCCCCCATTCTCGCGGACGCCGGGGGGATAGGCCTTGATGTAACCGGGGGTCATGGGGGACTGTTCAAAGGGTGGGCTGAAGAGACGCAGGATACCCGCCTCCCTGTCCTGCAGATGCGCCAGCGCAGCGTCCAGCGCCACATCCACGCGATCCTGACGCCCTGCACCCGAAATGGCGGCCCAGCTTTGTGCGATGGAATCGATGCGGCATTCGCCCTGCGTGGCTGATCCGAGCGGGGTGCCATCATCGAAATATCCCCGACGATACCAGCCGCCATCCCATCCGGCCGCGTCCACCGCATGGGTGAGATTTACCCGATGCGCCTGCCAAAGGGCGGCACGTTTCACGTCTCCACGCTCCTTGGCCAACGGGATAAAGCTGTCCAGCGTCGCCGCCAGGAACCACGCCATCCACACGCTTTCGCCTTGGCCCGCCTCTCCGACGCGATTCATGCCGTCGTTCCAGTCCCCGCCAAGGATCAGCGGCAGACCGTTCCGCCCTGTCCGGGCCACCGCCAGATCCAGCGCAAGGGCACAATGCTCGTAAAGGCTCGCCACTCCCCCGGACTCGGGGGCGAAGAAGGCGTCATGTTGCCCGGGTTCAAGATGCGGGCCATTCAGGAACGACACAGGCTCGTCCAGAATGGCGGCATCGCCGGTCATCCGCAGGTAGCGTTCGGTGATATGACCCAGCCAGACCACATCGTCCGAAATCATGGTGCGGACGCCCGCGCCCGTGGCAGGCAGCCACCAGTGCTGCACGTCGCCTTCCGGGAATTGCCGCCCTGCGGCGTTCAGGATCTGGCGACGGCAAAGGGCCGGATCCTGAAGGATCATTGCCGACGTGTCCTGAAGCTGATCGCGGAACCCGAACGCGCCGGACGCTTGGTAGAAGGCCGTCCGCGCCCGTATCCGACAGGCGAGGCTCTGATACGGAAGCCAGGTGTTGACCATTAGATCTAGCTTCGGATCGGGTGTCTTGACCTGAAGCGTGTCCAGAAGCCCCTTCCATTCGGCACCGGCCGCCGTCATAGCCTCCTCCACGGCACCGGCCGCCATGGCTCTCGCCAGCACATCCGGGAGATCGGCCTCCGGCGCATCGGCAAGGGCGAAGACCAGCTCCGTCGTTTCTCCGGGGGCAAGGGTCAGCCGCACGAGAAGGGCCGCGCAGGGGTCACCGTCCGTCCCCCCCATGGCGGGCCAGCGGACCAGCGCGTCTGGACGGGACAGGTCGCCCTTGCCGAACACGGCCTGTCGGCACGCCTGCACATCGGCCACCGGCCGGTTGCAGGCCAGCGCCATGGCACGGCCCGGGAACTCGACCGACGCCGGGTTGCGGGCGATCAGCGCGTCGCCCTTCCGTTCCACCCGAACAGACGGGGCGGTGCGTCCGCGGTCGTTCCCGAGGATCAGCTCTGCATAGCCGAGGCACTCCAGTTCCATCTGCCTCGCGCCTTTGTTGGTCACCCGCAGCCGAGTCAGCTTGGCTGGACCTGACGACAGCAGCACCTGCACGGCGTCCAGGTCCAGCGCATCGGTCCAAGACCGGAAGCCGCTGTAACCCATGCCGTGCCGCGCCTCGAAGATGGCGCCGGGATCGGTCGACAACCCCGCAAAGGGCGTGAACAGGCGTCCGCCGTCCCGGTCTCGCAGGACAATCCCCTCCATCATGCGATTTTCGACGGGATCGTTGGACCAAGGCGTGATCTGGTAATCGCGCGAATTCGCGGCCCAGGTGAAGCCCGCTCCCTCCGCCGAGATGTGGCCCCCGAAGCCGTCCCGCGCGATGACGTTGATCCACGGGTGCGGCGTCGCCTGGCCGTGGCGCAGGCGCGTGACGTATTCGCGGCCGTCGGCGGAAAATCCGCCATAGCCGTTGAAATGGGCCAGCCGCTCCTTGGGGAAGGCCGGCGTGGCGTGGGGTGCCGCCACGGGCGGGGCGAGGTTGAGGCGGAGGGGTGGACGCGCGATTTCAGGCTGCATTCGTGCCAGCTGTTCGCCCAAGGTGCCGTTCCGGGTGTGCAGGACCACGCGTGCGGTGGCGAGAAGCCCGCGCAGGGCCCCGACCTCCACCTGATCCTGCCGCAGCACGAAGACATGCTCCCTGCCCTTGGCCTCGTGTTCGGAATGCGCGAAACTTTCGCGCAAAGCCACAAGTGCGTTCTGCAGATCCTGGGTGTAGCTGGAGGCGCGGTCGTTGAGGATGACAAGATCCGCCGCCACGCCGCGATGCCGGAAATAGAGCATCATTCGCATCGCCTCGCGCGCAATGGCAAGATCGGCGGGAGTGTCGATCCGCAGCACGAAGATCGGGCAATCGCCCGAGATCCCGAACCCCCAAAGCGCCGATTGCGGCGCCACGGCGTCGGCGATATCCCGGTCGCGTATCCCCATCTTGCCGTCGGGATAGATCAGGACCGCGGCATAGGCGCGGAAAACGGCCGCTTCCTCCAGCGTGCTGTCGATGTGGCGCAGCTGGACCTGCGAGCGTGTCCATGCCAGCCGGTTTTCATGATCGTAGACGGCAGGATCGGCGTAATGGCGCACGGCGCTGGCCAAGGCAGCTTCGTCCTCGGCCACCAGGGTCCAGTAGGTCAGCGTGACCTCGGCCCCCGGATGGATGCGCACCGTGCGGCGCAGCGCAAAGACGGGATCAAGGGTGAAACCGTCCCCCCCGGACAGGCGTTGCGCCGGATCGAAGGCCACGGCGTTGCCAAGCCGGCGCCCCCGGCCGATGAAGGCGCGACGATCGGTTTCCGCCTGAGGGTCGGTGCCCCCGCCGCACAGCAGATGCGCCAGATGCAGCACGGGTTCCTGCCCCCGTGCGTTCCGCCGCGCCGTCACCATGGACAAGTCGCTCGCGATGGTGGTGCGCACGAACATCTTGGAAAAAGCCGGATGCCCGTGATCCGCGGCGGGCAGGTCCAGTACGATCTCTCCATAGGACGTCACCTCGATGCTGCGGGTGCGGGCGGAGCGGTTGCGCAGGGTCAGGCGGTGCCCTTCGGCGTCCGCCTCGGAGGCGACGATGCATTCAAGGACGCTTTCGATCCCGTGGGCGGTCTTGAAGAATTCGGCCTTGTGGTCCGACAGGGTGGTCGTGGCCTTTTCCCCCGGCGCAGGGCGAGGCGTGGTCGTGGTGGACCACCAGTGGTGGCTTTCGGTGTCTCGCAGGAAGAAGAACAGGCCATCGCGGTCGAGCGTTGGATCCGGCCGCCACCGGGTGACGGCATGTGTGCCGCGGCGCGAGGATCCCGCGCCTGCGGCCGTCACCATCTTGGCGTAACGGCCGTTGGACAGCAGCGTCACCGCGCGGCCCGCTAAGGCCGGTTCGGCCACCACCGTCTGCGCGGCCCCCCCCGAGGCAACCTCTTGGCCGGCGGGGCTGCGTCCTTCGGCCGGACGGGTCACAGGCACGATCTCCCGCGGCGCTTTTTCCTGAAGCAGAAGCTCGGCCGCTTCGATCACCGGATCGTTGTGGAACCGGTCGCGGTGAATGCCTTCCAGCACCGTGTTGGCCACGGCGACGATAGACATGCCCTGATGGTGTGCCATGACATTGCGCACGACGGCCTGAGACGCGCCTTCCGGCAGGCGGCCGGCCGTGAAGTCGACAGCATCATAGAACCCGTAAGGCCCGAGCGCGCCCATCTGCGCCAACCGTGACAGGTTCCGGACAGCCTCGCGCGGGCGGAACTGGCTGGCGAGCAACGAGGCATAGGGCGCGACCACCAGATCATCCGATACGGTCCGTTTCAGCGCCAACGCTGGAACTCCAAATGCATAGTATTGGTAGTTCATGTCCAGATCGCGCCCGTTGAAGGCCGACTCGGATATCCCCCACGGGACGCCCCGCGCACGACCGTAGGCGATCTGCTCTCCGACGGCACCATCGGTGGATGCGTGCAGGATACCGCCCAGTGTTTCCCTCATGACCAGCGGTGGCATCAGGTATTCGAACATCGATCCCGACCAGGACAGAAGCGTTCCTCTAGGGCCCAGTGCCGCGATCGGTCGCCCAAGCCGGAACCAGTGGGTGTTCGGCAGATCGCCTTTGGCGATCGCGAACAGGCTCGCCAACCGCGCTTCGGAGGCCAGAAGGTCGTAGCAGCTTTCGTCCAGCTGCGAGGCTTCCACTCGGTAACCGATGGACAGCAGGTTGCGTTCAGGGTCCTTCAGAAACCCAAAATCCATGCCGAATGCCAAAGCGCGGGCGCGCTCACCCAAGGCCCACATACGGGCCTGCATCTGCGCAGGATCCGGGACGTAGATGGCGGCCTCGCACGTCTCGTGCAGAGTCTCGGCCCACCAGAGAATTTCACTGTCATGGCGGCATTCGGCGGCATAACCCGACACCAGGCGACGGATGTCGGCCGCGATCACCAACAGGCTGGCCCCATGCACGGCGGCCAGTTGCGGCTGCGACAGATGAAGGGCGTGGCTGGCGGCGAAACCGTCGATCCCTTCCTCCAGCCGGCGGCGCAGGGGACGCAGGCTGCGGCGGTCGTCCGGAATGGCTGCGAACTCCATCCGAAGCACGTCCAGCACGTCGCCGATGCCTTGGGGATTGCTGGGCACATGCACAATGGAACTGGCTGCCCATTCGCGCAACGCCGAACCCAGCGTCACAAGATGTCCCGCGAGGTTGCCGCTGTCCACCGAGGAGACGTAGCGCGGTGACAACACCGACAGGTCGCGCGTGTCATACCAGTTGAACAGGTGTCCGCGATGCTTTTCCATCCGTTCCACGGTGGACAGGGTGTCCTCTATCCGGATGACCGCGTCGGTCAGGCTGATCCAGCCGAAATCGCGCGCCGACAGCACCGACAGCATATACAGGCCGATGTTGGACGGCGACGTCCGCTCGGCCAGCTTGGGCGCCGGATCGTCCTGATAGTTGTCGGGCGGCAGATGGTGGGTGGCCGGCGTCACGAAGGTCTCGAAGAAGCGCCAGGTGATGCGGGCGGTGCGACGCAACGAAGCGGCATCCCCCGGCCGCAGGATCAGACGGTCCTGGGTTTCCATGGTCCGGCTGGTTGCCCAAGCCGTCAGAGGGGCGGTCAGCCAGATAAGGGCGAACAGCGTCGTCAGCTCTAATGCGGGTGGATTGACGACTGCCACAAGGGCCACAGTTGCGAAGGCCAGCATCGGGGCCACCGCCATCATGCGGACATGGCCCCAAAAGGTCACCCCCACCGACGACACCACTTGGCTGTTGCTGCGCCATTCCAGCAGGTTTTCATGGCTGATCCGCATCCGGTAGAGGCTGCGAATCAGGGCATCCACGGACAAAAGCGCCTGGTGCGGCAGGAAGGCCAACCGAAGGATGAAACTTCCGAAGGTCTCGAACGCCTCAAGGATCAGGGTTCGACCATGACGCGTCACAGGAACCGACGGATGCCCCGGCAGCACCCCCGACAGGAAGCTGCACAACGGACCCAAAAGAAGCACCAGCACCAGCAGGCCTTGCCAGCGGACCGCGTCCCCGGCCGACAGCGTCAGCCATCCGCCCACCGACGCGGCAATCCACGTCACCGGCAGCAAGGCCCGACGGAGGTTGTCCACCATCTTGAACCGCCCCAGCCCCCCGATCCCGTTGCCGGGCGACAGGATGAACGGCAGCAACTGCCAGTCGCCGCGCATCCACCGGTGCTGACGAGCCGCATCGACGTGATAGGCGATGGGGAAATCCTCCACCACCTGCACGTCCGTCACAAGCGCCGCGCGGGCGAAGGACCCTTCCAGAAGATCGTGCGACAGCACCGTGTTTTCCGGCATGCGCCCCTCTGTCGCTGCCGCGAACGCATCGATGTCGTAGAGCCCCTTGCCGGTGAAGCTGCCTTCCCCCGCAAAATCCTGATAGGTGTCCGACACGGTGAAGACGTAGGGGTCCAGCCCGCGATGGGCCGAGAACATGCGCTGGAAGAGCGATGCCTCCCGCCCCGTGGTCAGGGAAGGGGTAACGCGAGGTTGCAGGATCGCGTGCCCCCCGACGACCCGGCCTGACACGTCGGCCACGGGGCGGTTGACCGGGTGAGCCAATTTTCCCGCCAGCGCGGCCACGCTGTCGCGCAGCAGCCGCGTGTCGCTGTCCAACGTCATCACGAAACGCACACTGGCAGGCGGGCGCGGTCCCGATGGCAGGAACGAGGTGTCGGGATCACCGCGCAACAGGGCGTTCAACTCCACCAGCTTGCCGCGCTTGCGCTCCCATCCCATCCAGACACCTTCGCGGGCGTTGTGGATGCGACGCCGATGCAGCAGGAAGAAGCGCCGTCCCGTCGCGGAATAGCGCGCGGCCAGCGCGTCGATCCCACCGGTCGCATGGCCAAGAAGCGGACCGTCGTCAGCCCGATGCGGCTCGGCGCAATCGGTCCAGTCGCTTAATAGTGCAAAGTCGATGGCGCCTTGAGAATTGGACAGGTAGTGCAGTTCGATGTTGCGCAACAGCGCGTCGATCTCGTCCCGAGAGCTGAGAAGACAGGGAATGACGACAAGCGTCCGCGCCCTTTCGGGGATGCCGCGTGAAAAGTCGTAAGATGGCAGGCGCGCGGGCGGGAAGGCCCAGCCGACCGCGCGGTGAAGCAGGGCCGTGGCCGCCTCTGACGCGGGCAGCAGAGCCAGAAGGAAGAGCACCCCCAACACGCCGAGGGATGCCGTCAACGTCCAGATCATCAGCGCCGCGATTGCGGCCGCCCCCAAGCCCACCGGCGCGGCAAGCCCGACCCAGCCAGTCCTCCGCCACAGCGCCTGCACATGTTCTTTCGGAGATGGCCGATAGGCTGCCGCCCGTCTCAGTTCGGGCAGACGATCGCCCAGCAGCCACGGACCGGGATCGGCCCCTTCCGACAGATCCAGCGCCAGTTTCGCCATTCCCACCTCTGTCAGGGGAGAGCGGCGGGCAAGGCGCTCGATCGTCTCGCGGTAGACATTGCGGGTGTCCTTGTCGAGACGCGCGTAATCTTCCGCCTCTCGCAGGGTGTGGCACACGACGGCGACCGTTTCGAACCAGCTCAGCCAGTCCACCTCGTCGATCAGCCGCAGGCTGCGCAGGATGTTTCCCATCGTGACGTTTGTCGCCGCCTGGCGGACATGTTCGCTTGCAACAACCTGCTCCACCGTCTCGCCGGCCGCATGAAGCTGCGCCTCCAACCAGACCAGCGCCGGGCCCATCGCCCCGGTCATGGCGCTTGTGCGGTAGGCCAGTTGGGCTGCGAAGGCAGCATGCCGGGTCGCGTGGGAAGACAGGGCTAAGAGTGCGGGAACCTCGGCGGGGGACGCGAGCGCCAGACGGTCCGCCAGTTCATTCGCCGTGCCGCGAAGATGATGGCTTTGCGCCACGCGGTCCGACAGGCGGCGCAGGTTTTCAAGCAGCACGAAGCGGAGAAGCGCCGGTACGGCCCAGACTTCGGCAATGGTGAGGTCAACGCCGCGCTGCATGCCTTCGACGATGCTCGTCAGGGTCGGCAGCGTCGTGTCGGAATTGGCCTTGGCCACGTAGATCCACACCAGCGCCAGGATGCGGGGCACGTCCTCGCCACTCGCCAGCCGCAACGTTGGTAATGCGTGATAGGCGGCAGGCCGAAGGTCACGACGCAGGTGGCGGAAGGTCTCGTCGGCGATGTGGTGGTTGTCGATCAGCCACACGGCCGCAGGGCTGATGACACGGTTCTCCTCTGCGGCGGCCAGAAGAGCAAGGTAGCTCCTCCGAACCGCGGTCCTGTTCTCGATCAGCCGGGCTGGTAGGGCGAATGGTTGAAAGGCGAGCAGGTGCAGGTCCGTAGACTGCAGCACGGATTGGCCCGCGTCCTGATAGGAAATGTCGTTCCAACGGTCATGACGGATCGGCGGCAGGCATTCGACGGAAGCGAAGGCGCGGTCTGGCATCACAAAGGGCCGATCTATCGAGGGAATGCCACATCGGCTTTTCTGAGGTAGCTCAGCACCGTGAAGTATCAATGATACCTAGAGTGGTACCTTGCCCGGCCACTTAGTTGGCGACGCTTACAACGGCGCGGTCAATCTTGTGTCCTACGTGCAGAACCTGCCCGATATCATCCGGCGCGGCCCGGTGAGCTATTGCTAGATCTGCTGCGGCCACGAGGCCAGGAACCGTAAGCCACGACCATCGACCATGGCGACCAAGACTGCGCAACGCGGCGGGCGCAGCCATAGACATCCAAAACGGTTGCGAGTTTCCGACCTAGGATGAGCCGGAATAGCCGGCAAGAGCCGGCGTCCGGCAACAAAGATGAGGCGACAAAGCGGTGCATGACCTAAGCGTTGGCGTCCCACAAGGCAGATCCGGCGTCACTGGCTTGGACTACAGGGCCGCCCTGCCGGCATTGGCGCAATCACGCGAGGAGAGCCGGATCAGGGTACGATGGTCAAGGACTCGCCCTATCTCAGCAAGTCGCCCCACATCTTTTCGCTCTTGCTCTGGGGGTCTTTTCGCACGTGGGCCTTGGGGACGGCTTTGACTTTGCCATGCCGGTTTGGAGGGTCACGGTCCGGCGAGCCATAGGAGGCGTTGAAGATCGAGCGCGGCTCAATCGATACCCGGACGTCAGCGATGTCGATGATCTGATTTTTTGGCGACGGATCCCATCAGGGGTCCTCCATGAGGCCGGCCAGATGATACTGGATGGCTCACTCTTATGAAGGGTTGATGCCGCCTCTTCCCAAGGTGCTCTGCGCAAGGATCTGTCAGCGCAAAAGCGCACGCCTTGGCTCGCTCGGGGCACAGAAAAAAAAGGCTTCCGTCCGCCTCCCTTGCTCTGCCGCCGTAGAAGGAGCCGTTCCTTGTGCTAACTGGCGGGCGATGATCCAAGGTAAAAGGGCCATGAACAGGCGCCGTGTGCTTTGGGGAGAACGGAGAGGGCACATATCCCTCATGCCGGCGATAAGCGCCCGGTGAAGCAAAGGAAGCTGAAGATGCCGAAGTTGAGCATCGTCCATCGGACGACCTATCAGTACCGGACTTACGTGCAGCTGCTGCCGCACCGCTTGATGCTTCGGCCACGGGAAAGCCGGGACCTGAAGCTTCTTTCCCATCAGGTCACGTTTTCCCCCGAGGCTGAGGTGACATGGTCCACGGATGTCTTCGGCAACGACATCGCCACGGCCCGATTTGTGGAGAACGCGGATCTGCTGACCATCGAGAGCACGGCTCAGGTTGAACTTGGCGCGCCGGCGTGGCCGGTGTTTAAGATTGACGCCTCGGCCCTGTCTTACCCCTTCCTATACGCCGACGAGGATTGGAGGGATCTTGGTGCGCTCACCGATCAACACTATCCGGACGATTCTGCGAAGGTGGTGCAGTGGGCCCGCAGCTTCATCGCGGCCGCGCCGACGGACACGCTGTCTCTGCTGAAGGACCTGAACCTTGGCGTGCATAACCAGATCCGGTACGAAAGCCGTGACGACGAGGGCACGCAGACACCGGAACACACCTTGTCCCGTGGTTGGGGGTCCTGCCGCGACCTTGCGGTTCTTCTGGTCGAGGGGGCCCGCGCGCTTGGCTTCGGCGCTCGCGTGGTGTCCGGATATCTGTGGCCGAACGACGTCGGAACAGTGGGCGCCGGCGCCACACATGCGTGGGGGGACATCTTCGTGCCGGGCCCCGGCTGGATCGCGTTCGATCCGACCAACGGCACGATGGGAGGGGCCAACCTCATTCCAACCACGGTGGCCCGCGGCATCGCCCAGACCGTTCCGGTGTCCGGAAGCTATGTCGGTCCGAAGGACGCCTTCGAGCGCATGGAGGTCCAGGTCGACGTGCGCAGCCGTGACGTATCAGGAGGCGGGGGCCAGGAACCTCCTGCCACGACGGAGATCTACGCAAGCTCCAACGGCGACCGGTGGCTGCTGATACAGGATCAGGATCACGCGATTGTCCGTCATGAGCCGACCCCCAGCTCAGGTGGGAAAGCCAGCAAGATGGACGTGGACGCCTTTCTGTCCAGCCAAGGGAAGACGCCGCAAGGCGAAAGCCTTTTCCGCATGATCGGTTCCGGCATCCTTGGCCGCTCTTCCTAAATCAGGCGCTTAGCTGCCGTGGCAGGATTGGCGCGGAGCACCTTTGAATCGGCACCACCTGTCGCAGAGGCATTGGAAGCGCCTAGGCATGGGTGCAATGCAGCGTGCCTTTGTCAGCGCCCGGCGCGGTGCCCTGCGTCCATACGGGAACAAGGATTGGACTTTTCCAACGTTGCGGAAGCAGATTGGATACCGATGTAACAGCGGAGGATCGTCAAAATATAGCGAGGCGAGATTTGTTAGTCTGGTCCCGGTCCATGATCGACTTCTCGTCGTCGCATGGTGCGTTCGCGGCGACGCATTGCGCGTTATCAGCCTCAGCAAAGCCAACAGCCGGGAAAGGACACGCTATGACCAAGGATAAGACGTTGATTGACGGAATCCGTAAGGTGAACGAGCTGGGCGACGGGTTCTTGCCAAGGCGCGGCGTGGCCGACCGACCATGCTGCCAGAAGGCCGCAAGGTTCGTCAGAACTTCATAATCGATCCCGATGTAGCGGAGCGGCTGGAGGCAGTCGGCAACAAGAGTGCCTTCGTGAACAAGGCTTTACGAAAGGCTTTGTCCTAGAGACGTAGATCGAAAGTGACATCCACCATACCCGTCATGTTCATATCTCAGGTCGGTAAGTTGATGAACTTCTGGCTATACAGTCGTGAAGGATATTTTTTGCTTTGAAACCAATTTATTGCCCTATTCAAAACCGTTCCAGACCGTGTGAGAACGTGGCGGCGCCTAGTGGCGTGCAGGGGTTTCGGCTGGACCAAGGTTTTATTTTTGGAAGCCATATCCACGGCTGGATCGTTGGTCCTGAGGTCCTGTGGAGGGCTCTTGAGTCCAGTATTGGCTGATACTGCGTGGAATTGGTGAGCTCTTACCGTCTGACGGCCGCAATCATCGCCGGAATGCCGATCAGGCTGATTGCGCGACGGAGATTGTAGGCGAGGGCCGTCAGGCTGAACTCGGCGCGCACGCTTTCCAGCCTGCGCATCAGGAACGCGCCTTGGCCTGGCCCATCCATTGCTTCACGGAGCCGAACGGGTGCTTGACGCTCTCGCGTCGCCCGTCCATCACCCCGGGTCGCGCGGCAAGCCGTTTCGCCATCCGGTCCAGCACGGCCTCGTTCTCGTAACGCATAATCGGCGGTAGGCCGCGGTGGTGCAGCGCGACTTGGGGGTGCAGGACCTGCAGGCGGTGGCATTGACATAATCGAACACGCGGATCTCGTTACGAACCGGTCGATGGCGCACGCGGCTCAACGTCGCGCCGCCCGGGCATGTGTAGATGTCCGCCTCGGTGTCGTAGTGGAATTGATCCTCGGGAAAAAATTCCTTGGCAACGTCGGATCCGCGCTGCGGTTTGGGAACGTAGGGCACGATGCCTGCCGTCTCGCAGGCCTCGATATACTCAATCTTGAAGTATCCCCGGTCGGCCACGACAGCGATCTGCGCCACATCGAGGGTCTCACGCGCAGCCCTGGCCGTCTGGGTCAGCAGGCCCAGGTCGCCGACCTTGTTGTGGACCTGCTGCTCCACAATCAGTTTGTGCCTGGTGTCGACCGCGATCTGGATGTTGTAACCGACCCCGACGCGGCTGCTGGAGTGCATCGCGCGTGCGTCCGGATCGGTCAGCGAGATCTGGTCCTCGCCGCTGTCCGCAAGAGCTTTGCCATGAGCGTCAAGGCGTTCACGCCTCTCCCGGATTACCGCGATCTTCTCCTGAAGCCTCTCTACGATCCGGCCCTCCGGCCCTCAGGCGCGTCCTCGCCGTCCTTGTCGGCTTCATCGAGTTGCTTGAGATACCGCGCCAGGCGTTCATCGCTCTCCGCGATCGCCTTGGCCAGCTTGGCCTTGGTAAGATTCCGCTCCCGGCTGTTCACGGCCTTGATCCGGGTGCCGTCGACCGCGATCAACTCCCGTCCGAACAAGTCGAGTTCCCGGCACAGCATGACGAATTCCCGGAACACCTGACGGAACGCGGTCCTGTTGTTGCGTCGGAAGTCGGCGATTGTCTTGAAGTCTGGCGTCAGGCGGCGGAGCAGCCAGATAACTTCGAGGTTGCGTCGCGTCTCGACCTTCAACCGGCGGCTGGACCGCACCCGGTTCAGGTATCCGTAGATGTAGAGCTTCAAGAGATCGGCTGGATCATATCCCGGCCGGCCGGTGGTCTTCGCCTGAACCCGCCAGCCTTTAGATCAAGCCCGTCAACGAAAGCATCGATGAACCGGACAACTTTGTCCGACCCCACATAGTCGTCCACAGAATCCGGCAAGAGCAGAAGCTGGGACCGGTCATCGCCTGAAATATGTGCCATGACCAACAATACCACAGTCCCCCAAACCGTGAATCCTGTTTGAGTTTCCACACGGTCTGGTTCGGTTTCGAACAGGGGAACGTGATGGCTATGAGCGTGAAGCGGACCTTCAGGTTCCGCCGCTAGCTGTTCTCCTCCATCACATGTTCGGTCAGGTCCGCGATCATGTGGCTGATGTGATGATCGGCTATCTGGTAGTAGACATGCCGCGATTGCCGTTCGGCGCGCAGAAGCCGTGCGCTGCGCAGCAAGCGCAGGTGATGGCTCACCAGCGTCTGCGAGAGGTTCAGCGTCCCAGCGATGTCGCCCACGGATTTCGGACCGTCCAGGCAGTAGATCACAATGCGCAGCCGTGTCGGATCGCCCAGAAGCTTGAACGCTTCCGAGACAAGTGACAATTGGTCATGGGTCAGTGCCGGGACAGCGGTGGTCAATGTGCATGTCCTTCGTGACGGTGCCCATGCCCATGAGGCATTTGCTGCAGACTGCACCGATCCTCAATGTCATCGTTCCAGTCGATGGCAATGGTCGAATGCTCTATCCCGAAATCGGACATCAGCAGGTGCTCGACCTCGCGCGAGACGGCTTTGGCCTTGCTGTCGATGGCAGGGCGGACGCTGAGCGTCGCCATCGTCCGTCCCGAGGTGATCTGCCAGACATGAATGTGACTGACCGCGGCAAGATCCGGAACCGACGCGAGCAGCTTTCGCTCGATCTCGTCAGGTTTTGCATTATCGGGCGCGCCTTCAAGCAGGATATGGATTGATTTCGCCATCAGCGTCCACGCGCTGCGCAGGATCAGCAGTGCAACGACCATGGACAGGATCGGGTCGATCGGAGTCCATCCGGTCAGGTAGATGACGATCGCGGCAGTGATCGCTCCGACAGATCCGAGCAGATCGCCCATGACGTGCAGGATCGCGCCCTTGATGTTCACATGCTCCGTCTCGCCCCGTGTCATGATCCAGAGGACGAGGAGGTTGATCAGCAGTCCTACTATCGCGACCAGCATCATCGGACTGGCAAGAATGTCGCCCGGCTGCCGGAACCGCTCGATCGCCTCATAGACAATCCAGCCAACGATGCCGAACAGTGTCAGCGCGTTCAGAAAACCCGCGATCACCTCGAAACGCAGGTATCCGAAGGTGCGCTTGCTGTCGGCGGCGCGGCGGCCGAAGCGGAAGGCGGCGTAGGCCAGTGCAAGCGCCGCGGCATCGGTCAGCATGTGGCCTGCATCCGCCAGAAGCGCGAGAGACCCCGACAGGATGCCACCCACCACCTCGACCAGCATGAAGCCGAAGATCAGGAAGAAGGACAGCAGCACCTTGCGTTCGTTCGCGCCGCTCACGGTTGGGACATGAGAATGATCGTGACCGTGATCATGTCCAAGGTGTGAGTGTGACATGGAATTTCCTTGCATACTAACACATCAATATATATTCATATACCGGTAGTCAACTGTGTGTTGCGCTTCGCAATGCTTCCCGCCAACCCGAACGCCGACATTATCCCGCTTGGGCCAAGGCTTGCCCTCCGCCGCAAATCTACAGACTGTTGGAGCAAGGTGCCGCATTGCGAGGAGACTTTGCCGGGCGCCTTTCCAAGGGAGGATATCATGACACATCTCGACCATCGATCCTGGATGCAAGGAACGGCCGCGCGCCGATGCAGCCGGAGCGCCCTTGCCGGCATTCTTGCGATTTGCCTGCCCGGTTTCGCACTCGCCCAATCCGCAGAATTGCGAGACAGCTTCTTCTGGATCGGCGAGATCAACAAGGCCAGTGCCGTCATCAACAGCGAGGAGGGGCTGCTCGATCCCGCCCTGACGCCCGGCATCGCGGCCGCGCTCGTGCAGGTGCTGGAAGACGGCAACAAGCCCGATGCCAAGCGCCCTCAAAGCGTCATCACGTTCGAGCCGCTGCTGATCGAGGCGGGCGGGCAGGACGTCACCCTGCTTCATGCCGGACGGTCCAGCCAGGACATGCTGTCGACCGCCCGCACCGCGATCCTGCGGGAACGGCTGCTGGCGTTGGCCGACCAGCTCAACACCACGTCGCGCACGATGGTGGACCTCGCGGCGCAGCACGTGGACACCATCGTCCCGAACTACACCAACGGAGTGGCGGCCCAGCCCAACAGCTACGGCCATTATCTTCTGGGCCATGCGGCGGGCCTTGACCGCGACGCGCAGCGCATCCGCGAGGCCTATGCCCGTCTGGATCGGTCGGCCATGGGAACGACGGTGCTGAACGGAACCAGTTGGCCGCTGAACCGGGAGCGGATGGCAGAGTATCTCGGCTTTGCTGCCATCGTGGACAACGCCTATGACGCGGCCCAGATCGCGCCGGTCGATCAGGCGGTGGAACTGTCCTCCATCGTCACCTCGATCGCGCTGCACTCGGGCAGCTTCATCGAGGATGTCATGGGGCAGTATAGCCAAACACGCCCGTGGATCCTGCTGCAGGAAGGAGGAGACAACACCTACGTCTCCAGCGCCATGCCGCAGAAGCGCAATCCCGGCATCCTCAACTCGACCCGCAGCGACGCGTCGGAGGCACTGACGCTCGCCATGGGTCCGGCCCTGCAGGCCCACAACCTGCCGCCAGGGATGAGCGACGCCAAGAGCACCAAGCGCAACGGCGACATGATCGACGCGGCCACCGACGTTCTGGGGGGTCTGGACGACATCCTCGGCGCGCTGAACATCAACCCCGAACGGGCGCTGGAGGAACTGAACAGCGACTGGACCGCCTCGCAGGAACTGGCCGATCTGCTGATGCGCGAACACGGGATGCCCTTCCGGGTCGGCCATCACTTCGCCTCGGAAATCGTGACGCATGCACGGCAGGAGGGATTTGGACCCTTGGACTTCCCCTATTCCGAGGCGCGCCGCATCTACGCCGAAGCGGTCGAGCGAACGAATTATCCGCAGGATCTGCCTATCAATGAGGCGACATTCCGCGCCACGCTGGATCCCGCGGCGATCATCCGCGCCCGTGCGACCTCCGGCGGCCCGCAACCGGCGGAAATGGAACGGATGATCGCTGCGGCCCGCGACCGTCTTGCAGACCAGGACGCTTGGATCTCCGACCGACGAGCGAGCATTGAAACGTCATTGGCACAGCTGAATGAGGATTTCGCAAAGCTTCTGGATTGACGACTTCCTGATTTGACAGCTGTGGCCGCAGCGGCCGGTCACAGCACTTAGATCCGCAGCTGTGTGGAAACTCCGCTTTGTGGTAAGTTTCTGCATGGCTCTGGGAGATAGGGCATGTCGGGTTTCATCGAGGCCGTGCCGTATCAGGTTCATGCCGATAACGGCATCCGGTTCGCCGAGCAGCCTCGGAACCGGAGCACCATCTACTCCCGCCCGATGCGCTTCGCCATGATCTGCAAGGCCAACGGGATCGAGCACAGGCGGACCAAACCCACCGGTGGGGTTTGTAGGATCAGACCACAGTCCGGGGGACTGTTGTCCCGACAAATCGCCAGGTCGAGCGGATGAACCGCACGATCAAGGAGGCCGCCGTCAAGCGCTTCCACTACGACAGCCATGACCAGCTCCGCGCCCACCTCGCCGACGTCATGGCGGCCTACAACTTCGCGCGCAGGCTCAAGACCCTCGGCGGCCTCACACCCTAGGGTCAGGACCCATTGATCATGCGCGTTCGGCCTGCTTCAGGCTCCTCAAGGAGACTGAACGATGAGCAACCTCTTTTAGCTGACAGAAGCGCGGATGGCGCGGCTGCAGCCCTTTTTCCCAATAGGTGAGCCTGCGAACGCAACCCCCGCGTCGATGACCGGCGAGTGTTGAGCGGGATAATCTTCATCAACCGCGATGGCTTGCGGTGGCGCGATGCACCGAAGGAATATGGCCCGCCGAAGACGCTCTACAACCGGTGGAAGCGGTGGAGCGACAAGGGAGTCTTCGCCCGGATGATGGCTGGGCTGGCCGCCGGGGCCGCCGTCTCGAAGACGGTTATGATTGACGCGACCTACCTCAAGGCGCACCGCACGGCGACCAGCCTGCGGTCGAAAAAGGGGGGCCAGGCGACCAGAGGGGCCGTCTGATCGGCCGCACGAAGGGCGGCATGAACACCAAGCTGCATGCCGTCACCGATGCCGATGGCCCCCCGATCCGGTTCTTCATGACGGCAGGCCAAGTCAGCGACTACACAGGCGCGGCAGCCCTGCTGGGCAGCTTGCCAAAGGCGGAGTGGCTGCTGGCCGACAGGGGCTATGGTGCCGACTGGTTCAGGAAGGCGTTGAAAGACAGGGGGATAAAGCCAGAAGAGCCGGATCGATTCATCCTGAACCCGATCCACCAATTGCCGGGATAGAACACCTAGGGTCAGGATTCCTAACCAGTAGAGGACGGTTGCGGCGAGGGCGATGGCTGAGAGGAAGACTTCTGGACAGCGG
>NZ_JBNJLK010000026.1:0-26209 GCF_051195255.1 Falsirhodobacter sp. 1013 | reverse complement strand
TCCTGGCGCGAAGGGAGAAGGGGCGAGCGAGGTTCGGGGCGGAGGCCGGAACGGCCGGAGCCTGGAGCGCGGTCACTCGGGCAGGCAGGGCCAGGGCGACAGCCCTAGACCGAACGGCACGAGGGAGGCGCCATGAACGCAGGGTTGAGCCGCAACGGTCGGTAATTATAGAACCGCGCTGAACTCAACCTTGCCTTGACCAACGGGATTCAACCTATGGATGCGACATCTTACAATCTGACCATGATCGTCTTGGCAGTCGTCGCGCTTCTGGGCATCGCTTTCCTGATGCAAAAGGGGCCTATATTCGCGCCGCCTTTCGAGCGCAGGGCATTGATGAACAAGACCGAGGAACGGTTGTTCAAGATGCTGCGCGGAGAACTGCCTTCCGGCTGGACCGTCATGTGCCAAGTTTCCTACGGATCATTTCTGAAGAACCGCGACTATCGCCGGTATATGTCGGTGAACTCGAAGCGGGCCGATTTCGTGGTCCTCGATCCAGGTTTGGCGGTGGCGGCGGTGGTGGAATACCAAGGCAGCGGACATTACGGCAACACCCGCCAAAGCCGCATCCGCGCGGAAGAAAGCGACAAGATCAAGAGACGCGCTTGTTCGCAGGCTGCAATACCGTTCTTCGAGTTTCCGGCGAAGTTCGACCGCGCACACGTCATATCGTTGGTGAAAGCCGTCGATGGGTCTGACAGTGAGTCAAAAGCAGGATCGGGTCCGACGCTAGGCGAGGCAAGGCGGTAGGACTTTCGTCCGCTGCACTTCGACACGACCATGACATGCCGCGCAGCGACCCCCGCGCGGGTAGCACCGGATCAGGAGGGCGGCGGGCCATCGGCTCGTCGCCCTCCTGGTCAACTTGACCGGACGGGCAATTCCTTTGCGAAAGCTTCAAGGGCGATGACCGTGGCATCGTAGGTACCCTTGGCCTTCGGATAGTTGGCCTGCATCCCGCGATAGAACTCCAGCCAGCCGGGAAACTCCTCGATGGGATAGGTGCTGGTCAGGAACTGGCCCTGCATCGTGAAGGTGCGCGCCGTATGATCGTAGATAACTTTCATGGGGGATGCTTTGGCGCGGGACGTGCGATCCCGCAACGAAAAAAGCCGCCCCCGAAGGGGCGGCAGGTCAATTCCTCACCACAAGGAATAGGGTCTGGTCCGAGGACCGAATTGCCGGATCAGGATAGGTCATCCTGCGGGAACGTGAAAGCGGCAAGCCAGCTTGGCCCGTGCGTGTTGCGAAGCCGGTGCAGGAGCGCGGGCGCGGTGGCGCATTGCCATTCGATGCCCAGATAGTCTTTCCAGTCCTTGCCATACTGGGTGGCGTAGGCGTGGAGCGCGTCGATCTGCTCGGCGGAAATATCCGACAGGTAATCGGCTTGACCGGCAGGGCGCAGCCGCGTCGGGCCGCTTCCCTTCAACAAGGCGGAGGTCGCCTTATCTTCGGCATCCTTGAACGTCAGGGGTTCGTCATGCAGGTCCGTCCAGGCGGTGCTGTTCCAGTAGGTCGCGATATAGTGCTGCATCTGTTTCGTCCCGAAATGTAAGCGGGTGAGGGGCGGGCCGTCCGCCCCTCGGTGGTGTCAGGCGCAGTCCGGCACCCATTCCGCGATCTTGGCGGCTTGGGCATCGGTCACGGGCCATTCGCTGCCTTTCGGATCGGCAAAGATGGCCTCCATCGCCTCGGCTTTCGCCCCCTTCTTCAAGCTGCGGAAGGATTTGAAAGCGGGGCTGTCCTCGTCTTGTTCCAGCAGGTCTTTGAACAGGTCGTCCAGCGTCCCGCCCGAGACGCGCCCGAAGAAGTTGGCGGCGGTCGGGGTCCAGACGGCGCGGATGGACGCGCCCGACTCGTCTTCAAGCCGCTCGAAAAGCGGGGTGGCGTCGTATCCACCGCATCCGTAGTTCAGGGTGCGGGCAACGGCTTCGGTCAGGGCGGCGTTGCGGTGCTTCTGGCCCTTGGCGCGGAAGGCGGCAAAGGCACCGCCAAGGTCGATGTTGCGCGAGGTCGCCCGCTGGTTCAGGCGCGGGTCCAGTTTCAGCCCTTCCTCCTGCGTCGGGACGATGGACGGCGTTCCGGTGCGAATGTCCAAGATGCTGTGATAAAGGCCCGCCTCTGGCGACAAGGCGAAGGCCAGAAGGTCCAGAACAAGGTTCGGCTTCGACAGAAGCGCGGTCTGCGCGGCGTTCAGGCGGACGGCCTTCATGTCCTCGATCAGCTTGGCGCTGTAAGGGCCTTTCTCTGCGGGGGCCGTATCGGCGCTGCCCGAACGGTCGGCGGCGATGATCCCCGCGTCTGCGGCCTCGGCGGCATCCGCGCGACGGACATAACCGAGTTTCGTGCAAGCCTTGCCGTTGCTGTCCACGTAGACCCATGCTCCCCCTTGGGCCTTCTGCTCGGCGGTGAAGTAGGGGGCCTGTTTGTCGTCCAGTTCCTCCATGCGGGCCTTGCCCTCGTCGTCCAGCACGTCGCCGTCCGCCAGTTCGGCCAACTCGTCCCATTCCTCGGCCTCGGCCTCGGTCAGCGGCTCCGACATGGGGGACAGGCGGATCAGCTTGTCCGTCACGGAGTAGGAAATATAAGACTCTTCGGCCTCGATCTGCACCCACTTCCACCCTGCGGCGGTCAGGTCTGCGGCCTCGGCTGCCAGCTTCTCGTCAAACAAGCGCAGCAGCAGGGCTGGATCGGTCAGGAACACTTTGTCCGAAAACAGGTCGCGGGTCAGGCTTCCCCCTGCGGCTTCGTAGGCGTCCAATCCCACAAACAGGGCGCGGCGGTCGCTGGCTTGCAGGCTGTTGGGGGTCAGCAGGGACTTGATCTGGTGTTCGCTGTAGTAGGGGTGCGCCTTCACGCGATCCAGCACGGTCAGGGTCAGCGCCTCGTCGTTCGACACGGTGAAGGCGGCGGCGGTGGCAAGGCTGATCTGCCCTGCGGCCAGCGCGTCCATCACGGGGGCAGGCAGGTCGGCCAGTTTCAGGCGACGGTAAACGTGGGCCTCGGTCACGCCGAACGCCTTGGCGATGCTCGGGGCCAGTGCGCCCGCGTCCCGCATCCGGCCATAGGCGCGGATTTCATCGGCGGGGGCGAGGGCTTCGCGGGCGGAGTTTTCCGCGTTCGCCCATGCCTGTGCAGTCAGCGCAGTGGAGGCGAGACGAACCGGCACCAGTGCCAGCGCGGGGTTCTGCTCGGCGGCAATGGCGAGGGCGCGAAGGCGACGGCCACCCGCAACAATCCCGATGCGGCCCGCGTCGTCGCGAAGGCCCGCAAGGTTCTGCACCAGCCCGCAGGTCAGAATGCTTTGGGCCAGGAGCGCGATCCCCTCGGGGTCGGCTTCTTGGCGCGGGTTCAGGTCGGACAGGTAGAGGTCGGCCAGCGGCACATACTCGATGACGGCGGCGGCGGTGTCGGTGTTAGGCTTCATGTTCATGGGTTTTCTCTCGTGGTGACTTGATCGGCGTTGCGATCTTGGGTTAGGGTTCGGGTGTGCCGCCCCCGAAAGGGGACGACACGGCAGGGTCAGATGACCCCGTGCTGGTTCAGGAAGCGGCGTCCGATTCCAAAAAGATCGCCCTTCCTGACAAGCTCTCTCGCTTCCGCGATGCGCTGTGTCAGAACTTCAACTGCCATTCTCTCACCCCCTTTCCGGTTCGCGTTGCGTGATCTTCCGGCTCGGGTAGCGCCCCCTTCTAAAATTGGGGCTGGCCGTGAAGGTGAGACGCGGCTTGCCCGCGCCTCTCCTTCGCGGACTGCCTCCCGGCGAGGGCCGGAGGGGGACCCGGCAACTTGAAAATCCAACGGAGCGGCGGAGGGACCCCGTCTGCACGGAGCCGAGGCACGAGGCGGAGGAAGATGGGGAGGGGCCGACGCGCAGTGCCGCATTTTCGGGTTGACGGGGGAACCAGCGGTTCCCGAAACGGACACGCCTATGGGGCGTGGCCCAAGGGGGCAGGGGCGTTCGGCCAAAGCCGAATCCCCCTGCATGGATCGAGCCGCGCCTTTCGCGCGGATCTCCTTCGATCTTCAAGGCCCGCAGCTATCTAGGCACGGCACCCGTGCGCCAGGTCGCGCGAGCTGGACGCGTATTCAGGGCGCGAAGGAAGAAGGGGCGAGCGAGGTTCGGGGCGCAGGCCGGAACGGCCGGAGCCTGGAGCGCGGTCACTCGGGCCGAGAGGTCCAGGGCGCAAGCCCTAGACCCAACGGCACGAGGGATGCGCCATGAACAAAAGAGTTGAATACGATGCCCCAACCCTTGATCGGTGAAACAAGAGATTTGCCGAACGGACCCTTTGAAGGCTAGCTTCTGTCCATTCGCCTCTTTCCACGAGAGAAGTCTATGACTGACCTTGCAGCCGAAACCACGTCTCTCAAGCAAACTATCTGGGGGATCGAAGCCGAACTCGACTATCAAGTGTCATTGGCGGGGGCAAAGGATGACGATGCCAGAATCCAGACCCTGACGGATAGGCTGCGGAAAGCCCATGCCGATCTGAAAGAAATCGAGCGCAAGGTGCCGAAGCCCTAGACCACACGGGATGAGGGAGGTGTTCTGACCTATGCCTCTCGCACGAAAACCCCGGCTGTCGTCATGGCTCTGATGAAGGCGGTGCGGACCAGCTCGGCATCACCTTGCCCCTCGGCAAGGGCGATGCAGGATTTGGCTGCGGCCAAATAATCAGGGTCGGCTTGGTCGCAATGCTCGATCAGGGCTTTGCCCATGCCGTCTACGTTTGTAACGGCGCGATACCGGCTGACCGTCTCCTGATATGTAATGGGCCGGATCGGGCGGGATCTTCCTACTCGGCCCGTCATCGACTCAATTCTTGTCCAGCTTGCGCTCGACCTTTTCGCGGCTGTTGCCCTCGGACTTCACGGCTTCGCGCACCTCGTCCTTGGACACGTCCATCTTGTCAGCCTCGTATCAGACTTCGTGATCCTGTCCGTCCGCGAGTTACGGACATGATTTAGGCGCACGAATGAGGAACATTCATTCCCTGACACCCTGTGATCCCCCCCCGCCCGTCAAGGTCCGACTTCAGGTCGTCCGATCGCAATAACCATGTGGCAGGTCGTAAGGCACCCGTTTACGGGATCAGCGCGCCCTGTCCTGGCCGAAACCAGGACAGGGCGCGGCGTTCAGATGGCAAGATCGTCTGGTGTCTTGCCGGCTTCGATCGCTTCGATAAACCAGCGCGGTTTGCGGCCACGGCCGCTCCACGTCTCATCCGGATTGTGCGGATTGGCGAACTTTGGGGCCGCCGCTTGACCACGGGTTTTCGTCGCGCCTGCGGCGTCCAACAACTCAGAAAGGGAGAAGCCTTGTTCTTTGGCCGTGGCTTCCAACGCTTCAAGGGCGGCTTTCTTCCGGCGCGTCTCGAAGGACTCGATGGCTTTTTCCACCTGCTTCCTCAGCGCCTTCAGCTCGGACAGGTCCATCGAATCCAGTTGGTCCATCATGCACTTTCCTCTGCTGCATCTGTGCGGGAAAGTGCCCGCTCTTTGTCGATACTGAAGTTTTGACGGCTCTTCCACAAAGTCCTTTCTGCCATTTTAGCGAAAGGCCATATCGTCCTCGTCATAGCGCATTCTGGCTTCCGGCCCAAAGTATTGAACCCAGCGGTTCAAGACTTCTCGGGTTTCCGTCTGGGCGCGGCCGATCTCGGATTGCAGGCAATTCATGTAGCCCTCCGCCTCCTCGATATAGGTCTGATACTGGTCGCGCACGATCTCGCGCAATTCCAGATCATCGGTCGGAGGCTCGTAAGGGTAGGGCTGTTCCGGTGGAAGGCACCTTTGCGCGACCGCGCAGGGTGCCGACAAGACAAGGGCCATGATGGCGAGGCGGATATTCACGGGCGGAAGGTCACCCGGGTGCCAGTGCCATGGGAAGTGCTGGTTCGATAGCGTTGCACGCCATTGGTGTATTCGGCCTCGGTGCCGGGTTCGACCGTGATCTGAACCCGCATGTTCTTGTATTCGGGGGTCGAAACGCCGGTGTAATAATACGTTTCATCGCTGTTGGTGCCGTAGCCCAGGCGGAGGCGTTCGTCGTAGCAGAACACCTTGATGACCTCGCGGCTGTCGCCGTCGTAGCCCCGGCTGAAATGCTTGCTCTTGCCCTCGGGACATATCCAGGCCTCGGAGCTGGTGCGGTTGGCAAAGCTGTAGTCGATCTCGTAGTTCTTGTATTCCGCGCCATCCGACATGAGGCAGGTGCCGATAGGGGATTTCCCGTCGCGCAGCCGGTCGATCATGTGGTCATGGGCATCGCCACAGGAGGAGGGGAAGCCACCCGCCAGGCACAGGATCAGCTTGCAGTCGATGTCATAAGCCTCCGCCTCATTTGGCGAAACGAAGGTGGCAATCGCGGCCATGGCCGAGAAGAGGGCGGCGCTGATGCTGCGGGTAAGGCGCATGTCGGTTCCTCATGATGTGATGAGGAGAGACTAGAGGATAAAACCAGCCGTGCCAAAGCATTAGGCTCAAGACTCATATCCTGACGTCAACGCCATAGATCAGATCATCATGGCTGACCTCCCGACCCTGAAGGGGGACGACCATCGTTCGGGGGAGTCTGCTCGGGGATGAAGCCGACATTCGTCGGCACCAATGCACGGATAAGCGCGATAGACGATTTCCCCCTCATCGCAGCTTTCTGGACCGTAGGTAATCGACCAGCGCCGCAAGCGCGGCGGATTTCTGATGCCTGCCGGGGTAGTAGAGATGATACCCCGACCAGAGCGGGCAGAACTCTTCGAGGCATGTCCGAAGACGGCCCCTCGCCAGATGCTCCGAGACGTATGGCTCGAACAGGTAGATCAACCCTTGCCCCGCCAGCGCGGCTTCGATCAGCACATGGGCATCGTCGGCGATCAGCGGACCTTTGACAGCCATCTCGATACGACGTTCGCCTTGCCTGAACGACCATCGGAACAGGTCGCTGTGGCTCGCATGGCGATAGTTCAGGCAGGCGTGGTCGGCGAGATCTTCCAGACGCTTTGGCACACCGCGCCGGGCAAAGTAGTCTGGCGAGCCGATGACCACCGCGCGCAGGTCGGGGCCGAGGGGCACGGCCGACATGTCCTGCTCCAGATGCGCACCCATCCGGATGCCGGCATCGAACCCGGCTTCGACGATGTCGGTAAGCCGGTCGCTGATGCGCAGATCCACGATCACGTTTGGATACTGCTCCATGAATCCCGTCAGCGCGGGAATCATGATTGCCCGTGCCGGGTATTCGATTGACGTCAGACGTAAGGTGCCGACCACGCCGCCGCGCGCCTCTCGGAGCTCGGTCAACCCCTCCTCGATCAGCCGAAGCGCCGGGTTCAACGAGTTCAGAAGGCGCTGTCCGGCCTCGGTCGGACGCACGTTGCGCGTCGTCCGCGCCAGCAGGGGCAGGCCTATGCGTTGTTCCAGTGCGGCGATCGCCTGACTGATCCCCGACTGCGCGCGCCCGAGCCGCAGGGCGGCGCGGGTGAAGCTGCCCTCCTCGGCCACCACCTGAAACAAGAGCAGGTCGGGGAGATCGCGACGATTCATTCATAAACCTCAGTGATAGGTGCTATAATTTCAATCAGTATAGTGATCGGCAGATGCTATGGCTATCTCTGATCCCCGATATCGATCAGCAACAGAGACACCCTAATGACCAATTTTCGCACTCTATTCCTGTCCGGGGGCGTAGCACTCGGCACCATGATGGCGCTGCCGGGCGTGGCCGCCGCTGACGTTCAGAACATCGTTCTGGTTCATGGCGGAAACGTCGATGGCAGCACCTGGCGAGAGGTCTACGATCGCCTGATCGCACAAGACTTCAACGTCACGATCTCTCAAATGCCGATGACATCTGTCGAGGATGACATCGCGGCGGTCCAGCGAAACCTGGACGTTCAGGACGGCCCGGTGCTGCTTGTCAGTCATTCCTATGGCGGCGTGATCATCACCGAAGCCGGTGGCGACCCAGACGTGAAGGGCCTCGTCTATGTCGCATCGTTTCAGCCGGACACCGGGGAAAGCGCCAACATGTTGCTGGCCTCGGAGCCGACGGAATTCATGGCCGACAAGCTCAGGATCTTTGACGATGGTCATTTCCTGGTGGGTGAAGAGGCCTTTGTCTCGCTGAACGGCAACGGCCTCTCTGAGGAAAGCGCGCGCTTCCTCGCAAGGTCCCAGCCGATGACCAACTCGGCGAATCTCGCGCACGAGGTGGATGCTGCGGCCTGGAGCGGCAAACCGAGCTGGGCCGTCATCGCCACCGAGGACCGGGTCATCGCGACAGGTCTGCAGCGCCGCATGGCCAGACGCGCGGGTTCGACTGTCGTCGAGATCGAGAATGGCCACATGCTGCCGATGACGAGCCCCGACGAGGTGGCCGAAGTGATCGCGCAGGCCGCTCGGGCCGTGAAATGATGCCCCAGTATGAGGACATGATCATGGCACGCATGACGGGCAAGATCGCGCTGGTCGTTGGCGGCGCGAAAGGGATCGGTCGGGCGATCGCCGAGCGGCTGGCCGCCGAAGGCGCAACGGTCTATCTGACCGGACGGCAATCTGCGGATGTCGAACACGCCGCGAAGACTATCGGCCATGGCGCGCGCGGCCTTGTCGCAGACGCGAGCAACGCCGAGGATCTGGCGCAGGTGGTGCAGACGATCCGGCAAGAGCACGAGCACCTCGACGCGCTGGTCCTCAACGCCGGCCTATCGGAGCCGGCGTCACTGGGCCAAATGACCCCCGAACATTTCGACCGTCTGTTCTCGGTCAACGTGAAGGGACTGGTCTTCGGGTTTCAGGCAGCGGTCCCTTTCATGCGTGAAGGGGGATCCGTCGTTCTGATGGGCTCGGTCGCCGGGAGCGCGGGCATTGCCGACTATGCGACCTACGGTGCGACAAAGGCGGCTGTTCGGGCTTACGCCCGCACCTGGACGGCCGAGCTGGTCTCGCGGGGCATCCGCGTCAACGTTCTGGCACCTGCCTCGACGGATACCGAGATGATGGCGGCGGTTCCCGACGACGTTCGTGCAGCCATCGTTGCCACTATCCCAATGGGGCGCATGGCGCGCCCAAGCGAAGTTGCCTCTGCCGCGCTTTTCCTTCTCAGCGATGAGGCGAGCTTCATCGCAGGCGTGGAATTGTTCGTCGACGGCGGAATGCAACAGGTCTGAAAGGTGGTGTTCCGGCCTAAGCTGGCTGTGTTTGCCTAACACGGACGTCAGCCGTACCGCGGCTGGCGTCAAAGTCAGCTTCGAGCTCTGAGCAACACCGCGCTTGTCACCGGCCGGTGCGGCGGCTCGTGGGACATTGCGGACGTTCCGTGCCTAGTTGCCCGTCAGGATAATGCTGATGCCGCCGCTGGTTTCCACCACGACGGCATTGATCCTGTCCAAGGAGGCAACCCCTTGCGGCCTCTTTCGCCAATCTAGGGACACCCTTGGGATCACTGCACGAAAGTGACATTTACGTACGCCAGAGGCGAACGAAGGCAGAACGTCAGGCTTTTGCTTTTGCCGCCGCGCCTTCGAGCGCCTTGTAGAGGGCGGTTTTCCCGACCTTGAGGCGGGTGGCGGCTTCACGGACGGTCAGTCCGGATGCGATATGGTCGCGCGCCTTCCGCAGTTTGTCCGGCGTGATGACCGGACGTCTGCCGCCAACGCTTCCCCTCTCGCGCGCCGCCTTCAGCCCGGCGTTGGTGCGTTCGCGGATCAGGTCGCGCTCGAACTGGGCGAGAGAGCCGAAGATGTTAAACACCAGCATCCCGCCGGAAGTAGTGGTGTCAATCTGCTCGGTGAGCGAACGGAAGCCCACGCCGCGCGCGTCGAGTTCGCCAACCTTCTCGATGAGGTGGCTCATTGAGCGGCCAAGCCGGTCGAGCTTCCAGACAATAAGCGTATCGCCATCGCGCAAATAGGCGAGCGCTTCGGCCAGACCCGGTCGATCGGTCTTTGCGCCCGATGCGTGGTCGTCGAAGATACGCTCGCATCCGACCGCGTTCAGCGCGTCATGCTGGAGCGCCAGCTTCTGATCCCCGGTCGAGACCCGCGCATAGCCAATTAGCGCCACGGCCGGTCTCGATCTGTCCGTTTTCCCATCGATTTACATTCTTGTCCGAATCGCCATCTCAGGTCCAGAGTTAACGGACATATTCATGCTGACCGCCAGACGACCGTCTGACGGACAGGGGCGGGAAAGGTCGTAACGCATGGCAAGGCGGCGGTTGCTGACACGCGAGGCGCTCGTGCAGCATTATGATCCCCCGAGCGACGAGCGCGAAATCGGCCGGCACTTTACCCTCAGCCGCGAAGATCTCGATCTTGTCGGTGAACGACGGGGAGCGTCGAGCCGGCTCGGCTTCGCGATGCTGCTGCTCTACTCTCCCGCGCTGCCCAAGTGAAAAGCCCAAAGCCGTGACGGATACGGCAACGCCATGATGCCGAACAGGAAGCCCAGGTTGATCAGACTGAAAACATGATCGCTCTTGGCGTAGAGACTGCCGCTGTAATAATGCTGTAGCCAGTAGATGCCGATGCCGAGGAAGCTGACGATCAGCGCCAGGTGATCCCGCCACTGTTCGGCGACCGCCCGCGCGACGTCCGCAGCGGCGGGCGGCCCGTCCGGACTGCCGGGCGGCACGATTTCGACGAACAGCAACGTCAGCGCGATCGCGAAGACCGCGTCGGTGAATCCTGCGAAGCGCTTCAGCCCGTGCTCAGCACCATGCGTGGAAGCCATCAGCCCGTCCCTGCCTAACCAGCATGCTCCGGCATAGGAGACGTAGGTTTCATCGACGACGACAATCCAGATCGCATTGAGCCTGCTGCGTCTCAGGGCCGCAGAACCACCTTGATGACGCCGTTCTCCTTGTCGCGGAACTGCTTGTACAGTTCGGGAGCATCCTCGAGGCTGGCGGGGTGGGTGACGACGAAGCTCGGGTCGATCTCGCCGGCGATGATCTTGTCGAGCAGCGGCTTGGTATAGGCCTGGACGTGGGTCTGCCCCATCTTGAGGGTCAGGCCCTTGTTCATGGCCGCCCCGATCGGGAGCTTGTCACCCATGCCGACATAGACGCCGGGGATCGAGATCGTGCCGCCCTTGCGGACGCTGAAGATCGCCTGGCGAAGGACGTGGACGCGGTCGGTAGCGAGGAAGACGGTCGCTTTGGCCTTGTCGAGCATCGCGTCGGCGGAGCCGTGAGCGGATGCCTCGCAGCCGACACAGTCGATCGCGCTGTCGGGGCCGCGATTGTCGGTGCGCGCCATCAGCTCGTCATAAACGTCGACATCGGCGAAGTTGATCGTCTCGGCGCCGCCGGCCTCGGCCATGGCGAGCCGCTCGGGCACCTCGTCGATCGCGATTACACGGCCCGCTCCCATCATGATCGCCGATCGGATCGCGAACTGGCCGACGGGGCCGCAGCCCCATACCGCCACCGTGTCGCCGGGCTTTATCTGGGCGTTCTCGGCCGCCATGTAGCCGGTCGGGAAGATGTCGGACAGGAACAAAGCCTGCTCGTCCGTGATATTGTCCGGGACCTTGATCGGCCCGACATCGGCCATCGGTACGCGCAGATATTCGGCCTGGCCGCCGCAATAGCCGCCGAGCATGTGGCTGAAGCCGAACAGGCCGGCGGGCGAATGGCCCATCGCCTTGATCGCCATCTCGGCATTGGGGTTGGTGGTGTCGCAGCAGGAGAACAGCCCTTGCTTGCAGAACCAGCACGAGCCGCAGCTGATCGTGAACGGGACGACGACGCGGTCGCCTTTTTGCAGGTTTGTGATTTCTGAACCGACCTCGACCACCTCGCCCATATTCTCGTGGCCCATGATGTCGCCGGCCTCCATCGTCGGCTGGTAGCCGTCGAACAAATGGAGGTCGGAGCCGCAGATAGCGCAGGCGGTGATCTTGATGATCACGTCGCGCGGATGCTTGATCTCGGGATCGGGGACGGTGTCCACCCGAACGTCGCCTTTTCCGTGCCAGCAAAGCGCGCGCATTTCGGATCTCCCTCGGGTGAATGTCAGGTGAACCAACCGTCTGACAAACCGTTCCTGTCGTCAAGCCACCATTTAATTTGTCGGATAGAATGGTCCGGAACCGGCTGCTCACCCGGTTAGTTAACCCTATCGAATCGAGCCTCAACGACCTGAAAGGACAGTCTGATGGACACGAAGCAAAAGGCGCTCGTTGGCGCTGCCGTCGCCGGCACCGCGGCCGCCGGAGCCTTGTTCGCGTTTAAGTCGGCGGGCACGGATTCGAAGCTCACCAAGGTGGCGGATTTCGACCACCAGGTGACCGGGATAAGCGTCACCGCGGATGGCCGGATCTTCGTCAGTTTCCCGCGCTGGACCGACGACGCGGCAATCTCGGTCGCCGAGCTGCTGCCGAACGGAAAGCTCAAGGCCTATCCGGACGAAAAATGGAATTCGTGGCGCAACGCCAAGGCGAACGAGATGCCGGTCGGCGCGTTTTTCGTCTGCGTGCAATCGATCGTGGCGGATGGTCGGGGCGCCTTGTGGGTGCTCGATCCCGCCGCGCCCGGCAATGAGAAAATCCTTCCCGGCGGCCCCAAGCTGGTTCGTGTCGACCTCGCCACCGACCAGGTCACCAAGACGATCCTGTTCGACGAGACGGTGGCCCTGCAGGGCACTTACCTCAACGACATCCGCTTCAGCGCTGACGGCAAGACCGGCTATATCACCGATTCCGGCACGCGCGGCGCGATCATCGTCGTCGACCTTGATACCGGCGACGCCTTTCGCGCGCTCGACGGCCATAAGTCGACGCAGGTCGAGAAGGACGTGATCGTCGAGATCGACGGCAAGCCCCTGCGCCGGCCCGACGGCCGCCAGCCGACCTTCTCGTCGGACAGCCTCGCGATCTCCAACGATGGAGCGACGCTTTACTGGCAGGCGCTGACCGGCCGCACGCTCTATTCGATCGAAACATCGAAACTGGGCAAGGGCACTCCGACCCCCGACGTCGAAGCGGCCGTGAAGACCGTCGGCACGACCAACGTCGCGGACGGACTCTGGATTGGCAGCGACGACACGCTCTACGTCACCTCGCCAACCGACAATTCGGTGAAATGTTGGACGGGCGATGCGCTGGAGCCGGTGGTGACCGACAAGAGGCTGCGCTGGCCCGATACGCTGTCGGAGGGCCCCGACGGGACCATCTACGTGACTGCCTCGCATATTCAGGATACGAACTGGTACAAGCCGGGCGCGCCCGCTTCGCTGCCAACCGCGCTTTTTTCCTTTCGTCGGTGACGCGATGCCGTCGAATACTATGGTCGAAGACGCTCAATTATGCCCGCATGCAGTGGCCTATGATCGTCCCCAGACGCAGCTGTGGCGCACCGAAGAGACGGCGGCGCGGCGACCGTAAAACGCCGGTCGACAAATCCAAGTGATCAACCTAAGCAGGATGCCATGACCATCAAGCAAGAATCCGTATCGCTCGAAGACGCTCAGCGCGTGATCGCCGCCGGTCAGGCCAAGGCGGGCGAGATCGGGTCGCCGAGCAACGTGGCCGTGGTCGACGCGGGCGGCAACCTCGTCTCCCACATCCGCATGGACCACGCGTGGGTGGGCAGCGTCGACATCTCGATCAACAAGGCCTTCACGGCGCGCGCCTTCGACATCGCCACCAAGGACTTGGCCGAGAACGCTCAGCCCGGCAAGCAGTTCTACGGCATCCAGAGCTCCAACCAGGGCCGGGTGATGATCTTCGCGTTCTGATCATCGCGACAACCCGAACCAAGCAAAGAAGAGATTCAATATGGCAACGCAGGTCAGCAAAGCGCTTCTGGTACGCCTCGAAGCACTACCCGGCAGGGAGGACGATGTCCGCGGCTTCTTGAACCAGGGGCTGTCGATCGTCGAAGGGGAGCCCAAGACCGTCAGGTGGTTCGGAATCCAGTTCGGGCCCTCGTCGTTCGGGATCTTCGACGCCTTTCCCGACGAAGACGGGCGCCAGGCGCACCTGTCGGGTGAGGTCGCGAAAGCGCTCGGTGAGAACACGGGCGTGCTCTTCGAGAAGCCCACGATCGAGCAGCTCGACGTCGTCGCGGAGAAGCAGCCCGCGTAGAGCAGGTGGCGCCCGCGGGGCGGTGCGGATCAGCCCAGGGGCTGCACGAAGCGCAAGTTTGAGTGGGAAGGCACGGTCCGCGTCGCCGGTCGGACGAGGGCGTGCCGCGGGTCAGACGGTTAGTTGGTTGAAGCGTTCGGGGTAGACGAAGCGAATTTCGAAGCGACAACTTGTCGTAGGAGATGGAGAGATGGTGAATGAGACTCTCATCGGCCTGAAGGTTGCGATCCTAGTGACGGACGGATTCGAGCAGGTGTCGCCGCAGGCGGTGACCGCGTGACACCCGCCGCCGCGCAGCAGGGGCCGTCTTCGCCGGGACCGGAGACTATGGAGCGGCGCCCATTCGGCCCCGTGCCGCGCGAAGTCCCGGTGATCGGCCAGGGCACTTGGTACATCGACGACGCGCACCGGCCCACCGCGGTCGCCGCGCTGCGCCGCGGCCTCGATCTCGGCATGACCCACATCGACACCGCCGAGATGTACGGCGACGCCGAGATCGTGGTCGGCGAGGCGATCGCCGGGCGGCGCGACGAGGTCTTTCTCGTCTCCAAGGTTTTGCCGACCAACGCCTCTCGTGCCGGGACCGTGGCGGCCTGCGAGCGCTCGCTTGCGCGCCTGCGCACCGACCGGCTCGACTGCTACCTCCTGCACTGGCCCGGCTTGCACCCGCTCGAGGAGACCTTCGCCGGTTTCGAGCGGCTCCGCGAGCAGGGCAAGATCCTTTCCTGGGGCTTGAGCAACTTCGACGTGCCCGACCTCGATGCCGCGTGGAAGGCGGGCGGCGAAGGCCGGATCGCGTGCAACCAGGTGCTCTACCACCTGGGCGAGCGCGCGATCGAGCACGCCGTGCTGCCCTGGTGCGAGGAGCACGGCGTCGCCGTCGTCGCCTACAGCCCGTTCGGCCATGGCGACTTTCCCGGCCCACGCACGCCGGGCGGACGAGTGTTGGAGGAGATCGCGGCGAGCCACGGCGCGACCGCGCGCCAGGTGGTGCTCCGCTTCCTGGTACGGCGACCGTCGCTGCTCGCCATCCCCAAGGCGACCAGCGCCGAGCACGCCGCCGACAATGCGGCCGCCGGCGCACTGCGGCTGACGGACGCCGAGCTCGCCCGGATCGACGCGGCGTTTCCGCTCGGCCCCCGGCCGCGCCGGCTCCCCATGCTGTAGCCCGTGATGCCTTCTTGGCTGGAGCAGGCGCTCGGCCTGCACGTCGTCCCGGTGGCCAGCAGCCCGATCGAGCCGGCCTCCGGACAATCGCCTAAGTAGTCTGACGCTGAGCGGTCGTCCGCGCAACGTGAACGGCTATCCAGAAGCGGACATCCGATAGCGCATTCGCGATGGCACCGACGTCGCCTGCATCCCATATTACGCAGATAAGGAGAGGCAGATGGCCGGCGGTTGGACGCGCGATGGCGCGGTTCAGGATCAGATCGACGATACGGTGGCGGACGCGGTGCTGGCCGCCCGGGCAAGCATGCCCAGCGGAGCGAGTGAGCCATATTGTGCAATCTGCGGCGACGACATCCCCGAGGGTCGCCGCCGCGCCATACCCGGGGTGCGCACCTGCGTGACCTGCCAGGGCAGCCGCGACCGGCCGCTAGCCGCAGCGTTCAATCGGCGGGGCAGCAAGGACAGTCAGTTGCGGTGATCACAACCGACTCCACGCTGCCCCTTGTCTGACCAGACCCGAATTCGGACACAGTGCGGCGCCAGGCCTGAGGTTGCGCCTTGCACCTGCAATCCGCCAAAAGCGACATATACGCGACCAGTGTCGCAGCACGGCTTAGTGGCTCCGCCAAGGGAGCCGCTAAGCTATTTAGGCTTTTAAAGAATCTGGCGTGCCCGGATAATTTCGAACAATCTCTTGATCGTAAAAATTCCCGGGGAGAGGCGTGCATTCGCTTCTAGGAACCGACAACTTGGGCCTGAACGCCCGATTTCGGCTTGCTTGGTAGCCGACCAGAAAGTGTGAACGAGCGGCAGTTATGCTCTAAAGCGGCCGGTCCGGTTTCCACCCATCCTTGCCGTTCGCCGTTCGTCCGCGCCTATCGTACGTAAATGTCACTTTCGTGCAGTGACCCCCCCTTGGCGGAAGCTGGACATCCGGAAACGGCTGGTTTGCTTCGGTTTTGGTTTTGGTTTCGTGATCGTTGCGAGCAAATGGGTGCGATGTGGGAAAACCGGAGCTTGCAAAAGGAAACCTTGCGACAACGCCGCTCTGCTTCCGATAACGTACGGTTCCGCACACTCGTTAGACACAAACCTGCTTTTGTGATAGCGGGCACAAACTGATCGACCGGAATGGGCGCGATCAGCTGAGAGACTTCGACAGGTGCTCTTGCCCTCTTGGACAAGAGCACTCATGCAGAAGCGGATACCATCCCACCCGGGCGTTAATATTCTTATCGACCACCTTTCGGTAGCCGATCGCGCGCTGATCGAGCCGCATCTCGAACTTGTCGATCTTGGAAAGGGTTTCGTCCTCGAGTCTGCGGATGCGGCCCCGGCCTACGCGTATTTTCCGGTCACCGGCGTCGCGTCCGTCGTGACCTATTCCGATGGCAACAGACAGATAGAAGCCGGGCTCTTCGGCTACGAAGGCATGTCCGGCATCGGGGCGATCACGACGGGGACCTGTTCGCCGAGCAACATCTTCATGCAGATCCTTGGCATGGGTCTCCGGATTGAAACCAATCGGCTTTCCGACCTTCAGCAAGCCAGCTGGACGCTGCACACGCATTTTCTGCGCTACATCCACAGCATCATCGTTCAACTGGCCCAAACCGCCCTGTCCAATGGCCACGCCAAGGTTCCCGAGCGTCTGGCCCGTTGGATCCTCATGTGCCACGATCGCACCGATGGCAACAGGGTGGTGCTGACCCACGAGTTCCTGGCGTTGATGCTGGGTGTCCGGCGTGCCGGAGTGACCGAGGGAACACATATCCTCGAGGGGAAGAGGCTCATACGCGCCGAACGGGGGCAAATCATCATCCTCGACCGTGTAGGGCTCGAGGCAGAAGCGGATGGCTCCTACGGCATTTCGGAAGCCGAATACATTCGCCTCATACCACCTCAGACAGGTGCGTGACTGCGCGCTGGAAGATCGATGCGAAACCCTGCGCCCTTTCCACAGGAGGGCGTGAGCGAAGCCTTCAGCTTCCCCAGGGAGTGCTGGATGATGTGCATTCCGATTCCGTTGCTTTCGGCAAGAGAAAAATCCCCTGGCAGTCCCACACCATCATCACGATAGAACACGCGGGTCTCCTCGTTCAGCCTTTGCACCAGCACCTTGGCGGAAACGGGGGCCAGACCGATCGGATTGTGCTTGCGGGTGTTGGTCACCAGTTCGCCGATGACAAGTGCCATCTCTTCCGCATCCGACAGCGGCATGAGGACCCCGCTGCCGAACAGCTCGATCGGAACGTTGAGCGTGTTCGCGAGATCCTCGCAGATCGGCTGGAGATACACGATGAAATCTACAGGCTCGGAACCGGACGTCTGCGACATCGCGCGGTGAAGGCGTGCGGCCGACGCAAGCCTGTTCGAGACATTGGCCAGACAATCGCGGCCCGCGTCAGAGGCGGGAAGGAGTGCGAGTTCCAGTCTTACCATGGACGACAACATCTGGAGAGTATTGCATATCCTATGATTGGCCTCTCTCAGACGATGCTCCGCATCTGCATGACCGCCAATCGGTCCGTCAGTCGTTTGCAATCCGGCCCCCTCCTACGATTGCTGCATCGCAGGACGCAGATCCAATATCAGGCGGTACCTGCCAACTATACAAATACAGACAGCTAACCAGAAACAGGCACCCATTCTTAAAATAAACTGATGAAACCTTCCGGACAACAGAAGGTACTATTTCGTACAATTTAGAGATCAGGTTTCGATAGAATTGGCTGGCGCTGATAGTGATAAAACCATTTTGATTTTGCCGGTTTGTGAGATCGAAGCCGATGGTGAATATTGCGAGGTTACGACGTGGAATTTGAAGTTTGCGTCTTCGCCGCAGACGCGCAAAAGGGGCCGCAGCGGGGCAGAAGAGCCAACTGCGGCGGCTGGACCCTGCTCCATGCCAAACTCTGATTGTCGCCTCTCATCTGAGGTGACTACAACATGGACCGCGGACGTCAGCTTCGGGCTCTGGACGACGATCATGGGACAAAGCCGCCATTAGCTCAGGTGGCATAAACCTGTTCCGCCGCCAACCTTGCAGCAGCGTGAAAGTCATGCGCGGGCAGGATGATGGTCGGGTGACTGGCAGCATATTTGCGTATAAGCGCTTGGCTGCGTTTGGAGACATCAGGGTCGTATGTCACCCCATCCACGAGATCGGCTCGCAAGTTTTTCTCGTCATAGGTGGCATCACCGGTGATGAAATAGGACACTTCCGTATCCCGCACGATGACCGACATGTGTCCCTTCGCATGTCCAGGCGTAGGCACCATGACGATCCTCCCGTCGGTGGTGACCGGATAGGACGTCTCAAACGGTCCCACGGATGAGGCGAGCGGTTCGATCAGTTCAGGCTTCAGCCAGCTTGGCCAGCGCTGAGGAAGATTGCCTTGGACCATCCCGGCCAGTGAGCGTGCAACTTTCCAGTTCTGGCGCGGGACGATGAAGCGGGCATGTGGGAAATTGTGGATGCCACCGGCATGATCATGATGCATGTGCGTCATCAGAACTGCAGTTATGTCCCTCGCCGAGTCAATTCCGAGATCACGCAGTCGTTCTCCGACCTCCTCGTGAGGGGCAACCTTCACGAGGACCTCGCGCGTGTAGAATGGATTCCAACGCGGAAGGTAGCCGGGCACCGAGTTCCTCCACGTGTCCCCGGTATCCACCATGAAACGGCCTTCCGGATGCTCGATCAGATAACACAGGATCGGCAACGGGTCGGTCCAGGTCGTGTCTTTCAACATGTCGATCTTGCGTTGGACCGCCGACCGGCCCTCCCGACCGGCCGCCTGTGCCGATTTTATCGTCACAGTTCCGGTCTGGATCGCCGTCACTTTTATCATTTGAACGTCACATGGAGAGGAGAAGGTTGATCACTGAATACACCACGACGACCGCAGCGCCTGCCATGATGATTTGGAGCGTCGCCGCACCCATGTTGTAGCCAAACAAGTAGTCACGAAGAGTGAACCACGGCTCACCTTCCTTTTTCTCTTTAGGTGTTGGAAACATCGCTGGCCCTTACCTGCACGGGTGATCTGTCAGATATTAAATGCGAGCACCGGCTCGTATTTACCACTCGCATAGGGTTGCACCAACGATGTTCAATTTAAGCCGCCATCATGCTTAGAAAAATCCCGCAGCAGGCACGGTCGAAGCAGCTGGTGGAGGACGTGATCGAAGCGGCCGCTCGCATTCTGGAGACGAGCGGAGCGGAGGCTTTGACCACGAACATGATCACCGAAGTTGCCGGAGTCAGTCCTGGCAGCGTGTATCAATACTTCTCGGACAAGCCGTCGATCATCCGCGCCCTGATCGAGCGTGAAGCGAACGAGTTCATGGAGGTCAGCGAAAACGCTTTGAGGGGCCTGACTGGCGTGGAAGCCATGATTGCCTTTGCCAAGGCACTGACCTTGCACCGCCTGCAGCGACCCAAGTTGACCCTTCAACTGATCCTCATGGACCCGACGCTCACCACCAGCCCTGAAAGTGCGGAGATCAACACGAGGATTCATGATCTTCTGATGGATGTCGTCAGACAGGCGAGCATCCTCACTGACGAGGATGCATCGGTCGCGGTCATGGACATGATGGGGATCATGCGGGGCATGATGCTGAGCGACTTCATGAGCCACTGCAAACACGGGGGGCTACCGGACCGGATTGCTGATGCCGTTACCGGCTACTGGAGGTTGAGAGTGCAGGCCGCAGCAAAAAGCGAGTGACAGCTTTGGGCTCTGAGCTACATTGACCTCAACGCAAATGTTATAATATCACATAAGGCGGATTATAGTGGGATCGATTTTATCCGATCAAACACAACCTTACTCTAGTCTCCTAATACTTCCGGAGGCCTTCGGCGGCTCAAATAGCGCTCCACGGCGTGCAGGACCTTCTCCGCAAGCACCGGCTTGTCGAGAAATCCGATCGGGTCCGCCGCCGCCGCCCTCCGGATCGTCGCGTCCGTCAGGCTGCCGCTCACGAAGATCGACGGGATGTCATAGCGATTACGCAACTCGATCGCCGTATCAATTCCGTTGCTGCCCTGCGCAAGCTCCACGTCCATGGTTGCAAGGTCGATCGAATGAGCCTCGGCAAGGGCGATAGCCGCAGCTTTGGTCGCCGCCACCCCCACCACCACATAGCCCGCGTCTTCCAGTGCGATCACAAGGTCCATGGCGATGAGGGCGGCGTCTTCAACGACGAGTATCGTGTTCGGCATCGTGGGGAATGTCTTTCAGGCACTATCTCGGAGCATTCCTAAGCAACCGGAGAGAGGATGTGAGGTTCCAGTATTTGACGTCAGGTCGTCGTCGCGACGTTGCGCTGGCAGGTCAGGTGGCAGACGACCCCCTCCTCGGGATACTCGACCGTCACCTCGCCACCGAACTCGGCCGCCAGAAGCTGCTTCACAAGAAAGCTGCCGAAGCCGCGGCGTTGCGGCGGGGCGACGGGCGGTCCCCCCTGCTCTTTCCAGCGGAACATGAAGGTGGCATTGGGTCGTGGCTCGCTCAGCGACCAATCGATCGAGACCTGTCCGGTCCCGGTCGACAACGCACCGTACTTTGCAGAGTTCGTGGCCAGCTCGAACAGGGCCAGCGTCAGTGCGAAGGTCTCCTCGTCGGTCAGGGCCACATCAGGCCCCGACAGCGCGATGCGATCGGCTTTGCCGTCAATGCGCTCCCGCATGCGTTCCACCACATCCGCCACCATGGCCTCGCCGCTGTTGCGCAGGGACAGGACATCCTGCGCATGCCCCATGTCGGTGATCCGGTGCACCAGCTTGTCGCGGTACTCCTCGACGGAGGAGGCTTGGCGCGCGATCTGACGGATGATGGCCGTCACGAGGGCGTAGGAATTCTTGGCCCGGTGGACGAGCTCGCGGTTGCTGATGGCCGCCCTGCGTTCGAAGCGCACCCGGTCCGTCGTCTCGATCACCGTGTCCATAATCCCGCGGACGACGCCGTTCTCGTCCACGACGGGGCTGTAGGAGAAGGTGAAGAAAGCCTCGGCCAATCCGTTCGCATCTCGCCGGACCCGCATCGGGAAATCCTTGACGAAGGTCGCCTCGCCCGCCATCGCCTTTGCCGCGATGGGGCCGACGGTGTCCCACGCCTCCTGCCAGATGAGCGAGAACGGCATCCCGAGGCAGTCGCCCTTGTCACCCAGGGTCGGCACGAAAGCGTCGTTGTAGATCGCGATATGTTCCGGCCCCCAGCAGAGGCATTTCGCGAAGCCGGAGCGAAGGGTCAGGCTGACCGTGATCTTGAGAACGGGTGGCCATGTCTCGATCGGGCCGAGGGAGGTGGAGGCCCAGTCGTGTTCCGCGACGCGCCGGGCCATCGGAATGCTGAGATCGAGGAACGCCAATGGGTCCGACATGTACGAAACTCACCTGTGAGAACATATGGGAGGCTGCATGTTCCGGTTTCGTATCCCCTATCTCGCAAGATGACGCAATATCACGGCAGCCAGCCTGAGCTATTACACGATCCATGCGTTTTCGGTGGAACGCAGGTCAGGTCTGCCCCGTTGCACCACCTCACAGGGGATGACGCGATGGCCGAAGAAGAGACGGACTTCCTTCCTCTGATGGAGGAGCGGGCCACGGTGTCAGCCGAACGGCGGATCACAGGTCGGGTGCGGGTCAGCACCCACACCGAGGCTGTCGAAGCGATGCTTCCGGTCGATCTCTCGGAGGTCAGCGTGGACGTCACGCGCATTCCGATGGACCGTGCGCTGGACGAGATGCCCGGTGTCGTCACGGACGGCGATCTCACCATCATCCCCGTGGTGGAGGAACGCGTGGTCGTCACGCGACAGCTCTTTCTGCGGGAAGAGATCCACATCCGCCGGACCGAGCGTCGGGAGACCACCGATATTCCCGTCACCACCCGGAAGCAGACAGCGACCGTCGAACGTCTGCCCCCGGAGGAAACCTGACCTCCCTTCCCCCATATCACGACAGCAAAAGGATTGCCCCATGACCTACAACAGTGACATCGACCTGACCGGCAACACGACGATCTCCTCCCTGTTCGACAGCCGCAACGACGCCGAGCAGGCTGTGGAACGTCTGCGTGAGGTGGGCATCGCCTCGTCGCAGATCCGTGTGGAAGGCGGGTCCGAGACCGCGGGCGTGGCCGGAGACACCGACGCCAACAAGGGCTTCTGGGACAAGCTCGGAGATTACTTCTTCCCGGACGAGGATCGCTACTCCTACGCCGAAGGCCTGTCGCGCGGCGGATACCTTGTCACCGTCACGGGTCTGACGACGGCCGAATATGACGCGGCCCTGACCATCCTGGAAGACGAGGGCACTGTGAACATGGACGAGCGCGAGGAAAGCTGGCGCTCCGAGGGTTGGGGCGGTTATGCCTCCAGCTCCTACGCGACGGCCGGCACCGCGCCTGTTGCTGCCACTCCTGCGGCCGACCGTCTCACCGATGATGCGACGATCCCCGTGGTGGAAGAGCGCCTGCACGTCGGCAAGCGCGACACCAGCCGCGGTCATGTCCGCGTCCGTGCCTATACGGTCGAAGAACCGGTGAGTGAGAGCGTCGATCTGCGTGAGGAACGCGTGGAACTGGAACGTCGCCCCGTCGACCGTGCGGCGATCGTGGACGAGGACTTCCGGGACCGCACGATCGAGGCGGAAGAGCATCGCGAAGAGGCCGTGGTCGCCAAGGACGCCCGGGTGGTGGAGGAGATCGGCCTGCGCAAGACCAGCGACAGCCACCGCGAAACGATCTCCGACACCGTGCGCCACACCGAAGTCGAGATCGAGGATGATCGCGACGAGCGCGGACTTCCCAAGAAGACCCTTTGATCTGCTCGCAAGCAACAACCCGAGGGCCGGTTCATCCGGCCCTTTTTCACGATCTGCATCCGACAGGAACGGTTCGAGGACAGTCATGCGGAAAAGCATGATCTGTCGAGTTACTGGCCCACGCGAAGCGACGGTCAGGACGGGCCGACCGATCCCACCCTGAAGACCACCTTTTACCGGGGATCGCGGTTCGCGATCACCCTGGATCTTCATCGTGACGTGGATTTATCTGGCAGCCGTCGCGGTCGGGCTGTTCCAAGCAGGATGATACCATTCCGACATGCCATGCGGAGTCGCGGGACCCCCTTGTCGGGCCGGGGGCATCCTTGGTCCTCCGGCCCTGGTGGAAGCGTCACCAGTGACGTGTCTCCTGCTCGTCGGGAAGGCGACCCTTGGGTGTCAGCTGATCGACCACATCGGGAAGGATGGCCGAAAGCTGAGACAGCAGGTCGTCGCGTTGAAGGCCCGTCTGCTGGGAAAGACGATCGATGGTCGGCCTGCCGAAGGCTGTCTCGACCTCCCGCGGCCCGATGGAGTGGTTCTGGCCGGACGAGACCCAGGATCGCGCCGCGTCGCCATGTCCGGCTTGCGTGAACATGTCGATCAGGCCACCTAGGCCACCACTCGGCGCTGCGCCTTGGCCTGGTCCACCGAGGCTTCCTCCACTGCCCGTCAAACCGCCCAGCAATCCTCCAAGGCCCCCGCCCTGCCCGCCCCGGTTGGCCAGCAAGGCCAGGAGGATCGGGATGAGCGGCGAACTGTTGTTGGATTGGTTTCCCAACCCGCGGGCGTTCAACACTCCGCCCAGCACCTGATCAAGCAATCCCATAATGTCACCTCTCGAATATCAAAATTCTGCTCCACTCCCTCGGTCAGAGAGAGCTTCTTGATTGGAGTGAACCCGGGGCTTGCCTCGCGTGTTCCGGCAAACCGCATCATCGACGTCGAAACCACAAGTCTCCCTGTCCTTCGGGCCCTAGGCTCACGAGACGGAACATTCACGGTCGCGTGATTGCTCTGGCCTTAGCGACATGTAGCCGAGGCTCGCCGGGAGCCCGCGTGTCGAGGGACAACAACATGACCTACAATCCGATACCAGAAGGAACGGCTGCACATGCCGGAACGCCCACGACCATGTGGGGCCATATGAAGAACGTCTCCTGGGGAGCCATCTTTGCAGGGGTGGCCATCGCCCTCGTGGTGCATGTGCTGCTGACCATGCTTGGCATCGGCATCGGAGCGGCGACACTCGATCCCGGCACGGGGGACAATCCTGAAGCGACGACGTTCTCGGTGGTGTCCGCGATCTGGTACGCGGTATCGGGCATCGTCGCGGCTTTCGCCGGCGGCCTTGTCGCCGCCCGTCTGTCGGGACGCACGGACGCCAATGTGGCGGTCTGCACGGTCTGACGGCTTGGGCCGTGACCACGCTTCTCATGCTCTACCTTCTGACGTCTTCCGTGGGGGCTGTGGTCGGCGGAGCCTTCAGTGGCGTGTCGAGCGCGATCGGCGGCGTGAGCCAGACAGTGGCGCAGGCCGCAGGTCCCGCTCTTGATGATGCCAACCCTCTGGATGCTCTGGACCGGCAGATCGAGGCCACCGGGACTGACCCCGAAGCTCTTCGTCAGCGCGCGCTGAACGCAATGCGTGGTCTTGCGACGAGCGATGAAGCCGGACGTGAGACGGCCCGGCAGGAAGCGGCACAGGCGCTTGCCGACATGCGCTCGATCCCATTGCCCGAGGCCCAGCAGCAGGTTGCGCAGATCGAGCAGCAATATCGCGAGACCGTCGATCAGGCACGCGAGACCGCTGTTGCGGCCGCCGAAACCACGGCGAACGCCGTATCCATCGGCGCTCTTGCCGCCTTTGTCGCTCTTGTCGTCGCTGCCATCGCCGCCTGGCTGGGTGGGCGTCAGGGTGTCTCCCGCCCCGTCACCGTCGTCACGACAGCTGCGACGCGCCGTCACTGAACCAGTCGAAACCCCGGCAGTCTCTACCGGCCACACGCCGGCCGGTAGGGCATCGAATACAGCCTGGGTCGGAAACACGGCAATCCTGAGGGCGAGAACAAACCATGCATCGACAACTTGGGCGGGTCATCTTCGCCACATTTGTTGTGGGCGCGGCCATTCTGGCCCTGTTCCTGCTCAATGACGGCCGAGGAACGGACGTCGAGACGCTGGCCCCCGTAGTCAAGGCGCCTGACGTTCAGGTTGAAACCTCTCCATAGTCGACAGTCGAGATCCTCATAAGGCGGATTAGTAACTATACGTATGTAAGCGGGGCAGTTTCTATTCTGGAATGCCCCACCGCATAGTTTCCTGATGCATATCAGGAGTCTGCCATGAGACGCGCTTTCACGAACCTGACGCTTGATGAACGGCGCACGATTGCCAGGCTGCTGCAGGCAAAGACGCCGCGAACGCGGATCGCCGACATCCTCGGCCGGGATCGCTCGACGATCCGGCGCGAGATCAAGCGCAACTGGTGGCACGACGCCGAAGTCCCGCAGGCGGACGGCTACTGGCATGTGAGTGCACAGGCGCTGGCAGACGCCCGGCGCACACGTCGACGTAAACTCGAGCGACTCCCCGAGCTTCGAGACGCTGTCGTTGATCGCCTGCGCGAAGGCTGGAGCCCTGAGCAGATCGCCGGGCGGCTCCGGGTCGAGCTTGGTGCGTCACACAAGCTCTGCCATGAGACGATCTACCAGTATGTTTATTCCGCCTCTGGTCGGGCCACCGAACTGGCACGGCTCCTTCCGGAACGCAGGCGAAAGCGCAAGCCGCGCTACGCCCGCAAGCCGCGCAATCAGGTTTTTCCTGATGAGATCAGCATCCACATGCGGCCCGTGGAGGTGAACGACCGCAGCCAGTTCGGCAACTGGGAGGGAGATCTGATGATCTTTGAACGGGCTCAGGGAGACGCCAATGTCGCGACGCTGGTCGAGCGCAAGACCCGATACACGGTCCTGATGCGCAATGCGGGCCGCAAATCCCGACCCATCATGGACCGGCTGATCCGGGAGATGTCGCCCCTGCCCGCCGAGGCGCGCCGGTCGATCACCTTCGACCGGGGGCTGGAGTTCGTGTCCTGGCGGGAGCT
>NZ_JBNJLK010000025.1:0-31714 GCF_051195255.1 Falsirhodobacter sp. 1013 | reverse complement strand
GAAACCTACCTCTCCGCAATCGCGTTGGCCGCAACCGTCCTGTTTTGGCTGTGATCAAGAACGAGTCCTGACCCTAGAGCCGCAGTGAAAATAGGTTCACAAAATCGTCAACTACAGGTTGTGAATCTCGGCCCGAAGGGCGTCCGCCTTCGACACGATTTTCACCGCGCATTCCGGCACACCGTTCGCACCGGGGAACCTTTCGACTTCTAAGATTTTTCTGGAGGAACACACGGTCCACGCCGTCTTCGGACCGCCGCGCGACTTACAGGTATCCCAGCCGGGGATAGATGGAGAGGTGCTGGACCATCTTCTTTTCCGTGTAGAAGTACGCGGCCATTGGGCCCAGTCGATGGCCTCCTCGCAGAAGCCGATCATGGCCTTCCTGACGCCCTGCCAATTGCGCTTGGCAGGACGGCAAGGTTCTCCAGAGACATAGAGAGCCGTCGGGCTGGCTCACGATCAAGCCTTCCGCACCATCGGCGACATGGACAAGGCCGTCGCCGATCTGCTGACGGAAGCAGCGATCAAGGGACCGGGCCTGCGACCGATGGCGGCCACGCGAGGGGCATAAGCCTGATCGGCACGGGAGACGTCCTTCCACGGGAAGGAGCATGTTCAGCGGGCGGCGCGATCCAGCAGGTTCAGATAAACCTGCGCGCTTTTTTGGGCGTTGAGCTCCTCCGCCACATAATCCCGGGGACGGAAGTCTTCCAGTACGCTCCAGAAGGCGTCGAAGCGCTCCTCGATCTGGGGCTCGGTGAAGGTCATCCCGCAGCGCGCGTCAAAATAGGGCACGGAGGACACCACGAGATCGGCCGGGGCCATCCTGCGTTCCGCAGGATCGATCAGCCGGCCCTCGTCCCAGGCCAGAATCGGGATGCCGGACGCCATCGCCTCCTGATAGGCAAGGCCCTGTGTCTCGTGTTCGCACAGGAACACCATCGCGCGCGATCGCCGCAAGGCGGCGCGGAAATCGCTGCCATGATGCGCGCCATAGCGCAGGGTCTGCGAGGTGAGCCCGCGGCGCTTCAGGTGCGCCCCAAGACGCCCGTGAATGCGCGGAACCAAGGCCTCGCGCTGCCAGCGGATCTTGTCATAGATCAGGACGTCGTTCGTCTTGGCGTTCTGCGACAGGTCCGGCCAGTCCGAAAGAATGATCGGGGCGAAAAGCGGCTGCACCCGGTCCCCGAGCGTGGGACGCCAGATCTTGCAGGCCCATTCCGACGGGGCGGTGAAGAACCTGATGTTGCACCGGGCCCCGATCGCCTCGACCTCATGCGGTGGAGGCACGAAGCCGGGGCCGAAAATGGCGGGATTGGGCAGGCGGACGCGGTCATAGACGCCCGGGTACCCGGAAATTCCGACGGGCTGGTCCGGGTTGCGCCGCGCATGGGCAAAATCATTCACATGCACATCCATCCCCAGGGACACGAGGCCCTTTCGCAGGTTCTGAAAGGCCGTGTAGAAGCCGGTGTAAAGCTGCCGCCGCCGCATTCCGCGATAGATCGTCCGCGCCTTCAGCCGCAGTTCCGACTGCAGGCGACCGAAGGGCCGATCCAATGCATGCAATTCATAGCCGTGATAGAACAGGTCTATTCGACGTTGTGTCATCATTACCCCACTTGGACAAGAAACGTCCACCTATCTGAACGAAAGACAGCCGGAAGGGTCACCGGCCGCTTGCGTATTTCGAACCGGCAACAGTCACATCACCAAGCGAGGCCAACTCTTAGTCCGCTGCTTTGGGATTGTCGATGTGGAACGGGACGGTGGTTTGGCTTCTCGGCGTCCGGAAGACTGCGCTTCGGGCTTAAGTCGGCATTTTAAGCACGTCCCGCCACGGGTGCCCTGTTGAAAGCGCTGAAGGTTTGTTAGAAAGCCGTTGGTCGCAGGGCCGCTCCGGCCTAGACACGGGGTGTCAGTCACAATCACGAGTGCCTCCATGAACACGGTTTCGGTCATCATTCCCGCACACAACTCCCGCCGGACCATCGCGCAGGCCATCCGGTCCGCGCTGGCAGAGCCGGAGGTGACGGAAGTGATCGTCGTGGACGATGCCTCGGGCGACGATACCGCAGCCGTGGCTCAAGGCTGCGAAGATGGCAGCCAACGGCTGCGGGTGATCCGCCTTGACCGGAATGTAGGCCCTGCCAAGGCGCGCAATCAGGCGATCGATGTTGCGACGGCCCCGTGGATCGCCATCCTGGATTCGGACGACATTCTGCTGCCGGGTCGTTTCGCACGGCTGTTCGCGGCCGGTCCGTTCGATCTTGCGGCCGACAACATTGCTCTCGTCCCCGATCCCATGCGCGACACCGTCACGCCGCAGGACATTGCCGCGTTCCCGGACGCCCCCGCCGAAATGTCGCTGTCCGGCTTCGTCGCGGGGAACCTTGGCGGGAGGGACGGCATGGGGCGGGACGAGACGGGCCTTCTGAAGCCCGTGATCCGGCGGGACTTCCTGCAGCGCAGCGGATTGCGCTATGACGAGCGGCTCCGTTTGGGTGAGGATTTCATCCTTTACGTCCGCCTCATGGCACGCGGTGCGCGGTTCGTCACCATCCGGTCTTGCGGATACGTGGCGTTCCAGCGTGCGGACTCCCTCAGTGTGAAGCACCGGACGGCGGATTTGAAGGCTTTCGCCGATGCGGCGGACGAAATCCTGCGCACCGACACCCTTCCAGGCGATGCTCGGGAGTTTCTGAGCCAGCAGGAGCGGTTGACCCGCAACAAGTTCCATCACCGCCTGTTCCTGGACCGCAAGGCCGAAGGCGGACTGATGTCCGCCGGACGGCAAACAATGGCCCTGCCTGGAACGTTGTGGTCGATCCTTCGGCTGACGGCCCGCGACAAGCGGATGGCGATGATGCGGAAGCTGGGGCTTTCAAAGGTTCCGCACGAACATTCCGGCATCCGCTATCTTCTGCAGGCGGAGCGCTGACGCACGTCAAGTTGTTTACCAAACGTCCCGATCGGTTGTAGCCTCTCTGGACCGGCTGATCGGGATAGGATACACCCTATCCACGAGCGCCTTGTCGCTTTCTGTGTTTTTTTTGGTGTGTCCGGTCCAGAATGTGGGCCATTTTGTTAATGATTCCGGAAGGTTCTTCGCGTGCTTGTGACTTACTTGGCACATGATCTTGATGATCCTGCCATTTCGCGCCGGGTCGAGATGTTTCGCCGTGGCGGGGCAGAACTTCGTTTGGCCGGATTTCGGCGTGGTTCCGGGCCATTGGACCCGTCTGTTACAGTGCTTGGCCAGACCGAAAATGGCCGGATGAAGCAGCGGTTGACGGCGATCCTGAAGGCCCTGCCGCGAATCGGTCGGCTGGTCCCGCCCCCCGGGCGGCCGGAAACCGTCGTGGCCCGCAATCTGGAAACGCTGGTTCTGGGCGCGTGGCTGGCGCGCGGCGGCCGCGCGCGTCTTTGCTACGAACTCCTCGACATCCACGGCATGATGCTGGGGCAAGGACGCGTCGCACGCGCCCTGCGCCGGATCGAGGCGAGGCTGATGCGCCGTTGCGCGGCGGTCATCACGTCCTCCCCGGCCTTCGCAACGAATTATCTGCGGGCCTACGGGCAGCCGGACATTCCGGTCATCCTGGCCGAGAACAAGCCCTTTGATGCCCCCGACACCCAGACGTCCGCGCGCCCGGCGCAAGCCCCGATCACCCTTGGCTGGTTCGGCATCCTGCGCTGCCGGTTCTCGCTGCAGGCCTTGGACCGGCTGACGCGCGATCATCCGGGACAGTTCCGCGTGATCCTGCGCGGACGGCCGGCGCTGGATGTGCTGGGCGATTTCCACGCCGTGGTCGAGGCCAATCCAGACCTGCAGTTCCACGGCCCCTATCGCTGGCCCGACGACCTGCCCGCGATCTATGGCGAGGTGGATTATGCTTGGCTTATCGATCGTTATCAGGCGGGGGAAAATTCCGATTGGTTGCTGCCGAACCGTCTTTACGAGGGCTGTCTCAACGGCGCCGTGCCGATCGTTCTTCAGGGGACCGAGGTCGCCCGCAAGGCCGCCGGATGGGGCTGCGCCCTGACGATCCGCGTGCCGCAGGATGACGCCATCGCCCAAGGATTGGCGACGGCCAAGGGAGCGTTGCCGGGTCTGCGGGAGGCGCTGGCTGCCGTGCCACGCTCCGCTCTTCGCATGGATGACGCTGAATGCCGCACCCTGACGGCCGAGATTTGCGGAGGCTCGGCATGACCCCTTCCCTTCTGATCGTCATCCCGACGCTGAACGAGGCCGAGCATATCGCCGGGGTCCTGGCCTCCGTTCTGGCCTTTCCGGCCGCGCGGGACGCCCTGATCGTCGTGGCCGATGGCGGCTCCACGGACGGGACCCAGGCCATCGTGATCCGGATCGCGGACGAGGAACCGCGCGTGCGACTGATGGACAACCCGCAGCGCCTTCAATCCGCCGCGGTGAACCGTGCCGTGGACCAGTACGGTTACGATTACGAATGGCTGCTGCGGCTGGACGCGCACAGCGCCTATCCGGCCGATTTCGCCGATGTCGTCCTGGACGAGGCGCGGCAGCACGAGGCGGACAGCGTCGTCGTGTCCATGGTCGCGAAAGGCGACGGGTTCTGGCAGCACGCCATCGCACTGGCGCAGAACTCGCGCCTCGGCAATGGCGGCTCCGCCCACCGGCTGGACGGTTCCGGCAAGTGGGTCGATCACGGGCACCACGCCCTGATGCGGACGGCCGCCTTCCGCGCCGTCGGCGGTTATGATCCGGATTTCAGCCATAACGAGGACGCGGAGCTTGACCATCGTCTGCGCGGCGCCGGGTTCCGCATCTGGCTGACGCAGCGCACGCGGCTGACCTATTTCCCGCGCCGGACCATGTCGTCGCTGTGGCGGCAGTATCAGGCCTTCGGGCGCGGGCGCCGGCGGAACCTGACCAAGCACGGGATGCGACCGGCGACACGTCAGGCCGTGGTGGCAGCGCTGGCCCCCGCACTGGCTTGCGCCGTGCTGGTCCCGTTCAGCGGGATCTTTGCCCTGCCCCTTCTGTGCTGGGTGGCCGGTTGCCTCGTGGGCGGCCTCTCGATCGCCCTATCCGAACGCCATCCGGCGGGACTGGTCGCGGGCTTCTTCGCCGGCATCATGCATCTGGCATGGTCGGTGGGGTATTGGCGTGAATGGATTTCGGCACGTCCGAACAAGGAAAGGGTCCGTCATGCCTGAGCGGCTGATCGTCGGAATATGCACCTACCGCCGGCCCGAGCTGGCGCAGACGCTTGAATCGCTGCGCGACATGCTTCCCTGCGGGGCAGAGGTCAGCGTCGCCGTGGCGGACAACGACAACGAACCGTCGGCCATGACGCTGGTCACGGGAATCGCCGAAGGGTTCCCGCTGCCGATCAGTTACCTCCACGCCCCGGCGGGCAACATCTCCATCGCGCGGAACGCGCTGCTGGATCACGCGCGGGCGCAAGGTGCGCGGTTCTTCGTGTATCTGGACGACGACCAGACCGTGCGGCCGGACACCTTGCGCGAGTTGATGCAGGCCCGCGCCGACAGCAAGGCCGGGGCGGTGCTGGGCGTCGTTCTTGGAACCTATGGCGCCGATGCGCCGCGCTGGATGCTGGCGTCGCGCCCCCATGACACCCATCCCGTTCTTGCGTCCGACGGATCGTGCCGCGCCGGATACACCGGCAACAACCTGGTCGATCTGGCCGATCCGGCCTGGCGGGATCTGCGCTTCGATCTGGCGCGCGGCCGCAGCGGGGGCGAAGATACGGACTGGTTCTCGCGCTATCTGGCCGCAGGGGGGCGCATCGCGCCCGCCCCGCGCGCCATTGTGGACGAGCGTGTGCCGGGGGACCGCACCTCCCTCCGCTGGCTGCTTCGCCGGCGGTATCGCATGGGACAAACCCATGCCGAAACCTCGACACATGGGCGGGGTTCGCCCGCGCGCCTGAAGCTGGCCGCTCTGGCCGCCGCAAAATGCGCGGCCTGTCTGACCATGGCGGTGGCATCCGTCACCTCCGCACGCCGCAATCCGCAATTGATGCGCGCCGGGCTGCACGCCGGTGTTGTCGCACGCATTCTGGGCGCTGGCCCGGTCGAACTTTATGGCCCGGCGGCCAGCAAGAAAAGGCAAGCATGAACATGCGTGAACTTCGTTCCTATGTCCCGCCCGCATCCGCCGAACATTCGGCAGAGCCGTCCCAGACCATCGAGCTGCAGCGCCTTCTGGCCGGTGCACGCCGCCAGCGGATGAAGATCCTTGCCCCGGCGCTGGCCTTGGGTGTGTTCGGGCTGGCCTACGGCCTGTCGAAACCCGACACCTACACTGCGACGGCGACAATGCTGCTGGACGACACGCTCAACACCGCGACGCGGCAGGCGGGCGGCCTAGGGGCACCCAGCCCCACGCCCACGGCCGCGATCGAGGATGCGCGCATCGTGATGTCATCCAGCAAGCTGGCCTATGACGTGCTGAAGACGACCGGCCTGAAGGATGATCAGACCTTCCTCAATGTGCCCACCTCGCCCATCTCGACGGCGATTGGGCACACGATCGGCTTTGTCATGACGCCGGTGTCGTGGCTGCAAACTCTGCTGACCCCGGCCGAAGCGCCAAGGGAAGCGGTCGTCGCGGACAGCACGGCAGAGGCCCCCGTGGATCCCAGGCAGCGATACGCGGCCATGCTGCTGCGAATGAAGCTGGATGTCAGCCGGCTGAGCCAGAGCAGTGCCATCGGCATCACCTACACCTCGCATGATCCCGCCATCGCCTCGAAGGTGGCGAACGCTTATGCCGACGCCTACCGCCAGGACCTGCTGAGCGCCAACGCGCAGGCCGTCAGCGAAACCGAAGGCTGGATGACGGAACGGTTGGAGCAGCTGCGCCAGCAATCGCGCGACGCGGCCGAAGCGGCGGAACGTTTTGCCGCGGAAAACCGCCTTGCCGTGTCGGATGACGGGGTCCTGCTGAGCGAGCAGGCACAGGGCGAGCTGAACGCCAGCCTGACGACGGCGATCGGCGACCGGGCCAAGGCCCAGGCCATCCTCAGCACCTATGACAACGTTCTGGCCGGCGGGGTGGAAGGGCTTCTGAACGGAAACTCGATCAGCTTCGGCAATAACGAGTTGTCGGAGCAGCTTCTCAGCCGGCTCGACAACTTCAACGGCTTGCAATCGCGCCTGCGGGAGCTGACGGTGAATGCGGGTCCCAAGCACCCGCAGATCGCGGGCCTGAAGGAAGCGCTGCGGACCTCGGCCGGGCGGCTGTTCGTGGAACTGCAGGCACGGCGGCAGACGGCGGAAAGCGACCTGAACGTCGCCAATGCCCGCGTCGAAGCGCTGCGCGCCAGCCTGGATGAGATGACGGCAGAGAACGCCGGCCAGGCGGCCGCGCTTGTCCGTCTGAAGTCGATGCAGCAGGAAGCGGAAACGCTGTCCACGCTGTATCAGCAAACCTTGTCTGGCTCGCAGGAGATGCGTCAGCAAAGCTCGTTCCCCGTGGCCAACGTCCGCGTCCTGTCCTACGCGGAAACACCGACGCAGCCTTCCGGGCCCGCGACTCTTCGCTATGCCGTCGCGGCCGGGATGCTGGGTCTGTTCTTCGGCCTTATCTGGGCGGTCCGGCGCGAGATGCGTGAAACCGTGCTGCGCACGGCCGGCGATCTGACGTCGCATTCCGGGCTGCGCTTCCTCGGCCACCTGCCACCGCTTCGCCTGAACCGCGGCCTGGTGGCGCCGGCTTTGCGCGTTGCGTCGGGACGGCCGAACATGCCGATCCGGCGCCCACTGGCGCCCCCGGTGCAAATTCCCGTGCTGCAACAACCCGACTCGATCTATGCCGAAACACTGCGCCATGTGCGTTTGGCGGCGCAGGGACAAGGTAAGGACACCCCGGTGGTGGCCATGACCTCGTTCAACCCCTACCCGGGCCGCGCCTCGGTCACGCTGAACCTGGCGGGCCAAATCGCCGCCACGTCGAAGAAACGCGTGCTTGTCATCGATACGGACAACCGGGACCGCACGCTTACGCGGTTGCTGCGTCTGGAAGGCAAGCCCGGATTTGCGGAAAGCGCCGCGTCCGAGGACGATTGGCAAGCGATGCTGCTGGACATCGAAGACGCCAACCTGACCGTGCTGCCCGCCGGCAAGGGCATCCCGGACGAGATTCAGTCGGCGCAGCTGATCCGGCGCATCGTCAGCGAAATGCGTGCCGACTTCGCAGCGATCATCGTGGACGTTCCCGCGCTTTATCCGACGGCCCAAGGCCTTGCGGTGCTGTATGAACTGCCCGCGTTTGCCGTGGTCGGTGAGTGGGGCCAGACCCCGCGTGACGTGGCGGAAGCGGCCCTGCTGAACCACCCGCTGCTGGAAAACCGTTGCCTCGGCGTCGTTTACGACCGGGTGAACCTGCGCAAGCTGCGCTCCTTCATCACGCCAAACTCGGTGGAGCGGATGCTGGTGGAGGCCTGATCAAGGCCTCTACAACCCATACGGGAAAGTGTATTAACCTTTTCTTTCCTTTTTGCCGTCAATAGGACACGATAGGGCGGTAAAAGAGGCACAGATGTTCGTCATTTGCTACATTGCTGTCATGTTGATCGCCCTTGTGGGGGCGATCATCCTGGGCCTCTCCTCAGGCTTGTCGGGTTGGGAGACGGCCGCTGCAGCGGGTGCGGTTCTGGTGATCGGACAATTGGTCCTGCTGGCCTATATCGTGATCCGGGCGATCTTTACGCGCCTTGGGTGCGCAGGCCGGCCAGATAACCATCGGGCTGATTCGGGTCATCACCCTGCTGCTCACTCTGAACAATCCGGCCATCATCCATGACATGAACCACGTCCGCGACCGCCAGCAGTGCCGGTCGGTGCGTGATGACAAGAACGGTCACGGATCCCCGAAGCTTGCCAATGGTGTCGGACAGGGCAAGTTCGTTTTCCCAATCCAGTGCACTGGTCGCTTCATCCAGGATGAGGATATCGGGATTGCGCATCAACGCCCGGGCCAACGCGATCCGCTGACGTTCGCCACCGGACAGCAGCCCACCACGTTCGCCCACCGCCGTGTCGATCCCTTGGGGCAAGGCCGCCACGAAATCGGCCGAGGCGCGAGACAGCGAATGCTGCATGGCGGCCTCATCCTCTGGTCCGGGGTTGGCGATGGCCAGCATCAGGTTGGCGCGGATGCTGCCGTCGATCAGGTGCGGATCCTGCGTGACATAGGCCGTCCGGTCGCGCCACGCCCGCAACTGCCCCGCCTCAAGCGGCTGGCCGTCCACCAGAAGCCGCCCCTGATCGGGTTGCAACAACCCGATGACCAGATCGGCGATCGTGCTTTTCCCCGCACCTGACGGGCCCGTGAGGACAGTGATCTTCTTCGCCGGAATGCGCAGCGTCAGATCCGTCAGCACGTCGCGCGCCCCGCCGGGGAAGCGCCAGGTGACGTGATCAAGACAGATCTCATGCTGGGGGGCCGGCGCAGGCAGCGCGCCTTCGGCAGCTGGGTCGCGCCATTCGACAAGCTGATCCTGAAGCGTGCGGATGTCGCGCCAGGCCGGCAGATCGACCAGCAATTGCTGCACCGAAGCCTGTAGGCCGAGGAAACGAGGACCGGCCCGCATGAACAGAATCAGAAGCACGGCGATGCGCGCAAGATCCATCCCCAGCCCGGACCGGGCCACCCAGATGAACGTCGCCGCGCCCGCCACGGCCGAGATCTGGAACAACCCCGAACCGATGGTCGACTGCCGCACATACTGAACCGCATCCACCCGCGTCTGATGCAGGATGTCGGAGAAGATGCCGAGATAGCGCCCTTCCAGGTTCATGCTGCGCGCGATCTTCAAACCGCCGACGAACTCGCCCACCGCATGGCTTTGCCGTTTCCGCTTTTCCTGCAAACGGGTGCCGTGGCGTCCGGCGGCCTTGCGGAACGGCCGCATCAGCGCCAGCGCCACGAGGCCGAAGCCGAAGGACAGCAACGTCATGGGGACCGACACCAGCAGGCTCAGAACCAGGTACAGCCCCAGCCCGATCAACCCTTGCAGCACGTTCAGAAGGTTGAAAGTGGCCATGTAAAGGCGCTCGATCTCTCCGGTCAGCGCGTGTTCGATGCGTGACCGCGGCAGCCGCACAAGGCTGTCCCACCGCGCCGCCGCTATGTCGCGGAACAGCGACAGGCGGAAGCGGTCCGTGAAGTCGTGGATCAGCTCGGCCAGGTAGATCCCCTTGGAGCGGTTGAACGTGGCCTGCGCCGCCGTCAGCACGACGATGAACACCAGCAGCGTCCAAAGGGGAATCGTCTGGGGCAGGAATGCGGGAAGGTTCAGCCGGCCCAGATCCACCACGTTTTCGCCGGTGCTGACCAGCTGCAGGATGGGCAGGAACATCAGGATGGACGCACCCTCGGTCAGGGTGCCCAGCACCAGCAGGAAGGTTCCGATGGTCAGACGGCGCCGCTCCATCCGAGCCAGCGCCGTGAAGAACGAGGACAATTCCGTCCGGGGCCCGGTCATGCGGGAATACTGCCAAGGTCGGCGGCAATGGCCTCTGCAATTTCATCCGCACGGTCCAGCCCTTCGGCCAGACCCAGGCGGCGGGGCGGGTGCGACGCAGCCAGCGAGGCGGCCGAGCGGAAATGCTCCGCAGCGGCACGGCCCTGCAGCAGCGCATCGCCAAAGCGAATGGCGTAGGAGAAGCGCATCAGCGTTTGCAGCGCCGAGGACGGATCCGGGGCAGAGACGTGCGACGCCTCTCCCGCCGCCAGACGGCGCAGTTCGTAAAGGCGGGCCACGGGCACCGGCGCTTCCGCCAGCATCTCGGGCGGAAGAAGCACGCGGGTCTTGTCGATCAGATCGTGGACCGGACCCCGCATAGTCGCGCCGCCGGGGGCGAACTTCCGCGCCGCATCCGACAGCTTGAGTTGGGCGAAGCCGGGCTGGATATTTCCGGCCGGATCGATGGCCACGAGGTCATCCGCCAGAAGCCGTCCGCCGCGGGCGATCAGGGCCGTGGCCGTGGTCGACTTGCCCGTGCCCTTGTCGGCCAGAAACGCGACCGCCCGCCCCTGGAACAGGACAGCGCTGGCGTGCAGCACGAAATAGCCGCGTCGGCGCAAAACCTCGAACAGCACGGGGCCCAGCAGCGGGAAGGCCAGAAGATCGTCCGAGGTTCCCTCCACCGGCACGATGCGGATGACGTCCCCGCCCTTGGAGACATAGAAACGGCCCACGGCAGGCCAAGACAGGACCGAACCCTCGGCCGTGAAATCCACCTGGGAGGCGATGTCGACCGGCGTGGCGGCGGGATCCACCGTGATCGTGAGGTCCGCCGGCCGACCGGGTGCGATGGCGGCCAGTTCGGGAAGTTGCAGGTCGGACTGGATCACAAGGCCGTAAGCCATGTACGAAAACGGGGCATTCGCGCTCATCAGGACGCCTTGTGTTGAAGGATAGGGCGGACCGCGTCGCGCGCCTCGAACCAGGTGGCCAGCGCCAGGGCGCGCGACAGCCGGAACGCGGCGCCGGGATCCGGCTCGTTCGCTTGAAGAAGAAGGCCATCCGCGCGCAGGGTGGCGATGTTCACCCATCCCTGCAAGCGCTGCGGATCGGCCAGAAGACGGCGCGCGTCGGGATCCCGCTGCAACCTCGCCCAAAAGTTGGGCAGGAAGTCGACCTTGTCGCGGCGCAACCGTATTTTTTCGGGAAGAACGCCGCGCATCGCCCGCCGAAGAAGGCTGCGCGGCTGCCCTTGCGCGATGCGAAGGTGATCGGGTTGCCCGAGGCACAGTTCGATCACGCGGTGATCGTAGAAGGGGTAGTGAGGCGTGACGCCCACGCTTCGCGCCGTCACGTCCAGAACCTCCAGCGCGCCCGACAATAGCGGGGCGGTCATGGTGGCCAGATGCGCACGCACGCCCTCAGGCAATGACCCGGCGGCCGGCACATGAAGCGCCTGCACACGCGCCACGAGCTGAGTGTCGGCCACCAGCGCAGGGTCAACAAGCGCACGCCATTCCAGCGTGTCATGGCGCGCGCCCCGCATGGCGCGACGCGCCACTGCCCCCAGCGGACGGGGGCCGCGCGCCGCGATCAGATGCGCCCAGACGCCCCACGGCTGGACTCCCGTGAAACGGGCGTGCTGCCATGCCAGCGTCAACGCAGAGGTCCAGGCCCCCCGCCCCGCGACATGCGACAGGTTCCGCATCGCCCCGTCGATCACCTCGTCCCCCCCGTGGCCGTCAAGGATATCTTGGTAACCCATACGTCTTGAGGCCAGGTAAAGATGACGATTGCCGGGAAGGCCGGGCGCGAAGACGGGCTGATCGCCGTCCGTTATCAGGCCGCCTATATCCGCTTGCACATCCGCCGCGGGAATGTCGGTCGGAACAAGCCCGCCGCCCGCCTGTTCCAGCACCGCGTTGATATACGGCCCTTCGTCCAGCGCCGGATCGGTGTAGCGCAACGATAGGGCCGCTCTGCGTTCGCCCGCCTGCAGGGACAAAAGGGACAGCGTGCTGGAATCCAAACCGCCGCTGAGGAAGGTCGCGATGTTCCGTCCGGCACAGGCCTCGCGGGTCGCGTGCCGCAACGCCTCGTGCAAGGCCTCGGCGGCGTCCGACTGCGTGGGAGTGATCCGGTCGGACAGGTTGTACCAGGCGCGGAGGGTCAGGGTGCCGTTCGCGGACATACGCAGCAGGTGGCCGGGGGGAAGACGCCGGATCTGGGCATGGACGGTGCGTTCGTGGCTCGTGTCCTGACCGGACAGGAAATCGGCGATCCAGGCGCTGTCGATATCGGTCGGGGCGGACAGGCCCGCACGCACCATGCGGATCGTCGACGCCAGGACGATGCGATCCGGCTCCATCGCATAGGCCAGGGGCCGGACACCCATGCGGTCCCGCACGGCCCAGACCTCTTCTGTACGTGCGTCATGAAGGACAAAGGCGAAACAGCCGTTCAGCCGATCCAGCGCGCCTTCCTGATGCCGCGCCCAAAGGGTCAGGATCATCTGCGCAGGCTCTGCCCCCGCCTCCGCGTTCGTGTCGGCCCGCAACTGGGAAATGTCGGTCAACCCGAGGTCACCGCACAGCGACAGCGGACCCTGCTGCGCGCTGCAACCCAGCTGCAGCATGCGCTCATTCACCGTCGTGGCTTCGGGTAGCTCGGCGAAGCTTGCACGCATCGACCGTGCCGCCGCGTCAAGACCTTGGAGCGGCCGCCCGATCCCACTCAGGACCGCGAAATGGGTCATCGGGCCACCGAAGGAGCGCGTACCGGATAATCATGCAGCATTCTGTGGCGATAGTACTGGTCGACCGTGCCACCCAGCACCACGGTGTCCCCGGCCATAAGCCAGGCGTGGGGGGCGATCCGGCCGTTGGCATCCGTCAACGGGGGCACTGAGATCCGGACGATGGAATCAAACCCACGCCGTGCCAGAACCCACTGCCCGGCCGTCGCCTGCGTCAGGCAGGTGGCCTTGGGAACGGATCGTGCGACGGCCGCCACCGCCCACGCGATCTCGGCAAGTCGATGGTTGGGTGCGACGGAGTGAACGGTGTGGGCAGCGATGCGCCGCCGGAGCATGTCGTTCTTGCGCATCGACAAGGCGCAACGCACGACCACGACCGTGAACAGGCATTCCAGCAGCAGGCAGGCCTGCCTTGCCGAGATCCGACGCAGGCGGGCCATCGCGTCAGGCCCTTACGACAAGGCCGTTTTGCGCCATCTGGTCCAGAAGGCGCGAGATATCGTTTTCGCAATCGGCCTGCGACACATCGAACTCCGAAGAAACGGAGTGCGACAGGTCGGACAGCGATGCAGGCTCCTGCAGCAGTCCCCAGACCTTCGTACCCACCTCATCCAGCCCGAAATAGATGTTCGTCTTGAGGTTCAGAATCGCAACGCCGCCCTCGACGTCGCAGGCGACGCAGTCAGGCGAGACAACATAGGACATGATCACCCTTCCGAGAAAAAGGGCGGCGTGACCGCCGCCCATTCGTTCTTACGAGAAGGTCAGGTCGCCCTTGGGCGTACCGACCGGGAAGGATGCGTCCAGGGCGGAGCCCGTGGAGGCGCCTTGGGTCAGAGCTTCCAGGGTACCGTGAACACGGAGAGCGGGCGCGGAGTATGCTTTTTTCATCGTACACAACCATAACTAGGAACGCTGCGCGGAAAGTTGCCAGCACATGTTAAATCGGGCCAAGTCGCCGTCTTGTCAACGTGAAACCCCCGAATCGATAGAACTTGCATTATTAAAAGAAAATGTTCGTTAACTATCTATTAACGTTGAAAGCAGCGGGATTTTCTGACAACCCTTCTACATACTCAAATTCCGAGTTCGTCTTCACGTTATTTTAACGATTGTTCAGGAGCTTTTATCATGCCGCCTGAAGGCACTACTGTTAGCATCGATGGCAAGCTGGCCATGAGCCTTCCCTCCACTCCGGATCTGGGGGCGGCCCCGGGCGCTTCCCCGCAGCCCCGTTTCAAGAAACCTGTTGGTGGCAATCTCAAGCGTGCGCTGGACGTGGCACTCGTGCTGCTCAGCCTGCCGCTGTTCGGGATCCTGATCCTTGGCTTGATCATCCTGATCAAGCTGACGGATCGTGGACCTCTGCTTTACGGACATCGGCGCGTCGGCTTCGGCGGGACCGAGTTCAAGTGCTGGAAGTTCCGCACCATGGTCGTAAACGGCGATGAGATCCTCGCCCGGCACCTGGAAGCGAACCCCCAGGACCGCGTCCTTTGGGAAGCGGAGCGCAAGCTGACGAACGATCCGCGCGTCACCCGCATCGGTGCCGTGCTTCGCAAGTTGAGCCTCGACGAGCTTCCGCAGCTTCTGAACGTCCTTTGCGGCGAGATGAGCATCGTCGGTCCCCGCCCCGTCGTCCGGGACGAACTGGACAACTACGCCGCCACCGCACCGCTTTACCTGATCACCCGCCCCGGATTGACGGGCCTGTGGCAGGTCAGCGGTCGCAGCGACACCACCTATGCCGAACGTGTGCGGCTGGATCGTCAATACGTCCAGGGGTGGAGCATGCTGTTGGACATCAAGATCATCCTTCGCACGGTGCCGGCGCTGCTCAGCTCGCGCGGCGCGCGCTGATCCTTCGGGCGGGTGTCCCTGACATCCGCCCGTAAGCTCATCCCCTAGGATGGCCCTGAGGGTCGCCAGAATACGGGAAGTCAAACACAGCCTGACCAGACGATGTGCCTTGGCCGTCGTCTGGTTTTTTTGTTCAGCGGTTTGGAAAGGTGCTGCGGGCGCTTGAACCTGCAACGTCCGTCAGCAGGTGATGGATCCTTTGAACAGGCAGCGCTGATCGGGCGGCGTGTAGGAGATCCAGTCGATCCGATAATCCAGCTGGCCGCTGCGGGGGCCCTGCTTGCCCATCCAGTCGGTCAGGGTGGTCGTGCTCCAGAACGACATCATCAGCTTTTGCGGCAGATCGGGCAGCGTCGCGCCTTCCGGGGTGCGATGCACCTCGCGGCCGTCCACGAACCAGACGATCGCGTCCGGGCTCCACTGGATCGCCACGTCGTGGAAGGCTTCGTCCAGCGGCGGGTCGAGGGGCGCGTTCTCGCCGTTCATCGCCTTGCCGTCCACGAAGGTGTTGAAGTCGACGCGGTTCGTATGGCGGGTCAGCACCTCGATGTCGATCTCGTCATGCCGGGTGCCCTGGGCGGGGCCTGTATAGGTGAACACCGAAGCGTTCAGCCCGGAAGCGACCGGCGCGCTGATCCGCGCCTCGATCGTGCCGTAATGGATAAGGCCACGAAGCTGCACCTCCCCACATCCGGGACGGGTGGTTGCCGTTCCCGGCACATGCGCCAGGTTCAGATTGCCATCGGACACCGACACGGCGGACTTGGCCCAGTAGCAGTCCTGATGGGAACCGTTCGTCCAGCCGTCCGACACGTACCACCGGCGCGTGTTCAGCTTGGGGGCGGTGAAGTCCTCCCGGAAGCCCTCGGTGATCATCGGCTCTGCCGGCCCGGCGAACGAGGCACCGGCCACCGCGCACAAAGCGGCAACCGTCACAGCCACTGGAACAAAAGACATTTTCAACATTCAACACCCGAGTAAATGGACACCCCAGCGGCTGTTGCCATGATTTCCACCGCTGGTTATCAAGCCGGCATACCTTGGCTCAACGGAAAGGCATCGTGGATTCTATGGAAGCACCACCTGTATCGGAAAAGCCGCCGCTTGTCAGCGTCGTCATGGCGAATTTCCGGGGGGCGCGGTGGCTGGAAGCCTCGATGCGGTCGGTTCTGGCGCAAAGCCACGCCAACCTTGAGCTTCTGGTGGCCGACGACGCCTCGGACGACGACAGCGTCACGATCGCCCAAGGCATCGCCGATCAGGATGGACGCGTGCGCGTTCTGCCCTCGGCCACCAACAGGGGTCCCGCCGCCACGCGCAACCGCGCGCTGGAAATTGCGCGTGGCGACTGGATCGCCATCGTCGACAGCGATGACCTGATCCACCCCGACCGCCTGCAACGCCTGCTGGACGTGGCGCGCCAGACCGGAGCCGATCTCGTGGCCGACGATCTGGTGCATTTCGGCGCGGGGGAACGGCGGACCCTGCTGCAACCGCTGCAGCTGACGCAGCCCATGTCTTTGGACACCGCGCAATTCATGCGCAGCAATGGCGGGGATCGCAGCCTGCCAAGCTACGGCTATCTCAAGCCGCTGATCTCCCGAAAGGCGCTGGGTGACCGTCGTTACCACACCTCCCTCCACATCGGCGAGGATTTCGACCTGGTCATGCGGATGCTGATCGAGGGGGCGTCCTTCGTGGTCGTGCCCGATCCGCTTTACGCCTATCGCCGGCACGCCTCGTCCATCTCGCACCGCATGACGGCGGAACGGATGGCGTCCATGCTGGCGGCCCATCGGAGCCTGCCACGGATGCCGGACGCCGCTTCGGCCCAAGCCGCCGTCGCGGTTGAAAAGCATCTGGAACAGGCGCTGCGCTATGAGCGGCTGGTGCTGGACATCAAGGCGCGCCGGCTGCGCCACGTGCTGCCCCGCCTTGTGGAGCCTGCCATGCTGTCCCGCCTGATCGAAAGCCTGCGCGACCGGCGCCAGCGCAAAAGCGCAGCGGCCGATTCTTCGGACGTGCCGCTTTCGCTATCATGCCCTCCCCTGCCCCCGGCCGGGCAGCCATGGACGCAACCGCCGGCCGGGGCCGCGGCGCTGATCGGGGCAGGTGCGGTCAGCCATACGGATCTGCCGGATTGGGCAAGGTGGCTGGATACGGCCGTGCGCGCCTAGCGCTGGCTTTCACGCCGTTTCAGCACGGACAGCACCATGGGCGACAGCACGGACATCACCCCCTGCTGCGCCACCGCCACCGGCCGCCCTTTGCCCAACGCCCGCAACAGATCGCGGCGCCGCGGGGCAAGCTGCGGCCGTTGCCACGGCTGATACACGATGGAGCGGAGTTCATCCTTCGTCCGCTCCGGTCCCGGCAAGATGGAACGGGTCGGCCGGTCAGGAAGCCCGTGGCAGGCGTGCACCAGTTGCAAGGCCAAAGCCAGGCTGCGCGTCTGCCCGGCTCGCTGCGCGACGCGGCCCAGATCCCGACGCTCCTCCGCCGACAGCTTGGCCAGCCAAAGCCATAGGTCACGGACGGCCCAGCCGCAGGGTTCACCCCCCAGCAGCGCCTTGGCGATGGTGATCGCCAGCAGAAGGCAACCGGTGGGGGGATTGGGAACGGGGACGCGGTCCGCCCCCTCCCCCTGCCCGACGGCCTGGGTCAGCATGTCATTGGCACGGCGCCAGCTTGGAAGACCCACCTGCAGCAGACGGTGATGCAGGTCCGCCACCGCGCCGTCCTTGTCCCGGTGGAAATGCTGTTCCCCCAGAAAGCGCAGCCACCAGATCGTCTGGTCCTGCTCGAACACCCGGTAATCAAGAGAGCGGATCACCTCGGCCGCCTTGACACGGTCTTGCGGCGCCACGAACAGATCGACATCGCCCGAAGGACGCAGATAGCCGGTGCCGTGCACCGACACCTGCTGCCACGGCCCCTTCATCACGACATGACGCACATCGCGCGCCGTCAGGGCCTGGGAAATCTGGACGCCGGCGCGGATGGCCCGGCCGTTCAGCCCGACCGTCGCGATCCGCGCCTCAAGCAGCCGGGGCCCGAGCGTCGGATGCGCGTCCATCGGCACCACGTGCAGCATCTTGTTGTAGCGGGCAAGGTGGTAGAGCCGGTCCGGATCGGTCGCCCCGAAGGCACCCTGACCCAACAATGCCCGGATTTCCGACGTGCAGTCGCCGTCGATTTCTGCACCAAGCTGAACCATGCTCGGCACTCCCGGCAAATGTTGTCATCGGTTGCAAGCGTAGCGGGACGGGGGCAGCGCCGCAAGCGGCGCGGCGCTTGATGTCAGGGGATTCTACAGGGTCGAAGCCGCGCTGCGCATCCAGCTTGATAACACGCGCATCAATATGCATCTCGATCCCAGCAAAACGGCCGCCACCCCTTCTGCCTTGCACGCTTGTCATGCAAAACCTTTGGGAGTTGGGATAAGAATCAATCTCTCACACTCACTAAGGCAGCCGCTCAGGGGAACATGGGGATCTGGACCGACCTAGGCAAACAGCCCGGCCAGTCAGGCAATATAACCTCGGTCGCGCAAATACCTTAGGTCAGGAAGATCGTAGCAACTTCAGCTTTTTGCGGAAGTTTTGGCTCCGGCGGTAGGGATCGAACCTACGACCAATTGATTAACAGTCAACTGCTCTACCGCTGAGCTACGCCGGAACACGAGGGGTGTAATAGCCACCTCCCCCGGGGGTGTCCAGAGGCTTAGAACAGAAAAACGACCTCCCATGTCACTTTTTTTGTGACGGTCCTTTCAATCGCCTTGCGTCGGGGACGGCACCGCCTACCCTGCTCAAAACACAGGAGCTTTCATGACCCCGACATCCAGCCTGACCTTCGACCGCATCGCGCCCGTGTCCGGGGTGGCCGCCAGCATGGTCGTGTTCGTGCATGGCTATGGCGCGAACGGGGCGGATCTTCTGGATCTGGCACGCCCCTTGGGCGAACACCTGCCCGGCACGATCTTCATCGCGCCGGACGCGCCCGAACGCTGCCGCAACAATCCGATGGGCTTTCAGTGGTTCCCGATCCCGCGCCTTGACGGTTCGTCCGAGGAGGAGATGCAGACCGGCTTCGCCCACGCCTCGGACCAGCTTCAGGCCTTTCTGGACGATCGCCTGACCGCCGAAGGGCTGACGCCCGACCGGCTGGTCCTTGTCGGCTTCTCGCAGGGCACGATGATGAGCCTTCACGTCGCCCCCCGCCGCGCGGTCGCCATCGGCGGGGTCGTCGGCTTTTCCGGCCGCCTGGTCGTGCCCGAACGGCTGGAGGCCGAGACGCTGTCCCGTCCCCCGGTCCTGCTGGTGCATGGCGATCAGGATCCGATGGTTCCGTTCGAGGAGATGGGCCTGGCCGGAAACGCCCTCGTCGCGGCCGGCTTCGACACCTTTGGCCACGTGATGAAGAACACAGGCCACGGGATCGCCCCGGACGGAGTGTCGGTGGCACTCTCGTTCCTGCGCGACCGGCTGGGCTGACACGGAATCGTCACCTCTGGGCGCTACATCTACTGCAAGAAGGGGCTTGCGTGGTGTTATACGCCACATATAGTGGGCCTTAGGCGATGGGGCGGTTCCCCGCCCCTTGACCTTGCGGTACGGGGCGAAGGGGAGTGCGGGATGAGCGTCGATTTCAGAACCCAGTTCGTGCGTGAACCGGCTGTGTTGAAACAGTTTCCCGCGCTTGTCCTGAACGCGGATTACCGGCCCTTGTCTTATTATCCCCTGTCGCTTTGGCCCTGGCAGGAGGCGATCAAGGCGGCCTTCCTGGACCGTGTGACCATCGTGGCCGAATACGACCAGACGGTCCGAAGCCAGCGGGCCGAGATACGGATACCTTCCGTCGTCGTGCTGAAAGATTTCGTCAAACCCCAGAAGCGCGTGGCTTTCACGCGCTTCAATCTTTTTCTGAGGGACGAATTCTGCTGCCAGTATTGCGGCGCGCGCGGCGATCTGACCTTCGACCACGTCCTGCCGCGCTGCCGCGGTGGCATCACCAGCTGGGAAAACGTGGTGGCCGCCTGTTCGCCCTGCAACCTGCACAAGGGGTCGCGCACACTGCGCCAGTCGGGACTGCGCCTTGGCCGCCCGCCCCGCCGCCCCACGGCGGAGGAGATGCAGAACCACGGCCGCCGCTTCCCGCCGAACCACCTGCACGAAAGCTGGCTCGACTTCCTGTATTGGGACAGCGAACTGGACGCCTGACCTCCTCGCGATAGTTTGAACACGCGCGGAAATCCCGGCCTTTGGCGGGGCGCGCGGTGCTCCCATGTTGGTGATCATCACAATCTGGCCGAAAGGGCTGACATGGGCGAACCTCAAGTGCGGGCCGGTGACCGTTACGCGCGCGAACTGGAACGGCATCTGACCTGGCTGGACACGTTCACCACCACCGCCTTGGGTGTGCTGTCGGCGGCCTCGGGGATCTACACCTATCTTGGGGTCCGCACGCTGCTGGATGATCCGGGCATCTGGACGACCTTCGCCGCCCTCTCTTATTCCATCGCGGTGTCGGTCGGCATCTTCGTCTTCTGGTCCTACATGATGCGGCTGCTGCCGGCGGTGCGCAGCGCGACCTCGCGCATCGGGTTGCTGCTGACCATGGCGCTGGGCTGCGTCGCGATCATCGCCATGTCGTCCTGGCTGAACGCGGCGGCACTGGCCGGTTCGGCGGCGGTGGAACAGCACATGGCCACCACGACCCAACGCTATCAGGCCGCGCTGGAGCGGGCGAACGCCAACGCCGTGGCCGGGCAATCCTTGGCGCGGGACGTGGCCCGCGTGCGGCAAAGCTTCAGTGACCTTTCGGAACAGGAAGCGGGCGGCAACCTGTCGGGCTTTGCCGGGCGCGGCGCCGTGTTCCGCGTCCTGACCCAAAAAGGATCAGAGCTTCAGGCCTTGGAAGACCAGCTGAATGGCGTGGAAGAACCCATCGCCCGCGCCTTCGCCGAAGGCAACGCCACCCTGTCGCGGATGCGCGATCTGGGCGTGGCCGCCGGCCCCATCGGCGACCGGACCGTCAGCTTCTCGGAAGAAGCGGTCAACCTCTCGGGCCTGATCGCACAGTTGCGCCAGCTGAACCCCGCCTCCCTGGTGGACCGGGCGGCGCAGGATCTTCGCGACGCCGTGCTTGTGCCGGAACTGGACGGCAGCAGCGCCGAAACCCGCGCAGGCCAGTCGACGACCATCACCTCGGTTCTGGACCTTGTGGATCAACGGGCGAGCACGCTGGCCGACGCGGCCGCCGCCGTGATCGCCCTGCCCCAGCCCGAGGAGGCGGTTTACACCCCAGTGTCCGCCGCCGACGCGATCATCATGTATCGCGGAAACTTCATTCCCGCCTGGGCGGGTGCCATCGCGATTGACCTTCTTCCGGCCGTTCTGGTCTTCATCCTGATGGTGGTGCAGGCCGCGATCCGTTCAGGGCGCGGGGAAAGCGTCACCGATGACATGATGACCGTGGGCGAACTGCGCGCCGCACTGGCCGCGGCCGAGGTGCTTCGCATGGCGGAACGAACCGCCGAACCCATGCCGGACGCCCGTGCCGTGCTGATCCGGCCTTCGGAATGATGCGGGGCCTGTCCACCCCGCACGGGGCCATGAAGGCGGTGCTGGTGGCGCAGATGGTGATCGGCGGCGCACTGGTCGCCATCGACCTGCGCGGCACCCCGCAGGCCGCGGCGCCCGGCCTGTTCGCGCCGCCCGCCGAGGGGCCCAGCGTGCGCCCCTATCGCCCCGACCTGCGCCCCGGCGGGCCGGGCACCCCCGCGATGCGCCCCATGCCCGAACAACTTTTGTTCGAGGCGGAGGGAGAGACGATCCGGATCACCGGCCAGATCGCGCGGGGCGATGCCGACCGCTTCGTGGCATGGCTGGATAAAACGCGGCCCGACACGGCGACGGTCACGCTGGACAGTTCCGGCGGGTCGGTTTCGGACGCGCTGGCGATCGGACGGACGATCCGTGCGGCGGGCTATGCCACGACCATCGCGGGCGGCGCCGTCTGCATGTCCGCCTGCCCCTATCTGTTCGCGGGCGGGACGGAGCGGACCGTGGCCGAAGGCGGCGTGGTCGGAGTGCACCAAAGCTATTTCGGGGAAAACACCCTTCTGCCGGCCTTCATGGCCGTGAAGGATGTGCAGCGCGGCCAGGCCGCCGTTCTGGACTACCTGACCGAGATGGGCGTGGACCTGCGCCTGATGGGGCAGGCCCTGAAAACCCCGCCCGAGGAGATCAACATCCTGACGCCCGAGCAGATGACCGATTTCAAGCTGACAACCTGACATATTCGATGACCCGGGCGCGGGAGAGGGAGAGTTCCACCCGATCCGTGCCCAGCCGCCGCAGGCAGATGCGGCGGCCGAGTGCATGGAACAGCCAGCGCCCGCCGCCCAGCGGCACCAGATTGCACCGTTCGGTGCGGGGGCCCGCGCCCCAGTGCACCTGCTCCCCCTGAATGCGGAAGGTCGCGCCGTCGCATTCCCACCACCCGTCCAGCGTGCCCCCGGTCGGCTCCCCCTGTGCGGGATACAAGCGCGCGGGCAGATGCCCGATCTCCCCTTCCAGCACCTCGCCCGTCCAGCGCAAGCGGATCTCCGACTGCGGCGCGTGGGAGATGGTCCAGTCGCCCGAGGTGTAAAGCTTCTCCTCGGCATCGCGCACGACGATGGTGGAAGAACGCACCTCCGCCCAGAGGTTGCCATCCTTGGCCACGTAAAAACCGGGCGGCGCCCAGTCCTGCGCCGGGGCCGCGTCGGGCAAGACGCCCAGCAGGACAGTCATCACCGCCTCGGCCGCGGCCGACGCCTCGCCGTCATCGCGGTTGGTCACGACGCAGATGCCCACGCCCAGCGCCGGATCCACCAGGAAGCCGGAACGGTAGCCCGACTGCGCGCCCCCATGACCCGGCACCAGATGGTCGCCGATGCGCGTCATCCGCAGGCCCAGACCATAGCCGGTCGCACGGCCGTCCCGCAGCGGCACCGGCTGCGCCATGGTCTTGAACGCGTCCCGTCCCATCACGTCCGCCAGCCACGACGCCAGCTGCGTGGCCGAACCTGCCAGCGCGCCCGCCGCCGACAGGTGCATCCCCTGCCCGCCCTGCACCCAGGCCCCGTTCTGCATCACATGACCGGGGACGAGCCCTGCGACCGGCTCGTTCCAGTAATCGGGGGCGGCGATGCCATGCCCCTGCGCCTTCACCCAGTCGGCGAAACGCAGGCCACGTGCTTCCTGCGCCGCCTCCACCAGACGATAGCCGGCATTGGAATAGGCGACCTCGGTCCCCGGCTCGGCGTTCAGGCGGCCGACGCCGGCGGACCAGTCCAGCAGGCGGGCGGCGCGGGTGTCCACCTCGCCGCCCATGCCCAGCAGGGTCAACATCTCGCGCGTGTCAGGAAGGCCGCCCTGCATGGCCAGCGCCTGCCGCACCGTGACGGCCCCGGGCACCGCGTGCATCGGCAGCAGCGATCCCAAGGGCGCGTCCAGCGGCAGCCCGCTGTCCAGAACAAAGGCGGCGAACACGTGCTTGGTGACGGAGGCCCAGCGCACCACCGTCTCAGATGTGAAGGCCTTGTGCTCTCCTACCCGCTCTACCCCGCCGGTCAGGGCGAAGTGGATGCCGTTCCGGTCAAAGCCGAGTATCGCGCCGCCCGGACCATCGGCCGGCCAGGCGTCACAGATGCCTTGCGCCTGTTCGGCGGCGGCGGACCAGTGAAGAAATGTCATGAGGCGTCCTGTCCTGATTCCCGCGCATCATAGCAACGGGGCTGACAGGAAAAACCCCGGCGCGTGGCACCGGGGTCAGGGTGGTTCAGTAGTTTGCCGGAGGATCGCTTGCTGGGAAAGATTCGTCGGATTCCTGATCCTCCTTCTTCCATTCCTTCGGCGGGTCCTTCATGTCTTCCGTGCCGGCGGGACGCACATCGTCGCCCTGCTCTTGCCCCGGTACCTTTTCCTTGTCCGTGTCGGCCATGGAAACCTCCTTCTCCATTCCGAAACCCAACGTTCGGCAGGGGCGCTAAGTTCCCTTAGCGCCGCCGTGTGCCGCCCGGGACGCGGGACAGGAACCCCGGCGGGCGCTTGGACACCCATTCGGCAAAGGCGGCGATGCGGGGATGGGTCAGAAGCGCTTCGACCGTGTTGTAGCGACGGGCCAGTTCCGCTTCCTTTAGCGTCGCATGGATTTCCTTGTGGCAGATGTGATGCAGAAGCACTGTCGGCCCCTTCGCACCACCCTTGAGGCGCGGGATCAGGTGGTGCAGGCTTTGCGGCACATCCGGCGGGATCGGCCGCTGGCACAGGGGACAGATCGGTTCGGTCATCCTTCCGATATGGGGTGCATGGGGCGGGCACCAAGGCCGCAGGCGGAACGGTCACTATGTCGTGCAGTCATGCTGTTCGATCTGCGATCCGGTCCCGCCCGCATTGTCATTCGGCGATCAGCGGCCTATCACGAGACGGTCCCGTCGTCGTGTTCGGGGCGACATTCCAGGATGAAGGACGCGGGAAATGGCTGACGGGGGCGGCATGGCAGCGCTATCGCGCATCACATGGCCGGGTCTGTCGCAATATCCCGCCACCTATGCGCTGAAGGTGGCGCTGACGGTCGTGCTGACGCTGTTCGTCGCCTTCCTGTTCGACCTGAACCACACCTACTGGGCACTGATGACCGTGCCCCTGATCGTCCGGCCCGAGGCGGGAACGATGGTCTGGCGCAGCACGGCGCGCATGGCCGGAACCTTCGCGGGCGGGCTGGCGGGCTTTGCGATCGCGCTGTGCTTTGCGCAGTCGGCCCCGCAGGCGATCGCGGCGATGGCGGTGCTGCTGTTCCTTGTCGGCTACCTGACGCGGATGGAAAGCGGGATCGACGCTTATGGCTATGCGACCTGCGGCTTTACGGCGCTGGTCATCGTGCTGGACGCACAGGCCGATCCCACGCAGGCCTGGCCCCTGACGCTGGCCCGCCTGACGGAAACGATGATCCCCATCGTCTGCGGCTTCATCGTGATGCTGACGGTGTTCCCGCGCACCGTGTCGGACAATGCGGGGATGGCCATCCAGCGCGCCCGCGGTGCCGTGCGCGGTTTGTCGCAATCCGTTCTGGCCGAGGGGCACCTTCCGTCGGCCGCGCCCGAAAAGGACGTGATCGGTGCCATTGGCATGGTGCACACGGAACTGCGGTCGCTGGTCTACGAACGTTCGCGCAAGGATTGGGGACGCCCCTGGATGGCCAATGTCGCCCATGAGCTGGACCGCGTGGCGGTGTCGCTGACAGCCGTGCGCTTTGCCAGCGAGCATGCGCCGGACGCCGCTTTCGACTTGGAGCGGGTCACGGACGCGCGCGCGCAGCTGCGCGATCTGGCCGGGCGCATCTTGGCCGAAGACCCGGACGCCCCCACCCTTCTGGACATGGGGGACGAGGCGGAGGCGCTGGCCGCCCGCACCCATGACAGCGCCATGCAGAACATGGGCGATTTGTCCGTGGCCGTGCTGGAACAGGCGCTGGCCGACCTTGCGGGCCGTCTGGCCGCCCTGGCCCGCGCGACGGCGTTCCTTAAGGACGCGCGGCTGGCGCGGCAGCGGCGTCCAAACGCGCCGCGCCACGCCCCTTCCTCGCGCCGCTATCGCGATCATCTGGCGGCGGTACAATACGGCCTGCGTCCGGCGATCATGCTGATCGTCGTATCCGCCCTCTGGCTGGGCACGGGGTGGAGCAGCGGGAACTCCCTTGCCATGATCGTGCCGGCCTTGTCGCTGCTGCTGCCCACGATCGTGCCCCGCCCCGTGCGCGTGATCGCGGGCAAGGCGCTGGCCCTCGGGCTTTTCGCGGGACTCTGCATCTCGATCGGGCTGATGATGGCGCTGACGCATGTGGAAGGCTTCCCGGCGCTTGCGCTGCTGATGGGGACCACCGTCTTTGTCATCTTCTATCTTTGCGGCTCGCTTCAGCTTCTGCCACTGGCGATCGGCAGCATGATCATGATGTCCATCGGGTTGCAGCCGTCGAACACGCCCAGTTTCAGCCCCTCCACGCTGTTCAACGTGGCGGCTTCCATGGCGCTGCTGCCGCCGGCCTTCATCATCGCGATCACGGTGATCTTCCCGGAAGATCACGGCTGGCTGTCGCGCCACCTGCGGCGCGGCACGACAAGGCTTCTGCGCCGCACGGCCGCCGAACGGGGGCATATGCCCCGCTTCGCCTTCTTTGACGAGATCATCGATATGTTCACCGACTATGCCTCCGGCCTTGATGCGGAAAAGCCCGCGGATGCGCGTCTGATCCGGCGGACGCGGGCGGCGTTGGTGGCGGGGCTGGCCTGTGACCGGCTGCGCAATTCCGCGACCCGCCTGCCTCCGGCCACGGCGGCCCTGATCCCCGGGATGCGGACGGCGCTGCGCGACGCCGTGTCGGGCCGCACGCCCAACATGACGCCCTTCGACCGCCTGCGCGACGCCGCCCGCGACAACTCCGACCGCTCCACCCGCATCTGCCTACTGGAAGCCGAAACGTTGCGTCCGCTGATCGAAAGCGGCATCCTGTCCCCCTTCCCCCAACTCTCCGGTGCCGCATGAAATCCGAGATCGCCTTCCTTGGCCTTTATGTCCCCGGCCTGCTGATCTGCGCCGTCATCGCCTCGGTCCTGTGGTTCGTGATCGACGGGCTGATGCTGCGCGTGGCGGGATGGACGTGGTTCTGGCACCCACCGCTGGCGCGGCTTGCGCTGTATTTCGTTCTCCTCGGCCTTGTCGTCGCGCTTATCCCGGAACTCTGAGATGATCCTGATCCGCCTTATCCTAACCACCCTGATCGCCATCGCCGCCGTGTTCGGCGGGATCTATGTCTGGAACCAGGTCTTCCGCGAACCCTGGACCCGCGACGCCCACATCCGGGCCGACCTGATCCAGATCGCGCCGCTGGTGTCGGGCGCGGTGGTGGATGTCGAAGTGTCGAACAACCGCATGGTGGCGGCGGGCGACCTTCTGATGAAGATCGACCCGAAGAACTACGAACTCGCCCTCAACCAGGCCGAGGCGAGTCTGGCCAGCGCCCGCGCCAATGCCGAGAACAGCCGCCAGCAGGCCGACCGCCTTCTGCAACAGCAGGAACAAAGCCCCCGCTCCGTCGCGGAGGTGGAGCTGCGGTCTTCCGTCCTGTCGGCCGACGCCGCCGACGCGCAGGTCCGTTCGGCCGAGGCCGCGCTGGACCGCGCGCGGTTGGATCTGGAACGGACCGAGGTTCGCGCCCCCCGTGCCGGCCAGATCACGAACCTGACGGCCAATGTCGGCGATTACGCAGCGGCCGGCGCCAACGCCATGGTGCTGGTGGCCGAAGACAGCTTCCGCGTGGACGCCTTCTTCATGGAAACACAGATCCAGCACATCCGCGCGGGCGATCCGGTGCGCGTGCACCTGATGGCCTCGGGATACGAGATGCGGGGCCACGTTCTGGGCATCTCCTCGGGAATCTCCTATGCCGAGGACATGTCGCAATCCCTGCTGCAGGCGCCGACGCCGTCCTTCCAGTGGATCCGCCTGGCCCAGCGCATCCCGGTGGAAATCGCGCTGGACAACATCCCCGAAGGCCATCTTCTGGCCAACGGGATGACCGCCAGCGTCACCGTCGACGCGTCCGGATCGCCCGGACACTGATCCTTCATCTTGGCGCGGGTTGGTGTTAAACCCCGCCCCGACCCCAAGGAGCACGCCATGCCGGTTCATCCCCCGATCAAGATCGCCCCCTCCATCCTTGCTGCGGATTTCGCCGATTTCGGCGCGGAATGCCGCGCGATCGAGGCGCAGGGCGCGGACTGGGTGCATGTGGACGTGATGGACGGCCATTTCGTGCCCAACCTGACCTTCGGCCCGGCCATGTGCGCCGCGATCCGCCCGCACATCAAGGGCGTGATGGACGTGCACCTGATGATCGCCCCGGTGGACCCCTACATCGAGGCCTTCGCCGCCGCCGGGTCCGACATCATCACCGCCCATCTTGAGGCGGGTCCCCACATCCACCGCACGCTGCAGGCCATTCGCGGCGCGGGCTGCAAGGCGGGCCTCGCCCTCAACCCCGGCACGGGGATCGAGGCGGTGGCCCATCTTCTGGACATGGTGGACCTGATCTGCGTGATGACGGTGAACCCCGGCTTTGGCGGGCAGAAGTTCATCCATTCGCAGGTGGAAAAGACGCGGACCTTGCGCGCCATGATCGGCGACCGCCCCATCCATCTGCAGATCGACGGCGGGGTGACGGTGGAAACCGCACCGCTGGTTGCCGCAGCGGGTGCCGATGTGCTGGTGGCGGGGTCTGCGGTCTTCAAGGGCGGCTCCGCTCAGGAACCTGCGGCGTATGGCGTGAACATCCGCGCCATCCGCGCGGCGGCCGAGGCGGCCCGCTGACCTTAGGGCGACCACGGAAAGGGGCGTGATGGAAAGCTGGATGTTCTGGGCCGTGGCGGGATGCCTGCTGGTCGCGGTGGCGACCGTCCTGATGCGCGCGCTGTTCGTGACGGGTCCGGCCGCCGCGTCCCCCAACGTGCAGATCTATCGCGATCAGCTGACCGAGGTGGACCGCGACCTTGCCCGCGGCACCATAGTGCCCGAGGAGGCGGAGCGTGCGCGGCTGGAAGTCTCGCGCCGGCTTCTGGACGCCGACCGGCAAACGGTGCGAATGGCCAGCCGGGGCAACGTGCTGATCGGCGCGGCGCTGGTGGTTCTGACGGCGGTGGGGGTGGGCCTGCTTTACCTGCGCCTTGGCATGCCCGGCTATCCCGACCTGCCGCACGCGGCGCGGCTGGCCGCGCTGGAGGCCGCCCGCAGCGCCCGCCCTTCGCAGACCAAGGCCGAAGGTCAGGCCCCACCCGCGCCCCAGACTGCGCCCGATCCGAAATTCGCGAATCTTGTGGAACAGCTGCGCCTGGCGGTGCAACGCAATCCGCAGGATCTGCGCGGCCAGCAGCTTCTGGCCCGGAACGAGGCGGCGCTGGGCCACTTCCCCGCCGCGATCGAGGCGCAGCGTCAGGTTCTGTCCCTGCAAGCGCAGCCGTCTGCCGCCGACTATGCCGCACTCGCAGAGCTGATGATCTATGCCACCGGCGGCTACGTCTCCCCCGAGGCGGAGGCGGCGCTGACACAGGCCTTGCGGCGCGATCCGGATCAGCCCTTGGCGCTGTACCTGTCCGGCGTGACCATGGCGCAAGGCGGTCGGGACGATCTGGCCTTCCGCGACTGGACCCGCGCATTGGACGTCGCGCCCGCCGACGCCCCGTGGCGGCCGACGGTGCTGGCCGCCATGCCGCAGGTGGCGGCACGTGCGGGCGAACGGTGGACGCCGCCCCCGGCCCTGCCCGGCCCCGACGCCTCTGACATGGCCGCGATGCAGGCCCTTCCGGAGGCCGACCGCAACGCCGCGATCGCGGGAATGGTGGAAGGCCTTGCGACCCGGCTAGCGACCGATGGCGGCAGCGCCGACGAATGGGCCCGCCTGATCAACGCCTATGGCGTGCTGGGCCGTGACGATGACGCGCGTGCGGCCGTGGCCAGAGCCTCCCCCCTCTTCACCGGGAAGGAGCGTGCCACCATCGACCGCGCCACCCGCAACGCAGGACTTGTTCCATGATCGAAGATTTCGTCCGCGCCCTTCCCCGCTATGGCGCGATCGCCGGTCTGGACCTGGGCGACAAGACGATCGGCGTCGCCATTTCCGACACGCTGCGGGGGGTCGCCACGCCCCTTCAAACCATCCGCCGCGTGAAGTTCACGCTGGACGCCGAAGCCCTGCTGACTCTTCTGAAAAGCCGTCAGGTTGTCGGGATCGTCTTCGGCCTGCCGCTGAACATGGATGGGACCGAAGGGCCGCGCGTGCAGAAGACGCACGCCTTCGCCCGCAACCTGTCCCGCCTGACCGACCTGCCCCTGACCTTCTGGGACGAACGCCTGTCCACCGTGGCCGCCGAGCGCGCCTTGCTGGAGGCGGACATGTCGCGCCGCAAGCGGGCCGAGGTGATCGACCACGTCGCCGCCGCCTACATCCTGCAAGGCGTGCTGGACCGGATGGGGCACCTCTAGGCGGCTTCGCGCATCTGCTCCTGCGCGAGGTCCAGCAGCTCCACCCCGACACCGGGCCTGGTCGAATGTTCGGACAACGTGCGGCGCCACGCCCGCGCCCCCGGCCGGCCGGCAAACATACCCAGCATGTGCCGGGTGATCTGGTTCAGGCGTCCGCCTTCCGCCAGATGCGCCTCGATATAGGGGCGCATGGAGGCGAGGATGGTCACGGGATCGGGGGCGAAGTCCTCGCCCCACAGCGCATCGGCGCCCGACAGCACGTCCATCGGTTCATGATAGGCCGCGCGCCCCACCATGACCCCGTCCAGCCCGAGGGCCAGCAGCGCCTTCACCTGCGCAAGATCCTTGACGCCCCCGTTCAGGGCGACGGACAGGTCCGGAAACGCCGCCTTCATCCGCAGCACCAGATCGTAATCCAGCGGAGGAATCTCGCGGTTCTCCTTCGGCGACAGCCCCTGAAGCCAGGCCTTGCGCGCGTGAATGGTGACAAGGCGTACACCCGCATCCCGGACGCGCGACAGAAAATCCGGAAGCACGACCTCGGGATCCTGATCGTCCACGCCGATCCTGCACTTGACGGTGACCGGCACCTCCGCCACCTCGATCATCGCGCGGAGGCATCGGGCCACCAAGGCCGGGTCCTTCATCAGCACCGCACCGAAGCATCCCGACTGCACGCGGTCGGAAGGGCAGCCGACGTTCAGGTTGATCTCATCATAGCCGAAGGGCGTCGCATGGCGCACGGCCAGCGCCAGCGTCGCGGGGTCCGAGCCGCCCACCTGCAGGGCCACGGGATGTTCCGTAGCATCATGCCGCAAAAGCCGATCCCGGGGACCGTGGATGATGGCGCGGTCGACCACCATTTCCGTGTAGAGCATCGCCCGCCGGGACATCTGCCGATGGAAGAACCGGCAGTGACGGTCCGTCCAATCGATCATCGGTGCCACGGCCAGCTTGGGCATCGTGTAAGACTGGGTTTTCTCAATGCTCATTGGCCGGAAGCCTTCTTTCAACACTGCCGATCTGTTTCCGTTTTCCCCTTGTTCAAAGTGGTTCTTCTTCGTGCAGCCTTACAAAGGTAAGACCCAAGGAGAGCGCGTAAGACCGTGGGAACCATCTTCAAGCGACAGAGGGCAAATGGCAGTTTCGGATACACTGCGCAGATCGTCATAAAGCGTGGAGGCGTCAAGGTCCACCGTGAGGCGTAGACGTTCGATCGAGAACCTGCGGCCCGCGCCTGGATGAAACGCCGGGAAGCCGAGATCGTCCGAGAGGGCTTCGGGAACCCCAAAGGCACCTTGTCCGAGGCGATCGAGAAGCGTTTGAAAGAGAGCCTGAAAGAGATCGGCTGTACCAAGGCCCAAGTGCTGCGCTCAATCCACGCGCTTGTTCGCTGATGTCGGTTAAGCGCCCGACGGGAACGTCCGCTCCTGGGCGATTGTGTTGAAAAGCACCTGCTGATCGGCGGGTCTGGGGCTGGTTCACTTCCATTCGTAGGCGGTGGAGGTGATCGGGATGATGGGATCGCGGCAGGT
>NZ_JBNJLK010000024.1:0-34689 GCF_051195255.1 Falsirhodobacter sp. 1013 | reverse complement strand
AGCGCCGTCAATATGTTAGACTGTAATAGGATGGAGCGGGTGAAGGGAATCGAACCCTCGTCGTAAGCTTGGGAAGCTTCTGCTCTACCATTGAGCTACACCCGCGACGTGCCTTCAGTAATTCACGTCGGACGAGGCGTCAATAGCGGGAAGAATAAGCGAATCAACCGTGTGGATGACGCCGTTGGACCGCGGGATGTCCGCCGCCGTCAGCCGGTGTTCGCGCCCTGCGTCGTCGCGCAGCATGATTCCGTCCTGCGTGCGATACATGGAAATCCGGCAGCCGCCGACAGTGCGGACCACCGCAGGACGCCCGGTGGCAAGAACATCGGTCAGAGCACGGGTGGGGGCCATGTGGCAGGTCAGGATCTGCACTAGCCTTTCACGATCCAAACCGGCCGGCAGTTTCGCGAAGGCGGAATCCTGCGGCGCGAAGATCGTGTAGGGACCGGGATTCGACAGTGCGCGATCAATCCCCGTCTGACGCATCAGCGCGGCGAACCGGGTAAAGCCCGGCGTCTCCGCCGCGAAATCATAGACGTTTGCCGCCAACGAGGGCAGGGGCATCAGGCAGGTCGCGGCAAGCAGGATCCAGCGCATGGCACACTCCTTCATCACAGCTTTGTAACGCAAGGCCGCCGGTCCGGTTCCCCGTGGCCTTGCAACAGGCGTGGCAGGGACATACTGTAGGGGTTAACCGAATTGGAGGGCGATTCAATGGCGCCCGAGCGTCCCAGAGGTGCGGACGCGCTCCCCGTCGAATCCGCGCGGGTCGAACCTTCCGCCGCCTCGCCCGGGTCCACGCTTTATGCGGCGCTGGATCTGGGTACCAACAGTTGCCGCATGTTGATTGCCGAGCCCAAGGGCAGTCACTTTCAGGTCGTGGACAGTTTTTCCAAGACCGTGCAGTTGGGCCTAGGGCTGGAAGCATCCGGCCGGCTTTCGCGTGCCTCCATGGGGCGCACGGTTCAGGCGTTGCGCATCTGTCAGAAGAAGCTGGAAAAGCACCGCGTGCGGCGGATGCGGTTGGTCGCGACCGAAGCCTGCCGCCGTGCCCGCAATGCGCGGGATTTCATCCGCATGGTCCGGCGCGAAACCGGCCTGCAGCTGGAGATCATCAATCCCGAGGAAGAGGCCCGGCTGGCCGTCATCTCCTGCGCGCCGCTGGTCAATCCCAAGACGGAACAGCTGCTGGTGATCGACATCGGCGGGGGCTCCACCGAACTCGTCTGGATCGACCTTTCGGAGGTGGCGCCCGATCAGCGCGCACGGTCCATCATGGCGCTGCACAACGGGTTCAAGCCGCGTCGCGGTGCGGCCCGTGTGGTGGACTGGATTTCCGTGCCTTTGGGCGTGGCCACGCTGAAGGACCAGTTCGCGGATGTGGAAGATGACGCCGCACGCTTTGCGCTGATGAGCTGGTTCTTCGAGGAGAACCTGTCCAGCTTTTCGCCCTACAACTGCGAGAACACGCGCGACGGGTTCCAGATCATTGGCACGTCAGGCACGATCACGACGGTCGCGGCGTCGTTCCTGCGGCTGCGACGCTATGACCGCACGAAGGTGGACGGCCTGCACATGACGTCCGACCAGATCGACCAGGTGATCCGCGATTATCTGGCGCTTGGCCCGGAAGGGCGGCGCGTGGATCCGCAAATCGGGCGTGACCGGCACAGCCTGATCATGTCGGGTGCCGCGATCCTTCAAGCGCTGATGCGGATCTGGCCGACGGACCGCCTTTCGGTGGCCGATCGCGGTTTGCGGGAAGGCTTGCTCTATCAACAGATGAACGCGGACGGCGTTCTGGAAGACGGACCACTGTGATGACGGAAAAGAACACCTCCGGACGGGGCCAGCGCGATCTGCGGGTGCGCGTCAAGACGGCGAAAGGGCGCAAGCTGTCCTCGACCCTGTGGCTGGAACGGCAGCTGAACGACCCCTACGTGCAGCGAGCGAAGAAGGAAGGCTATCGCGGACGCGCCGCCTTCAAAATTCTGGAGCTGGACGACAAGTTCGGCTTCCTGAAGCCGGGCTCGCGCGTCGTCGATCTGGGTTGCGCCCCCGGCGGCTGGTGCCAGGTGGCGGTGGACCGTGTGAACGCGTTGGGACAGAAGCCGAACAAGCCGCAGGGGACGGTGCTGGGCGTTGACCTTCAGGAAGTGGAGCCGATCTCTGGCGCCGAGGTCCATCAGCTGGATTTCCTGGAAGATGACGCCGATCAGAAGGTGAAGGACTGGCTGGGTGGCCCGGCCGATGTCGTGATGAGCGACATGGCCGCCGCATCCTCCGGCCACAAGGGCACCGACCACCTGCGCATCATCGCGCTGTGCGAGGCCGCGGCCTTCTTTGCCTTCGATGTGCTGGAGGAGGGCGGCACCTTCGTCGCCAAGGTTCTGGCCGGTGGCGCGGAGAATGAGCTTCAAACTCTTCTGAAGCGCAACTTCAACAAGGTCGCCAATGTGAAGCCGCCAGCTTCACGCGCTGATTCTTCGGAAAAGTTCGTGGTGGCGATGGGGTTCCGCGGGCGTCCGTGACGCCCCGCGACCCTCAAGCGCCCCAGTGGCGGACGGCGCCGCAATCCATGTGCACGAAGTTCGACCCCGAATAGCGACCGACGCCACCGGCCGAGCATGCCTCAGCCGCGCGGGCCATCTGCGACACGGAGCGGGACTTCAGACGCACGTCGGCCGCCTTGCCGGACATGTGCAGCGAGTTGCGCGCCACGCCTTCGGATTGCGACCGAAGCATCGCGTTCGTCTTGGGCGAACGATAGCCCGACAGCAGCAGGTAGGGTTCGTTCGTGTCCATCAGCGCGTGGGAGGCGGCCAGGATGTCCAGCGTGCGCGCGTCGAAATTGATGATCTCGTTCGTGCGCCAGTCGCGGACGAAGCGGTTCACGTCCTGCAAGGATTCCGGGATGTACTGCCCTTCGATCCAGTAGATCGAGTCCAGCGATTCACCGGTGCGTCCATTGTACATGCGAACGCGCCGCACATCGCCTGCACCCCGAAGAAAACCGAATGCGTTCGACGCCGAAGGGGCCGCCACGACCACCGTCGCCGCAAAGGCTCCCAGAAGACCACGCCGCGTCAACGCCGGAAAGGATTGTCCTGCCATCAGTCTGCCTGTCCCAATTTCTGTCACGGCCTCTTGTTTGCGAGGTCTTCGTGATTGATGAGTTAATTTATGACGCATTTGGACGGAATTTCCAAAAGTTTTTACGGCCCGTTCCGCTGCGTCACGCCACCCCTCGGCGTAATCGCGCCGAAACACACCATATGAGGGCTGGGGTGGCACTTCGACCGGCCGAGGTTTAGATCAGTCCCAAAGACGGAGCGTATCATGACACACACCATCCGCGACATCGCCGCCGCCATCGGGGCCGAGGCCGAGGGCGATCTGGACATCGCGATCAGCGGCGTGGCCGAGCCCGCCTCTGCCACGGCGCACGATCTGGCCTTGGCCATGGATCCCAAATACGCCGAGGGCCTTGGCGAGGGCAGCGCACAGGCCGCCATGGTGTGGCCGGGCGCCGATTGGCGTTCCCTAGGGCTGAAGGCCGCCATCATCGCGCCCCGCGGCCGTCTGGCCATGGCCGGACTGTCGCGCATGATGGACAAGGGTCCGCTGATCGCCCCCGGCATCCATGCCATGACGGTGGTGGACCCCACGGCGATGATCGGCGAAGGCGCGGCCATCGGCCCCTTCGTCACCGTCGGGGCGGGGGCCGTCATCGGACGCAACGCGCGCATCGCCTCCCACGTGGCGATCGGCGAAGGCGCGCAGATCGGCGACGACGCGCTGATCCTGACCGGCGCCAAGATCGGCGCGCGCGTGCGGATCGGTGACCGCTTCATCGCCCAACCGGGCTGCGCCATCGGCAATGACGGCCTCAGCTTCGTCACCCCGGAAAAATCCGGCATCGAGGAGATTCGCGAAACGCTTGGCCTGCGCGAAGGCATCCGCGAGCAGGCCTGGACCCGCATCCATTCGCTGGGATCCGTCCAGATCGGCGATGACGTGGAGGTGGGGGCCAATTCCACCATCGACCGCGGCACGATCCGCGACACGATCGTGGGCAGCGGCACCAAGATCGACAACCTTGTCCACCTTGGTCACAACGTGCGTGTCGGAAAGGACTGCCTGCTGTGCGGCCTGGTGGGCGTCGCCGGCTCCGTCCGGATCGGGGACCGCGTGGTGCTGGCGGGGCAGGTGGGCGTGTCCGACAACATCTTCATCGGGGATGACGTGATCGCGGGCGGCGGCACCAAGATCCTCAGCAACGCGCCAGCGGGCCGTGTGCTTCTGGGCTACCCTGCCGTGAAGATGGACGCGCATGTGGAGATGCAGAAGGCCCTGCGCCGTCTTCCGCGCCTTTCGGCCACGGTGAAGGAGCTTCAAAAAATCGTTTCAAAGGATGTGCAAGAAGATTGAGCCTGCCCCGACCAAGAGGATCTACGATGGACACGGTGGAAGACAAGGTCATCCGGATCATCGCCGATCAGGCGCTTCTTGATCCGTCGGAGGTGACGCCCGCCTCCACCTTGGCCGAGCTTGGGATCGACAGCATGGCCCTGGTGGAAACGATCTTCGCGATCGAGGAAACGTTCGACGTTTCCGTTCCCTTCAACGCCAACGAACCGGCGGCTGGCCAGTTCGACATCTCCTCCGTCGGCTCCATCGTGGCGGCGGTGGAGGATCTGGTGGCCGCGCGGGTATGAAGCGCGTCGTCATCACGGGGGCCGGCACGATCAACGCGCTGGCCCATGACGTGAAGGGCACGTTCGAGGCGTTTCGCGAAGCCCGCTGCGGCATCACCGAGCTCGACATCCGCGACAAGGACCGGCTGAGCATCCAGATCGGCGGTCAGGTCCATGACTGGGACCCGGAGGCGCGCTTCAACCGCCAGCAAATCGCGCTTTACGACAAGTTCACGCAGTTCACCCTTCTTGCGGGACGCGAGGCCGTGGCGCAGTCCGGCCTGAACTTCGACGGCCGGCTGAGCTACCAGGCCGGCGTGGTGCTGGGCACCGCGGCGGGTGGCGTGAACACCTGGGACGACAACTATCGCACGGTGTACGAGGAGAAGAAGAACCGCGTTCACCCCTTCGTCGTGCCCAAGCTGATGAACAACGCGGCCGCCAGCCACCTGTCGATGGAGTTCAACCTCAAGGGGCCCAGCTTCACGGTGGCCACGGCCTGCGCCAGTTCCAATCACGCGATGGGCCAGGCGTTTCACATGATCCGGTCTGGCATGACGCAGGTGATGCTGACCGGCGGATCCGAATCCATGCTGTGCTTTGGCGGCATCAAGGCGTGGGAGGGGCTGCGCGTCATGTCGCGCGACGCCTGCCGCCCCTTCAGCCTGAACCGCAACGGCATGGTGCAGGGCGAGGGCGCTGCCATCTTTGTGTTCGAGGAGCATGAGCACGCCCGCGCGCGCGGCGCCGAGATCCTGGCCGAGGTGGTGGGTTTTGCCATGACCTCCGACGCGTCGGACATCGTGATGCCGAACAAGCAGGGTGCCGCGCGGGCCATCGCCGGAGCGCTGCGCGACGCGCGCCTGAACGGGGACGAGGTGGGCTATATCAACGCCCACGGCACCGGCACGGCGGCGAACGACAAGACGGAATGCGCGGCGGTGGCGGATGTCTTCGGGCCGCATGCGGACCGGCTGATGATCTCCTCCACCAAGTCGATGCACGGGCACCTGATCGGTGGCACCGGCGCGGTGGAGCTTCTGGCCTGCATCATGGCCCTGCGGGACGGCATCATCGCCCCCACCATCGGCTACGAGGAGCCGGACCCGGAATGCGCGCTGAACGTGGTTCCGAATGTGGCGCGCGAGGCGAAGGTGAAGGTCGCTTTGTCGAACGCCTTTGCCTTCGGCGGGCTGAACGCGGTTCTGGCCCTGCGGAAGGCGTAGGGCCCCGGGTCGCTCCGGGGCCTTCGTGTCACTTCGCGTTGGCCGCGACGACCGCGTCATATCCCGCCGTGAAGCCTGACAGCGACAGGTCAAGGACGACCTTCTGGTCCGGCGCCACCACCGGCACCAGCGTCAGCTGCGCCGCGGAGCCCTTCTTCAGTGCGTCCACCTCGGCCTGCGTGAAGCCGATCCGGGCCACGCACCCGACCGAACTGCACCAGGTGTAGGGGTAGATCTTGGCCTGTGCGCTGTCGACCTTCAGCGACAGGTTCGCGGTCAGCAGCGTTTCCAGCGGGACGATGACCGTCGCGCCGGCCGCGGCCTGCTGGCCGGCGGGCAGGTTGAACATGCTGAATTCGGCCACGTTGTTGCCGTCGTTGTCCTGCAGCAGCTGGTACAGCTGGCAGCGGTCCTTGCCGGCTTCGTCGGCGATGCAGCGCTGCTCCCATTCGCCGAAGGTGCCGGCCACCTTCATCGGGTTCTGGTCTTCGGCCGTCTGGCCCATGCTGAGGTCCTGTCCGGACGCGTCATCGGCCGTGGCGGCCGGTGCCGGTGCGGGGGCAGGCGCGGCAGGTGCCGTTTCCTGCGCCAGCGTGGCGTGGGCCAGCGACATTCCGAAGGTCAGGGCAAGAAGGGTGGAGAGGGTCTTGGACATGCAGTTCGGTCCTCAAGTGGTTCCGAAACGGGCTTAGCATGCGCGTTCCACCCTGTCAGGCGCGAAAATGAGGAAAGGGCCGACCCTTCGGTCCGCCCTTTCCCCTTTATGAACCCCCTGTCGGACGGGCCGACTTATTGGGGCTGAGGCTATGCGCCGCAGGGACATGCGTCAACACCCAATCGTGACGTCGCCGTGACGGGCCGTCAGTCCTTGGCCAGCGGATGATGGTTCAGGACAAGGTTCTTCAACTGCTCGTCCAGAACATGTGTGTAGATCTCCACCGTGCCGATATCGGCGTGGCCCAGCATCAACTGGATGGCCCGCAGATCGGCCCCGCCCGCCAGAAGATGGGTTGCGAAGGCGTGGCGCAGCGTGTGGGGCGTCACGCGGGACGGGGAGATGCCCGCATCGCCCGCGATCTGCTGGATCAGACGGAAGAAATACTCCCGCGTCAGGTGGCCCGTGGCACCACGGCCCGGAAACAGGAACTTCGACTCGGCATCCCCTTCGTCGGAATCCCGCCGCGCCAGCCAGGCCATAAGCGCCTCACGTGCCGGGGGAGACAGAGGCACGAGACGTTCCTTGCCGCCTTTTCCGCGCACAAGTAGCATCTGGGGATCACCGCGCGCGGCGGCGACAGGCAGGCCCACCAGTTCGGACACGCGCATGCCCGTAGCGTACAACAGCTCCATCAGGCAGCGGTTGCGCACCTGAAGGGCGTCGCCACGCCCCCGTTCGCGGGCCGATTCCAGCAGCCGGTCCACCTCGTCGATGCTGAGGGTTCCGGGAAGGCGCTTGTCCGTGCCCGGCCCCTTCAGGCGGATCGCAGGATTGTCCTCGCGCAGCCCTTCCTCGTGCAGGAAGCGGTAGAACTGCCGGATGGACACCAGCCGGCGGGCGCGGGTCGCCTTCGACAGGCCCTGAGCGTCGCAGAAGATCAGGTAATCCTCCACCATCGTGCGATCGGCGGTGGTGAAGCTGGCCTCCCGCCGCTCCAGCCAGCACAGGAAGTCCTTCAGGTCCCGCCCATAGGCCAGAAGCGTGTTGCGCGCCGCGCCCACATCGGCGGCCTGCGCGTCCAGAAACAGCGAGATCCAGCGTTCCGACATCAGCCGCGCCGTTCCAGGATCATCAGTTGCAGGGCCACACGCCGCGCCGCCGGCTCCAACCCCAAGGCGCGGAGTGTGGAAATCCCCTCAGTCACGCCCTGAAGATCGCCCTGCGCACCGCGCGACAGCATGGTCATCGCCAGCAGCAGCGCCTCGCCCCGACGCTGCTCGGACAGCAGCTCGTCCGCCTCGGGTGGGACGGGGTCGCTGGAGAAGCCCCCGGCGATGGCACGGGACAGCCCATCCACTGTCGGCGCCGTCGCGGGCGATCCCGTGGCAATTGCCGTCAGGAAACGATCCTCGGCATTGGCGGAGGCGTTCAGGGTCTGCACCCCGTCCAGCCGCCCCGTCAGAAGGCCCATCCGCGCCGCCATCAGCGCCGCGTCGCCCATCAGTGGCAGGGCCAGAAGCTGCGGCGCGTACATGCGCGAAAACGCAACCTCAAGCTCCGCCCCCGCCATGGCGGACCACGCCAGCGGCAGGGCCTGCGCCGCCGCACGGGCGTCGCCTTCGGTCACCGCCCGATCCAGCGTCTGGATGGCGTCCGCCCGGTCCCACACCCCACCCGAGGCCGCCGGTCGCTGGAGAGTGTAGAGGCCGAGAAGCCGATTCGGATCCAGAACCCCGGCACGGGTCAGCCGCTCCGCCGCGTCCAGTTGCGCCTTCCAGCCAGAGGAATCGCGCAGTTCGGCATGGGCATAGGCCAAGGGCAGGGTCAGCGTCGGAAGCGGCTCGCCGATCGCCTCGAACATGCGCCATTCCAAGGGCGTCGGGCGGGGCGGCGGCGGCAAGGGCGGCTCCCCCTCGAACAGCTCCGGATCCAGGAAGCGGGAGATGAGGGCGTCTTCCTCGGGCGTGATCAGGCCAAGGGCCTGCGCGGAGTGCAGCACCACCACGGCGGCCGACCAGTCGCCGGTGCGGGCGGTGCAATAGATGCGGGCGGGATAGGTCGGCGCCAGCTGCGGCGCCGCATCCAGCGTTTCGCACGCCCGATCTTCGGTCCCCAGAAGAAGGGCGATGTCGAACTGGCGGCGGAAGGCCTTTGCCTCCGCGGCACCCGACACGTCCAGCAGCGCCTGCGCCTGTTCCAGCGCGCCCACCGCCAGCAGCTTGTCCAGCCGCGCAAAGAATACGAGGCCTTCGGTCCCCGCATCCCGCGGGGCATGGGTTTCGGCCAGAAGCACGTTCATCGCCAGTTCGTGAAGGGCGGGCAGGGTGTTGACCGGCATGGCCGTGATCTTCTCCGCGATCACTCGGGACGATCCGGCGCCCCAGAGGTCACGGGAAAGCCCCGTCTGGCGCGGCGTCAGAAGGCCCGCGACATCCAGCACCGGCGCGTCGGGCACCGTCGTCTGCGGCGGTTCCGGCGGCGCTGCGGGGGGCGGGGGTGCCGTGACGGACTGCGACAGCCAGTCGATGGCGGACATGGGCGCTTCGGCCCCGGCAAGGCCGGGGGCAAGGCACAGCGTCAGCACAAGGGCGTGCCTAGTTCCCATCCAGCGTCACCGGCGCCGTAACCTCGGTTTGCGGGGGGGTCAGGTCGCCCAGATAGGCATAGCCCGTCAGCCCCAGGAAGATCAGCACTGCAATGATCAGCACCGCCTTGATGATAAGACCCATCTTTCCGCCCTCTGCGCCGTTTCGGCGTCTGTCCGATTTATATATGGCAATCGCTTTCGGTTCACGCCATTACCGCATAACGCCGCAGGCGACCAGCCGGCGGACAGGAAAAGCGGACGGAGATGGCACGATCGTGACGCGGCTGAAGAAAACCGTCGTTCTTGTGGGCATGATGGGCGCGGGCAAAACCGCCGTGGGCACGCAATTGGCGCGCCAGCTGGGCGTTCCCTTTGTCGACACCGATCATGAGATCGAGGCCGCCGCCCACCGCACCATCCCCGAGATCTTCGCCCGCGACGGGGAGGAGTTTTTCCGCGCGCGCGAAACGCAGGTGCTGGAGCGGTTGCTTCAAGGCGCGCCTTCCGTCCTGTCCACCGGCGGCGGTGCGTTCCTTGCCGAGGCGAATCGCGACCTGATCCGCGACAAGGGCGTATCCGTGTGGCTGAGCGCGGATCTGGACACCTTGTGGCAGCGCGTGCGCAACCGCAACACGCGGCCTTTGCTGCGCACGCCCAACCCGCGCCGCACACTGGCCGATCTTCTGGCCGCGCGCGAAGGCATTTATGCCCAGGCCTGCATCACCGTTCCCAGCAAACGCGGCACCAGCGTGGAGCGGATGGCCCAGCGGGTGCAGGAAGCGCTGGCCGCCTATCCCGATGTCATGGAGGATTGAGATGAAGACCGTTCCCGTCGCCCTTGGCAGCCGCAGCTATGACGTGCGCATCGGGCGCGGCCTGATCGAATCCGCCGCACAGCATCTTCAGCCGCTTCTGCGCCGCCCGAAGGTCGTGGTCGTCACGGACGAGAATGTGGCCACCACCCAACTTCCCAGCCTGCGCGCCGGGCTGGAGGCGGCGGGCATCGCCGTAGACGCGCTGATCCTGCCTGCGGGGGAGGCCACGAAAAGCTGGCCCCATTTCACGCGCACGGTGGAATGGCTTCTGGAACAGAAGGTGGAGCGTCGGGACATCGTCATCGCCCTGGGCGGCGGTGTGATCGGTGACCTTGCGGGCTTTGCGGCCGCCGTGCTGCGGCGGGGCGTGCGCTTCGTGCAGATACCGACCTCGCTTCTGGCGATGGTGGACAGTTCCGTGGGCGGGAAGACCGGCATCAACACGGCGCAGGGCAAGAACCTTGTCGGCGCGTTCCACCAACCCTCGCTGGTCCTGGCCGATATCGGTGCGCTTGACACGCTGCCGGTGCGGGAATTTCGGGCTGGCTATGGCGAAGTCGTGAAATACGGCCTGCTGGGCGACGCCGCTTTCTTTGAGTGGCTGGAGGTGAACGGCCCGCGGATGCAGGGGGAGGACGCCCTGCGTCTGCACGCCGTCGGCCATTCCGTCGGCATGAAGGCCGCCATCGTCGCCCGCGACGAAACCGAGGAAGGGGAGCGCGCGCTTCTGAACCTTGGCCACACCTTCTGCCATGCGCTGGAAAAGGCGACCGGCTATTCCGACCGGCTGCTGCACGGCGAAGGCGTGGCGATCGGCTGCCTGTTGGCCGCCGATCTCAGCCGGAAGCTGGGGCTTCTGCCGCAGGAAGCGCCCTCGCGCGTGGCGGCGCATCTGCGGGCGATGGGAATGAAGGCGGCGCTGTCGGACATTCCGGGCGACCTGCCGGACGCCCGCGCGCTTCTGGCACTGATGGGGCAGGACAAGAAGGTGGTCGACGGCCGCCTGCGCTTCATCCTGATGAACGGGATCGGCGACGCCTTCATCGCCGACGACGTGCCCGCCGAAAAGGTGATCGAGGTTCTGGAAGGCCGCTGACAGCCGCATCGCGGCTTGATCTCCGCCCCCCGTCCCCGTAAGCGTCCCCTACGTAATAGCGCAACTTTATTGCGTTCAAGGGGGATAATATGAAGATAATTGCAAGGGTTTCGGCCTTTGTCGGCAAGACATTTGCACTTTGGGTGATCGTATTTGCGGCGGCGGGCTTTCTGCTGCCCGACACGTTCAAGCAGCTGGCGCCTTGGATCGTCACGCTGCTGGGCATCATCATGTTCGGGATGGGGCTGACCCTGTCCGCGAAGGATTTTCAGGAAGTCGTGCGCCGCCCGATCGAGGTGGGCGTCGGGGTTCTGGCGCAGTTCATCATCATGCCGGGTCTGGCCGTGATCCTGACAAAGGTGATCCCGATGCCGGCCGAGGTGGCGGCAGGCGTGATCTTGGTCGGATGCTGCCCCGGCGGCACCTCCAGCAACGTGATGACATATCTGTCCAAGGGTGACGTGGCGCTGTCGGTGGCCTGCACCAGCGTGACGACGCTTCTGGCGCCGCTGGTCACGCCCTTCCTGGTGCTGATGCTGGCCAGCGAATATCTGCCCGTGGACGCCGGGGCGATGTTCCTGTCCATCGTGAAGGTGGTGCTGCTGCCACTGGCGCTTGGTTTCGTCGCGCAGAAGCTGCTGCCGGGTTTCGTGCGGGCCGCGGTGCCGGCGCTGCCGCTGGTCAGCGTCATCGGGATCGTCCTGATCGTGGCCGCCGTTGTCGGTGCCTCCAAGGGCGCGATCATCCAGTCGGGGCTGACCATCTTCGCCGTGGTCGTGCTGCACAATGGGCTGGGCTACCTGATCGGGTTCTGGGCGGCCCGCGCCTGCGGGCTGAGCCTTGCCAAACGCAAGGCGATCGCGATCGAGGTGGGGATGCAGAACTCGGGCCTTGGGGCGGCGCTGGCCACGGCCTACTTCTCGCCGCTGGCGGCGGTGCCAAGCGCCATCTTCAGCGTGTGGCACAACATCTCTGGCGCGCTGGTGGCCAACTACTTCTCGCGACGGACGGATCCCGCGGACCGTGTCTGAAGCATCAGGGTTTTCCGGCCGCCTGCGCCGGGGAACCCGAAGAACGATCCCAACACGAACGACGCAAAGCGGCCCGTTCAGGCCGCTAACAGTCTTGAAATGTCTGGAAGAACTTGGCTGGGGCGGCAGGATTCGAACCTGCGAATGGCGGTACCAAAAACCGCTGCCTTACCACTTGGCGACGCCCCAACTTGCGTGAGGCGGTGTTTAGCCGGAGCTTTCGGGTGCTGCAAGAGGCATTCGACAAAAAAATCTCGCGTTGTCGAAAACTTCGGGGAGGGCTAGGGACAGAGCCATGAAAACCGATATTGTCATCCTTGGGGCCGGCGCGGCCGGCATGTACTGCGCCATCGAAGCAGCCCGCCGCGGACGCCGCGTCCTTGTCATCGACCATGCCAAGGCGGCGGGCGAAAAGATCCGAATCTCGGGCGGGGGGCGGTGCAACTTCACCAACACCGGAATCGCGGCGGACCGGTTTTTGTCGCGCAACCCGCGCTTCGCGCTGTCGGCCCTGAAACGCCACACCCAGTGGGATTTTGTGGCCCGCGTGGACGAGGCGGGAATCGCCTGGCATGAAAAGACACTGGGTCAACTGTTCTGCGACGGCCCCTCCACCCAGATCGTGAAGATGCTGCTGGACCAGATGTGCGCCGCAGGCGTCCAGCTCTGGCTGGGCACCAGCGTGGAGAAGGTGGAGAGCGGCTTCCGCGTCGTCACCTCGCGCGGGGTGGTGGAAGCGGAGCGCGTGGTCGTGGCCACAGGCGGCAAGTCCATCCCGAAGATGGGGGCGTCGGGCTTCGGCTATCAACTGGCCACCCAGTTCGGGCTGAACGTGATCGAGACGCGGCCCGCGCTGGTGCCCCTGACCTTCGCCGAACAGGAGCTGATACATCTGCAACCCCTGTCCGGCATCGCGTTGGAAGCCCGGGTGACCACCGGTGCCAGCTTTGACGAAGCGTTGCTGTTCACCCATCGCGGCCTGTCCGGCCCTGCGATCCTCCAGGCCTCCAGCTATTGGCGCGAGGGGGATGGGCTGACCGTGGACGTCCTGCCCGGTCGCAGCCTGTCGGCCGACCTGCGCCAACTGCGCAGCGAGCAGCCTCGAATCGCGCTGCGGACCGCGCTGACGCGGCACATGCCGGAAAAGCTGGCCCGGCGGATGGAGGAGATCTGCGGCGTCACCGGCGCGATCGGCGCGCTGTCCAACGGCGCGATCGAGGCGATCGAGCGCCAGGTGCACGCGTGGCAGCTGAAACCCGTGGGCACCGAAGGCTACCGCACCGCCGAGGTCACGCTGGGCGGCGTCGACACCGAGGAGTTGGACCCCCGCACGCTGGAAGCGCGGCGCGTGCCGGGCCTGCATTTCGTGGGTGAGGTGGTGGACGTGACAGGCTGGCTTGGCGGCTACAACTTCCAGTGGGCCTGGTCGTCGGGCTGGGCCGCGGGGCAGGCGGTCTAGCCGCCCGCCTGCAGCGCCGGTTGCAGGACGGTGTCCACCGTCCGCTGCGTGATCGGCCCCGCGATGCGAGCCAGCACCTTGCCCTCGCCGTCGATCACGAAGGTTTCCGGCACGCCGTAAAGGCCCCAGTTCAGGCCCATGCGCCCCGTCTCGTCCGCGCCCTTGACGGCGTAGGGGTCGCCGAGTTCTTCCAGAAAACCGAGCGCGTTCTCCGACCGGTCCTTGTAGTTGACGCCAATGATCTGCACCCCCTCGGCGGCCAGCTGTTCCAGCACCGGATGCTCCTGCCGGCAGGGCGCGCACCAGCTGGCCCAGAAGTTGACCAGCTTCACCCCGCCCGACCGCAGCTGCGCGTCCGTGGGGGCCGCGCCGGTGCCCAAGGGGGCGGCGGCCATGGCGGGGGCGGGCTTGCCTTCGAACGCCGTTGGAAGGGCGTCCGGATCGGTGCGCATCATGCCGAACCAGAACAGTGCGGCAAGACCGGCGAAGGCCAGCGGAGGGATCAGGATCAGCGGCTTCATTCCTTGCCCCGTTCCTCCACATCCCGCAGACGGGCGTGCATCCGCACGGCCTGCCACACCGACAGCGCCACCAGTCCCACGATCAGCAGCAGCGACAGGCCATAGGCGCCCAACACCGCGCCCGCGTATTTTCCAAGATCGGGCATCATGCCATCCGCTCCCTCAGGATCAGGGCCTGCAGGCGACGACGCCGCACCTCGGTCCGCGTGCGCAGCAGGACCAGCGCCAGGAACAGCAGCATGAAGCCCCCCATGCACAGCAGCAGCGGGTACCAGTAGGCGTCGGCCATATGCTCCTCCTTGTCGAGCGACAGCGAGGCGCCCTGGTGCAGCCCCTGATTCCAGAACAGCACGGCATAGCGCGACAGGATGGCGAAGACCGATCCCACCATGCACAGGACCGAGGTAAGGTCGGCGGCGGTGTCCGGATCCTCGATCGCCTGCCACAGCGCGATGTAGCCCCCATAGAACATGAACAGGATCAGGAACGAGGTCAGCCGCGGGTCCCACGCCCACCAGGTGCCCCACATCGGCTGGCCCCAGAGCGCGCCCGTCATCAGGGCGATCAGCGTCATGGTGATCCCCACGGGTGCTGCGGCCTTGGCCACCAGCGCCGACACGTGGTGCCGCCGGATCAGCCAGATCAGGGACGCGACCAGCATCACCATCCAGCCGTTGATGGCGACAAGGGCGGAGGGAACGTGCAGGAAAATGATCTTGACGGTGGCGCCCTGCCGGTAGTCGTCCGGCGTGAAGAAGAAGCCCCAGATCAGACCCACGACCAGGCACAGGGTGGCCATTCCCGCCACCCAGGGCAGGAACCGCCCCGAGACTTGCATGAACTTCCGTGGATTCGCGTATTCCCAGATCGACATGAAGGTGGATTCATCCTTTTCCGCGCGCAGCACAAGTCATCTTAGATTGATCCGCAGCGCCTGCGCCGAGGCAAAAGGAAGCAGGGCCGCGCTGCCCGCGCTGATCGCCCCCAGAAGCGCCAGCGGCACGAGCGCGGGCAAACCATCTGCCCCGCGCTTTGCCACCTCGGCGCCATAGATCAGGGTGGGCACGTATAGCGGCAGGACCAGCAAGCTCAGCAGCAGGCCGCCGCGTTTCAGGCCCACGATCAGGGCCGCCCCGAAGGTGCCGATGACCGACAGCGCGGGCGTGCCGACCAGCAGCGACAGGAACAGCCACCCGTAACCCTGCGCTGGAAGGTTCAGCAGGACGGCCAGCACCGGCGCGGCCAGTGTCAGCGGCAGGCCCGTGACGAGCCAATGCGCCAGCGCCTTCATCGCGACGATCCCCTCCAGCGGCATTGGTGCGGTCACGAGGAGATCCAGCGACCCATCCTCGTGATCCAGGGCGAAGATGCGGTCCAGCGACAGAAGGCAGGCCAGAAGCGCGCCCAGCCACAGGATGCCGGCCGCGATGCGGGCGTGCAGGGCGCTTTCCGGGCCGACGGCCAGCGGCACGAGGATCGTCACCAGCAGGAAGAAGGCCAGCCCCAGCCCGAAGCCGCCGCCCGACCGCACAGACAGGCGCAGATCCCGAAGCAGAAGGGCAATCACAGGAACGCCTCGTCGAAACCGCCACGGGGCGCGATGTCGCGCGCCACGAAGGCGTCCATGTCCAGAACCTCGGCCGCAAGGCCAAGGTCGGTATGCGTCGCGATCAGGGCCGCACCCCCCTCTGCCAGATGCTGCCGCAGCACGTTCGCGAACAGCGCGACCGAGGCCGCGTCGAGTGACACGGTGGGTTCGTCCAGCAGCCAGATCGGCCGTCCCGTCACCAGAAGGCGCGCCAGCCCCAGCCGCCGTTTCTGCCCTGCCGAAAGCGCCTGGGCCGGACGGTCGGCCAACTTGTCCAGGTTCATCCGTGCCAGCGTCTGCCCGACCGTCCGGTCATGGACCCGTGCCCAGAAGGCAAGATTCTCCCGCACCGTCAGCGTCGCCTTCAGCCCATCGAGGTGAGAGGCATATGTGATGGAATCCTCAGGCGCGTCGATCTGGCCGGCGCCCGGCGGCTGCAGGCCCGCCAGCGTGCGCAGCAGCGTCGTCTTTCCCGAACCGTTGGGGCCACGCAGGATCAGGGCCTGACTGGCGCGCAGCGTCAGCGACACGCCCTGAAGGACGATCAGCCCGCCGCGGGCGCAAGTCAGATCGGACACACGCAATTCCATGCCCGTCGCCTATCGCAAGACCGGCATCCGGAAAAGGTACTTTCCTTTTCGTGCCGCGAGGTTCTAATGCCCACGAAAAGAGTAGGAAATATGTGGACACGACGTTTCATGATGGCGAGCCTCGCCCTTGCCGCCCCGTCGCTTGCGCGTGCGCAGTTCCGGCCGTCGAAGGCGGAGCTTGCGATCCTGACGGCAAACGTGCCAACCCACCGGCTGGAGGTGAAGGAAGCGGAAGGCTACCGGATCTTCCGCGCGCTGCCGCGCAAAGGTGCCACGCGCGCCATTTACCTTCTGGACGGGAACGGAATGTTCGACGCGCTGACGCCGGACCTTCTGGCGAGTGTGCCGGATCTGGCGGTGCTGGGCATCGGCTATCCGACGGAGGAACGATTCGACACGACCCGCCGCTCGCTGGATTACACCCCGCCGATCGCGCACGGGCCTGTGCCCGATCCGCAGCGGCCCGAGCGTCCGATCGGCGGCACGAACCTGTTCCTGCCGCGGCTGACCGGACCGCTGCGCGACGCGGCCGAGGACGGCTTGTCCATCACCACCCGCACTCTGTCGGGACACTCCTATGGCGGTCTCTTCACCCTCTGGACGCTTCTGACCGCGCCGCAGAGCTTTGACCGCTATGCGGCGATCAGCCCATCACTATGGTGGGGAAACGGCGTGCTGGAGCGTGTGAGGCCCGTGGGGCTGGCCCGCGACATGTCGCTTCTTCTGGCCTACAGCAATGCGGAAGGGCGGCGGGGCGACATGGATGATGACACCTTCCGCCGACATCAGGCCGAAGCGGCCGAACGGCGGGACGCCTTCGTGGCACGCCTGCGCACCCACCCGCACCTGACGGTGAAGCAACATGTCTTCGAGGGCTTGGCGCATGGGCAGACCTTGAGCGCGTCGCTGCCGCTGTCCTTGCCCTTCGCGCGATGAAAAAGGCCCCGGATCGCTCCGGGGCCTGTCTTCTCAGCTCTTGGCGAGGTTGCGCAGCACGTAGTGCAGAACGCCGCCATTTTCGACGTACTCGATCTCGATCGCCGTATCGATCCGGCATTTCAGCTCGATCGTCTTCACCGTGCCGTTGGCATAGGTGATCGTGCAGGGCAGGTTCGACAGCGGCTTCAGATCGCCGGCTAGACCTTCGATGCTCACCGTCTCGTCGCCGGTCAGGTTCAGGCTCTTGCGGGTGTCGCCGTTCGTGAATTCAAACGGGACGACTCCCATGCCCACCAGGTTCGACCGGTGAATACGCTCGAACGACTCGGCGATCACGGCCTTCACGCCCAGAAGTGCTGTGCCCTTGGCCGCCCAGTCACGCGACGAGCCCGCGCCGTATTCGATGCCGCCGAAGATGACCAGCGGGGTGCCGGCTTCCTGATAGGCCATCGAAGCGTCGAAGATCGACGTCTGTTCGCCGTCCGGACCCTTGGTGTAGCCGCCTTCGACGCCGTCCAGCATCTCGTTCTTGATGCGGATGTTGGCGAAGGTGCCGCGCATCATGATCTCGTGGTTCCCGCGGCGCGAACCGTAGGAGTTGAAATCCTTCTGCGGGACCTGACGCTCGGTCAGGTATTTGCCGGCCGGGGTGGTGGGCTTGAACGAACCCGCGGGCGAGATGTGGTCGGTCGTGATCATGTCACCGAGGATTGCCAGAACCTTGGCGTCCTTGATGTTGCTGATGACGCCCGGCTCCTTCGCCATCCCCTGGAAGTAGGGCGGGTTCTGGATGTAGGTGGAGGTCGGCGGCCAGTCGTAGGTTTCGGAGTCGGTCGTCTCCACGCCCTGCCACTTCTCGTCGCCCTTGAACACATCGGCGTATTTCTTCTGGAAGGCTTCCCGCGTCACGGTCTTGTGGACCAGATCCGCGATTTCCTCGTTCGAGGGCCAGATGTCCTTCAGGAAGACGTCGTTGCCGTTCTGGTCCTGGCCCAGCGGCTGGGTCGTCAGGTCGATGTTCATGTCGCCGGCGATGGCATAGGCCACGACCAGCGGGGGCGAGGCGAGGTAGTTCGCACGCACGTCCGGGCTGATCCGGCCTTCGAAGTTCCGGTTGCCCGACAGGACGGCTGTGGCCACCAGATCATTCTCGTTGATCGCCTTGGAGATCGCGGCATCGCCCAGCGGGCCGGAGTTGCCGATGCAGGTGGTGCAGCCGAAACCGACCAGGTTGAAGCCGACATAGTCGAGGTCTTCCTGAAGGTTCGCGGCCTCCAGATACTCCTGAACCACCTGGGATCCCGGCGCCAGCGAGGTCTTCACCCACGGCTTGCGTGTCAGGCCAAGGGCGCGCGCCTTGCGGGCCACCAGACCGGCCCCGATCATCACGTAGGGGTTCGAGGTGTTGGTGCAGGAGGTGATGGCCGCGATCACGACCGAACCGTCGTTGATCGTGTAGTCCTTGCCCTCGACCGGCACGGATTTCACCAGATCCAGAACCTCGCCGTCCACCTTGCGGTAATCGGCCAGCGTGGAGCGGAAGCCCGCGACCGAGTTCGTCAGCGGGGTGTAGTCCTGCGGACGCTTCGGACCCGAGATGGCGGGCACGATCTCGCCCATGTCGAGTTCGAGCGTGTCCGTGTAGATCGGCGCGTAGTCGGCGCCGCGCCAGAAGCCGTTTTCCTTGGCATAGGCCTCGACCAGCGCGATGCGGTCCTTGTCGCGGCCGGTCTGTTCCAGATAGCGAAGGGTTTCCGCGTCGATCGGGAAGAAGCCGCAGGTCGCGCCATATTCGGGCGCCATGTTGGCGATCGTCGCACGGTCGGCCAGCGGCAGGTGATCCAGGCCTTCGCCGTAGAATTCGACGAACTTGCCGACCACGCCCTTCTTGCGCAGCATCTGCACGACCTTCAGCACGAGGTCGGTCGCCGTCGTACCTTCCATCATGCGGCCGGTCAGCTTGAAGCCGACGACCTCGGGGATCAGCATGGACACGGGTTGGCCGAGCATCGCGGCCTCGGCCTCGATCCCGCCGACGCCCCAGCCCAGAACGGCCAGACCGTTGACCATGGTGGTGTGGCTGTCGGTGCCGACCAGCGTGTCCGGATAGGCCACTTCCTCGCCGTTCTGGTCCTGATCGGTCCAGACCGTCTGCGCCAGATATTCAAGGTTCACCTGATGGCAGATGCCGGTTCCCGGGGGCACCACGCGGAAGTTGTTGAACGCCTTCTGGCCCCATTTCAGGAACGTGTAACGCTCCATGTTGCGCTCGTATTCCAGATCCACGTTCATCTGGAAGGCGCGGGGGTTGCCGAATTCGTCGATCATGACCGAATGGTCGATGACCAGGTCCACCGGGTTCAGCGGGTTGATCTTCTGTGCGTCGCCGCCAAGGCCAAGGATGCCGTCGCGCATGGCGGCAAGGTCAACAACTGCGGGAACGCCGGTGAAGTCCTGCATCAGCACGCGGGCGGGGCGGTAGGCGATTTCACGCGGGTTCTTGCCGCCGGACTTGCCCCAGTCGGAGAAGGCCTTGATGTCCTCGACCGTGACGGTCTTGCCATCCTCGAAGCGCAGCATGTTTTCCAGCACGACCTTCAGCGCGGCAGGAAGCTTGTCGAAATCGCCCAGACCGGCCGCCTGGGCCGCCGGAATGGAATAATACGCAACGCTTTGTCCGTTGACGGAAAGCGTCTTGCGGGTCTTTTGGCTGTCATGGCCAACGGTGACGGTCATAGCGGGCCTCCTGGCACTGGCTCGGGTTGGTGGCGCTGCCTCCGTGATGCCAGCCTCGGCGACACGGTGCAAGACTCGGCCTTATCGGTATACGAATGTATGCCGGTTTGCCAGCCAGAAAAGTATCGGCGCGATATCTCGCAAATCGTTGATTGGCATGGGGGCCTTGCGGCGATTACATAGGGCCCCGAAGAAAGGTGATGATCATGCAGCGACTGTTCGGCACCGTCTGTGGACTGAGCCTCGGGTTTTCCGGGGCGGCCTGGGCCGATTCCGTACCGGCGGTCGTGGTGGAACTCTACACCTCTCAGGGATGCTCCGCCTGTCCCCCCGCGGACGAGCTTCTGGCCGAACTGGCCGATGATCCCAACGTTCTGGCCTTGGCCCTGCACGTGGATTACTGGGACTATATCGGCTGGACGGACCATTTCGGGCAGGCCGCGTTCACCGCGCGGCAGAAGGCCTATGCACGGGCCGCGGGCAGCCGGATGCTCTACACGCCCCAGTTCATCATCGACGGGACCGAACGTGTGGAGGGCAATCAGCCCGGCCGCGTGCAGGCCCTGATCGCCCAGCAACTGGGCGCCGTTGAACCCAACCTGACCCTGACCCGCGAGGGGGAGAAGGTGCATGTCCAGGCCGAAGCGGCGTCCCTGGCCCAGCCCGTTCAGGTGCAGGTCGTGCGTTTCCGGCCCGAAATGACGGTGGAGATCGAGCGGGGCGAGAATGCGGGCAAATCCATCGCCTATCGCAACATCGTCACCGACTGGCAGGTCGTGGGGGACTGGGACGGCAAGACGCCCCTGGACCTGCAGGCCGCGGCGGGGGGGCAGGACCGGACGGTCGTGATCCTTCAGGCCCCGGGCCCCGGTCCCGTCGTGGCCGCCGAACGCCTGAACTAGCGGCGGCGCTTCATCGCCGTTTTCCAGCGGCGGTGGATCCAGAACCATTGATCCAGATGCTGACGCACCAGCGCCTCGAGGGAGTCGTTGAGCGCCTGCGTCATGGTAGGGGGGTCCGTGTGCGGGATGGGCGCCTCCATCAGGATCTCGAAGTCGAGGCCGTTTTCCTGCCGGATGGCATAGGTCGGCACCAGAAGCGCGTCGTATTTCAGCGCAAGATCGGCCGCCGAAAGGGCCGTCATCGCAGTCTGGCCGAAGAAGGTCAGCCGCGCGCCATCATGCATGTGCAGGTCGATCAGCATGCCCAGCTTGCCGCCCGACCGCAGGTGCCGCAGCATCCCGCCCAGGCCCTGCCGCCCGCGCGGAAAGGCGGGCGTGCCCAGCGCTTCCATAGCGGCGACGTAATGCTTGTTGAAATAGCGGTTGTTCATCGGCCGGTAGAGGACGCCTACGGTGTAGCCGCGGGCCGTCATCGCGGCACGGCTCGCCTCGTAGTTTCCGAAATGGCCGGTCAGGAAGATGATGGGACGTTTTTCCGCATGGGCCTTGTCTACCTCGGCCAAGCCCGGGCCCCGGACAGGGCTGGCGCCGGCGCGTTTCAGGAACGCCTTTCCGGAATAGGATTCGATCACCGTCCGGCCGACATTGTCCGGGACCTTGCGCACCAGCCGTTCCACCTCCTCCTTCGGAAGGTCGGGCAGCACGAAGGCAAGGTTCGTGCGGATGCGCTTGCGATAGCCGGCCATCGGCGCGATCACATGGGTCATGATCCAGCCGCAAAGCGGCACCCGCACCCGATACGGCAACAGAAGCAGCCCACCGATCAGCCCGCGCAGGGCAGCGTTTTCAATCCAGTCGCGCGCGGGACTTTTCGTTTTCTTGGGCATGAAATCTTCCGTCTGTCAGGGGCCCCGACATAAAGTCCGGGCCCGAGGATCACAAGGCCGGGCTCAGCGTGCGACGGACCGGGCAATCTGCGCCGCCAGTTGCGCGACGGCGGCCGACTGCGCGGCGGCGATCTGTTCCGGCGCCGTTCCTGCCACGGGAACCGCCACGGCGAAATCGCGCGACGGCGCCCCCAACGACACGCCTTCCGCCCGGACATAATAGATGCCGTCCAAGTGGAACAACCCGTCGGCGCTGGCGAGGATGCGGTCCACCCGCACGTCCACTTCGGCATCCGGAAGACCGGACAGGGGCCAGGGTTCGGGTGCGACGGTGGCCGACAGGCTTGCGTTCAGCTGGCGCGACAGGGCGAGCGTCACCGCGCGGGGTTGCAGGTCGGCCCAGCGCGCGCGCGACATGATCTGCACAGCGCCGCCGGCGTCCTGCAGGGCCATGCTGTCATCCGTGGCGTAATCCGGCATCGACACTTCGCGCACCATGATCGTGCGGGCGGAGGTGTTCAGCCGCTGGGCGACGGGTTGGATCTGAAGCTGATAGGCGTCAGGCGTTCCGCAGGCGGTCAACGCGGCCACCAGCAGAAGGGACAAAGCGGGTTTCATCATGTCTCTCTCCTTAACGCCCGAGAATGAGGGAGTTCGGGTTACGCTCGATCGACCGCGCAAGCGTGGTCACGGAATTGGCAGCTTCCTGCAGGCTGCGCAGGGCGGTCACCAGCTCCACGTTGAAGCGGGAATCGCTTCCGTAGCCGGCAACGGTGGTGTTCGCATCCGCCAGCACCTTGCTGGCCTGCGCGGTGAGCGCCGGCAGGTCCTGCGCGGCACGGTTGATGCTGTTGGCCGCATCCTCGGCCGCGGCGATCGCTTCGTTCACGTTGCCGATGGCGCCGCCTTCGCGCACCTCGGCCAGAACCTGCGCCACCTCGGACAGGGCGTCGGACAGGGCGCCCGGCACGCGTTGGGTGTCGGGGTTCGACAGGACGGCATCGGCGCTTTTCAGCAGGCTGTCGGCGCTGTCGGCCAGTTCCTGGATCTGCAGCTGGTTCGCCTTGGCGGACAGTTCGCGCACCTGCTGGGCGATCTGCGGGAACTCGGCAGAAGCGCCCTCGACGCCCGTCATGGCGTTGTTGGCCTTGTCGATCGCGGCGATCAGGTTCGCCACGGCCTGTCCCTGTTCCAGTTGTTCAGAAATGCGGCGCAGGCTGGCGGTGGTCTGGTTGAGGTTGGCCAGCGTGCCGGTCACGTCTTCGCCCGACAGGAAGGCGCGGGCGTCGGCCAGCAGATTGGCGGCTTCGGCCGGAACGCGGCGGGTTTCGGGATCGCCCGCCAGCGTCTGCACGCTGTTCAGGGCGCCGATGGCGGCCTGCATCAGCTCCTCCACCGGGAGGCCGCCCAGACGGTTGATGACGCCTTGCGCCGTGGTCTGGAACTCGGTGATCGCCGGCGGGGCGACGGGGATCAGCGGGTAGGGCTCGTTCGTGGTGTCCAGCGTTGCGGGGGCGGCGTCCGGCTGCTCCACCAGCTCCACCATCAGCGATCCGGTGAAGAGGGAGGCGGTCGCCAGACGGGCGCGCAGGTTGTCACGCTCCACCAGGTTGGCCACGAAGTCGCGCGCGCCGTCCACCGTGGTGTCGTTGGGCAGACCCAGCTTTGCGACGTCGATCTGCAGGTTCACGAGCATGCGGATATGGGGCGCTTCGGGATCCGTGTTGGCGATGGCGCCCAGATCGGTGACGCGCCCGATGGTCGCGCCCTTGTAGCGGACCTCGGCCCCCTCGCTCAGCCCCTCGATGGAGCCGTCGATGACCATGGTCAGAGGAAGCTCCAGCTGCGGACCGCCCGTGAAGACCGTGCTGCGCGCCTCCGACTCATCCGGGTAGACGAAGAAATCCTCGCCGCCCTTCAGCTCGGTCCCGCCCGACACGATGGTGTCGAAGGTGATCCCACCCTCGATCAGGGCGGCCAGCGACCGGACGTCCAGCTGGATGCCCCCGGCGCCCAGGCTGATGTCGAAGCCCGAGGTGTCCCAGAAGCGGGTGTTGGTGGTCAGCATCTTGTTGTAGGGTTCGCGGATCACGGCTTCCAGCAGCACGTTGGCGCCGGTGTCGTCCAGGTGAGGCGTACCGACGGTCCCGACCTCGATCCCCTTGTAGATGATGGGCGCCCCGGCCGAGATCTGGTTCCCGTCCTGCAGCCGCAACGTGATCGCGGTGCCGCCGCGCGCCTGCAGCGGCGGCGCTTCAAGACCTTCGAAATCGTCCGCCTCGCCGTTGATCTTGTTGTCCCAGTCGCCCGCGATGTACGAACCCGACAGCACGGTGTCGAGGCCGCTGATCCCGCGCACCGACACTTCGGGACGGATGACCCAAAACCGCGCGTCCCGGTCGATGTACTGGGCGATGTCGTCGGCCACGCGCACGGCGACGACCACGCGGTCCAGATCGGGGGCGAAGCTCACAGACTCCACCGCGCCGATGGTCACTTCGCGATAGCGCAGCACGGTCTTGCCCGCCTCGATCCCGCTGGCGTCCTGAAAGTTGATCCGGATCAGCGTGCCGCGGTTGGAATAGCTTTGCACCGCCACGGCGATGGCGATGACCAGCGCCACCAGCGGAACAAGCCAGATGATGGAGATCCGGCGCCACCACCGACGGCGGGGCGGGCGGATCTGCATGTCGGCGGGGCGGGGCGGGGGCGTCTCGTCGGTCACTCAGTCATCCCAGATGATGCGGGGGTCGAAGGAAAGCGCCGCCTGCATGGTGAAGGCGACGGAAAGGGCAAAGCAGATGGCGGCCATACCCGGGTTCACGGTGGCAACCAGGTTGAACTGCACCAGAGAGGCGAGGATTGCCACAACGAACACGTCGATCATAGACCAGCGGCCGATAAATTCCACCAGCTCGTACAGGCGGTGGCGGCCGTGGCGGTCGGGCCGGCGTCGCCGCTTCGCCGTCAACGCGAGGAAGGCGATGGCCATGAACTTGCCCACCGGAATCACGATGGAGGCGACAAAGACGATGATCGCAATCGGCGGGTCGCCATGGGCCCACAATTCGACCACCCCGCCAAGGATGGTGGATTGGGTGGAGGAGCCGAGAGAGCTGGTCAGCAGCATCGGATAGATGTTGGCGGGGATGTAGGCGATGAGTCCTGCCCACCACCACGCCCAGACCCGTTGCAGGCTGCGGGTGTCGCGGCTTTGCAAGGCGGATCCGCAACGGGTGCAGCGCGCCGTGTCGGGATCGTGCACGCATCCGCAGCGGGTGCAGGCGACCAGTCCCATCCCGCGGGCCGTGGGAAGGCGCGGGTTCATGCGGGCGCCCGTCCGGCGTCGGGCCGGGTGGCGTCCAGCGCCGACCAGATCTGTTCGCGGTCCACGAAGGATTCCTGCCAGATCAGCACGATCACCAGCACGCCGAAAGTCCAGAACGCGATGCCCGGCGTGACCGAGGCCATGCCTGCGATCTTCACCAGCGCCACCGCCACGCCGATCACGAAGATCTCGGCCATGGACCACGGGCGCAGGTCTTCCGCCATGCGGAAGGCGTGCGCGGCGCGGGGGGCCGGAGGGCCGCCCCCGATCAGCGGGAACACCGTATAGACGATGAGCGCGAGCCGCAGGGCGGGGATCACGACGATGAACGCGGCGACGGCAATGGACAACGGCGCCATGATCCCGCCCGAAAACGCCATGGCCGCATCCCAGATGGAGGCGTCCGAATGCAGGCCCGCCGCCGACAGGTCCAGAAACGGCGTGAACAGTGCCAGCGCCAGCAGGATCAGCGCCGAGGCCGACAGCGCCACGATCCGCGTGAAGGCCCGCGCGCGCGGCGCCATCAGGACCAGGCCGCAGCGTTGGCAGACGGCGCGTTCCCGCGGGCGCACCTTCGGCAGGCGGTACAGCGCATCGCAATGCGGACAGGCGCGCAGCTGCGTCAGCGGCACGGCCGCAAGGTCTTCGGGATCGGTCTGCATCATGCGCCCCATCATAAATCGTGGTTGGTTCCCGTCAACGCGTCGGCGAAGGTTTACAAGTTTTGTCGGATATGGTGAATGACGCCGTGTCAGGGGCAAGCCACCGCCAGCCCGATGAAATTTATTTCAGGGGAAACGAATGATCTTCACGGCACGACATCTTCTGGCCGGATTCGGCCTCGCCTCCGTTCTCGCATTCCAAGCCGGGGCGCAAGAGGTGACGATCACGCACCGGCAGGGCGAGGTGACGCTGCCCGCCGCGCCCGAAAAGGTGCTGGTGCTGGACTGGGCGGCCATCGACACGCTGGACGCCATGGGCGTGGCCATCGCCGGCGTTCCAGGATCGAACGCACCCGACTACCTGTCGAAGTACAATGGCGACGATTACCTCAAGGTCGGCAGCCTGTTCGAGCCGGACGTGGAGGCCATCGCGGCGGCCGATGCCGATCTGCTGATCCTCGGCGGCCGGTCGGCCAAGGCCTATCCGCAGGTGGAAGGCCTTCTGCCCACGGTGGACCTGTCGGTCGACAACGGCGCGTTCCTGGACAGCGTGACGTCGAACATCACCGAGTTGGGCGAAGTCTTCGGCAAACATGACCGCGCGAAGGAGATGGTGGCCGAACTGGAAGCCAAGGTCGCCAAGGTCCGGGACAAGGCGCAGGACAAGGGCCGCGCGCTGATGCTGGTGGTCAGCGGCAGCAAGATCGGCGTCTATGGCACGGACTCCCGCACCGGCTGGATCCATAACGAACTGGGCTTCCCGTCCGTCATGGACGCGGTCGACGACCGTTCGGATCGCGGCGATGCCGCCAGCTACGAATTCATCCTGGATCGCAACCCTGACTGGATGTTCGTGGTGGACCGCGACGCTGCCGTGGGCAGCGAGGCCGGCACCTCGGCCAAGACGGTTCTGGACAACGAGCTGGTCCGCAAGACGAACGCCTGGAAGAACGACCACGTCGTCTATCTTCACCCGCAAGAGGCCTACGTCGTCATGAACGGCTACCAGGCCGTGAACACGCTGCTGGACCAGATCGACGCGGCCCTGACGGACGCGCAGTGACGTGACACGCCTGACGATCGGACTTTGCCTTGTCTTCGCCCTTGCCGGGCTGAGCCTGTTCGTCGGCGTGACCGAGATCGGCCCCTTGGACCTGCTGCGCGGCGACGTGGACGCGCAGCAGGTCCAGGTGCTTCTGGCCAGCCGGGTGCCCCGCACGCTGGCGCTGGTGCTGGCCGGCGCCTCCACCGCCGTGGCAGGGATGGTCATGCAGATGATCGTCCGCAACCGCTTCGTGGAGCCGTCGACGGCGGGCACCGTCGAATCCGCGATGCTGGGGCTGCTGCTGATCACGCTGTTCGCGCCCGGCCTGCCGCTGATGGCCAAGATGCTGGTGGCCGCCGGTTTCGCGCTGGCGGGAACGGCGCTGTTCCTGCGCATCCTGCGGATGGTGCCCCTGCGCGACGTGCTGATGGTGCCGCTGGTGGGCATCATGCTGGGCGGCGTCATTGGCGCGGTCTGTACCTTCATCGCCTATCGCTGGGGCCTGCTGGCCTCGCTGGGCGCATGGTCGATGGGCGACTTTTCCGGGGTCCTGCGCGGGCGGTACGAGCTGTTGTGGGTCGCGGGCGGGCTGGCCGCCGCCGCCTGGTTCGCCGCCGACCGGCTGACGCTGGCCGCGATGGGCCGGGACATGAGCACGAATCTTGGCCTGAACTACCGCATGACGGTGGTGATCGGGCTGGTCATCGTCTCGCTGGTCAGTGCGACGGTGCTGGTCAGCGTGGGGACGATCCCATTCCTTGGCCTGATCGTGCCGAACATCGTCAGCCTGCGCGTGGGCGACAATCTGCGCCGCGCGGTGCCGTGGGTCGCGATCACGGGCGCGGGCTTTGTCCTGATCTGCGACATTCTGGGCCGCATCCTCCGCGCGCCTTACGAAATTCCCATCGCCACGATGCTTGGCCTGATCGGCAGCGTCATCTTCCTTCACCTGCTTCTTCGGACACGGCACAATGCTTCCGCGTGAACGGCGTCCCACACTGGTGCTGGCGGCGCTGGCCCTTGTCGCGCTGGCCTCGGCCACGGCGTTCATGACGCTGGGGGTGAAGGGCAACTGGGGCTTCATCCTGGAATTTCGCGGCCGCAAGCTGCTGGGGCTGTGCCTTGTGGCCTATTCCATCGCGGTGTCGACGGTGCTGTTCCAAACCGTGACCGGCAACCGCATCCTGACCCCGTCCATCATGGGCTTCGACGCGCTGTTCGCGCTGATCCGGACGGTGATCGTGTTCTTCTTCGGCTTCGGCGCGCTGGTCGCCGTGCCCGTGAAGGCGCAGTTCGGGCTGGAGGTAGTGGCGATGACCGGCTTCGCCGCCCTTCTGTTCAACTGGCTGTTCCTGCGCGGCCACCGCAGCCTGCACCTGATGGTGCTGGTCGGAATCGTCTTCGGCATCCTGTTTCGCAACCTGTCGGCCTTCATGCAGCGGATGATGGACCCGGTGGCGTTCCAGAACCTGCAGGACACGCTGTTCGCCAGCTTCGGCCGGATCGATCCCACGCTGCTGGGCATCTCCGTCGTCATCGTGGCGGGGGCCAGCCTGATCATGTGGCGCATCGCCCACAGCTTCGACGTCCTGATGCTGGGGAGGGAGCGGGCGATCAGCCTTGGCGTTCCTTACCGCCGGCGGGTGGCCGTGATCCTTGGCATCATCGCGGTGCTGGTCGCGGTGTCGACAGCGCTGGTGGGGCCGGTCACGTTCTTCGGCCTGCTGGTCGTCAGCCTGGCGCATGTGCTGTGCGGGGACGGGCGGCACCGCTTCATCCTGCCGGCCTCGGTCCTTCTGGGCATCATCTGCCTTGTGGGCGGGCAGACCGTGCTGGAACGTGTCTTCGCCTTCGATACCGCCCTGTCGATCATTATCGAGTTTTTGGGCGGGCTGATCTTCATCTTCCTTCTGATCCGTGGGGCCGCGCGATGATCGTCATCGAGAATCTGACCAAACGCTATGGCAACACCCCCTGCGTGGACGGCGTGAATCTGACCATCGCGGCCGGGGGCGTCACCTCGATCATCGGGTCCAACGGGGCGGGAAAATCCTCGCTTTTGTCGCTGATCGCGCGGCTGATGGAGAAGGACAGCGGGCGCGTTCAGGTGGACGGGCTGGACATCGATACGACGCGCAGCGACACCCTGGCCCAACGCCTGTCGATCCTGCGGCAGGACAACCACATCGCTTCGCGCCTGACGGTGCGCGATCTGGTGGGCTTCGGGCGCTATCCGTGGTCGCACGGCCGCCTGACGGCACAGGACCATGCCAAGGTGGCGGAAGCGATCGGCTTCCTGCATCTGGAGGATCTGGCCGACCGCTTTCTGGACGAGTTGTCGGGCGGGCAGCGCCAGCGGGCCCATATCGCGATGGTGCTGTGCCAGGACACCGACTACGTCATGTTGGACGAGCCGTTGAACAACCTCGACATGAAACACGCGCGCAACATGATGCGCCTGATCCGCAGCGCGGCGGACGAGTTGGGAAAGACCGTCGTTCTGGTGCTGCACGACATCAACTTCGCGTCTTGGTATTCCGACCACATCGTGGCGATGAAGAAGGGGCGCGTGGTGCAGGCCGCGCCGGTGGCCGACATCATGCAACCTCAGGTCCTGTCCTCCATCTACGACATGGAGATCGAGGTGCAGGAGATAGATGGGAAACGGATCGGCCTCTTCTACGCCTGATCTGGACATCCGTTCATGCTTCGTTCATAAATGGGGCATGTCCGATCCCATTGAACTAGTAGCCCCCGGCTTTCGTCTGGCACGCGGCGTGGCGCGGCATCTGCGCACGCTGGATTACGTGTCCGTGCCCGAACTGGTGCCCTGCGCGGGCCTGCGCGTCGACGTGATGGCCCTTGGCCCGAAGGGGGAGGTCTGGATCGTGGAATGCAAGTCCGGGCGAGCCGACTTTCAGTCCGACCGGAAATGGCAGAACTACCGCGAGTGGTGCGACCGGTTCTTCTGGGCGGTCGACACCGACTTTCCGGTCGACCTGCTGCCCGAGGACACCGGCCTGATGTTGGCCGACGCCTATGATGCCGAGATCGTGCGCATGGCGCCGGAACACAAGCTGGCCCCCGCGCGCCGCAAGTCGATGCTCCAGTGCTTCGCCCGCCATGCCGCGCAGCGCCTGCAAGGGCTGCGCGATCCGGACTTCAGCCTGTCGCGCTTTTAGCGCTTTTTCTTCTTGCCGTTCGGGGCAGGGGCGTCTCCCATCTGGCGCGCCCGCTCGGCCGCGGCCAGCAGCTCCTCGGCGATCTCCTCCGCCTCGTCCGGATCGAAGTCGAGCGGGAGTTCGATGTTCTCCGCCTCGATATAGATGCGGACCATGCCCAGAGTGGTGGGTCCGATCTGGATGTTCGCGGCGATTTCGCTTTGCTTGTCGATGCTCATGGCCATGTGCTCCTTCTTTATCGGGGGGTAAGCGCGGAAAGTTCCGGATGCAAGCGCGAAGGGGGTTGCAATCCCCCGACCCGGAGGGTAAACGCCCCGCAAGTGCCGGCTTAGCTCAGTAGGTTAGAGCACCAGATTGTGGATCTGGGGGTCCCCCGTTCGAGCCGGGGAGTCGGTACCATCATTATCAATAACTTAGCCTAGCTGGCTCAACACCGGTTGTCTCCGGTTGTCTCAGTCTAGTTGCTTCGATGTTCCGGAGCGCAGAGCAACCACCTTGCGGATGGTGTTGGAGCGCTCCCGGACATAGCGTTCGGTCGTCTTGAAGTCAGCGTGGTTCGCCTGGTGCTGCAGCTCCATCGGCGTGGCGCCCAAGTCCCTTGCGTGGTTGATCGCGCCGGCGCGCGCATCCCGCATCTGCACCTCATGCGGCACACCAGCTGCGTTTGCGAACTTGCGCCACAGAGCCGCCCAATAGCGCTTCTGGAACGGCTGGCCGTCCGCCATGGTGATGACGGGTCCAACGCGCTGATCCTGCGGGATGGCGGCCCATCGGGCACGGATCTCCGGCACCACGGGGAACTCCAACACCTCGACCAGCGAATCCTCCGTCTTGCTCGGCGTCTTGCGGATGACAGATAGATCCTTGGCGACCATGTCCCAAGTCAGGCCATCGGCCCAGCGACGGCTGTCACCGACCCCCAACCACTGCCCGCGCACATCGACCGCGCGAAGCGTCCACCACCACTGCATGAGGATGCCGAGGGCGAAGGCAGGTTGACCCGCCTCGTCTGCCTGAGCAACGACGGCCGCGATCTGGTCGGCGGTGAGACTGGCGGATCGGGCCTTCGGTGCCTTGATCCGCATCTCTCCGAGAATCCCCTGCACCTCCCGAGCGTGCTTGTACTTAATGACGACGCCGTAGCTCGTGACGATCCTCAGCATAGTGAACATGCGCTTGATGTAGGCGACTGACCGACCATTGTCGGCCATGGCCCTCTGCCATCGCTAGAGGGCCACGTGGTCCGTGTCGGCGATGAGCGTCTTGCCGATAGCTTCCTCCCAGCGGGAGAGGCTGAACATATAGTCCACGCGCGTGTTCTCCTTCACCTCCTTGAAGGGTGAGAACTCGTCGCTCTTGTAGCGGCCGATCAGCCATTGCCATGTGCCAGGCTCGACCAGCGCTTCCTCGGCGTTGAACCACCGCAGCATCTCGCGAGTAAGGTCGCGGGCCTTCTGTGCCCGGGCCAGATCCTGACCGTCGTTGTCCTCTCCGGGCAGGCGGATCGGGTTCTTGCTGTAGCCGGCCGTGACGTAGCGGGCCGGGGGACGCCAGTAATACCAGCGCTTCACCTTGCGCATGCAGGGAGCGTGGAGCGGATCGCTCGCGTCCCACAGCGCAGGCTTGAACAGGTCAGAACGCATTCAAGTTTTCCTTCGGCTTCTCGTCCGCAGGTGCGCGGACCTCGCCATGATCCGCGATGCGCCGGCGGCGGCCATCCGCACGAACTCCTCCCGACGTTCCTTCGCCTGGCGCCTCTGGTTCTCGACGCTCTTCCGGCGATTGCCCGCCACCTTCTTGCGGGTGGCGTTCTGTCAAGAGGCTTTGTTCATCTCGCGCCAGTTCATGGGGCCGCTTTCCCATTCGGGGCGGGCATGCTTCATGGGAGGGCAAACGGTGACGCCCTTGGTGGCGAGGTGCTTCGCGATCAGGTCTGCGTCGGTCATGCCTCGTCCTCCGGTACGAGCAGCAGGCTCATGTGGACCCACCGACTTTGTGTCTCGGCCATCCCATGCAGCAGCCGAGAGGCGAAGGCGGCGGGATAGCTCTTCTCGATGAAGTCGGCGCGCTTGCGACTACGGCATCCAAGACAGCGTGCCGGACGGGCACGCCTACGAGGCGCAACAACCGCTGAAGGACACTTCATGACGTGGTGGGTAGGAACGAAGGACGCGATCGTTGCGGCCGAGACGCTTGCGGCGCGTGAGGTGGTGGGCCAGCCGGAATACCTGGATGGGCAGGAAGTCCCGCCAGAAGACCGCAAGACGGAGCGTTGGGCGATACCGCTGGAGAGTGCGGACGGCCGATGGGCCATTCAGGCGTATGCAGAACTGACGCCAGAAGGGGTGGAAGTCGTGGATGCGGTCGACCGGCCCGAGGCCGACGTGGAGTGACGCACGTCGGGCGCTCATGAGGTGAAGCCTGCCCCTAAAGCTCGCCCAGCTGCCGGAGCTTCCGCTTGTACTCATCGATCTGGCCGTTCTTGGCCCGCCGCAATGCCACAAGATCCGAGGCAGCCTTGAGGCGCTGCCGCTTCATCTCGTGCTGAGCCCATGTTTTGCCGGTGGCGGGCTTTCCAACAGGAACTTGCTCCGCAGCTTCGGCCGGGCCGGTTCGCAGCCCCATGTCCCAGCGACGGACCACCTCTCGGCTCTTGCTGTTGTAGATGTAGTGCTCGGGGATATCGGGCGACATCTGCAGCGACTTCAGCAGGCACACCATGTTCGAGAAGCTCGACCGCGTTAGCCCGACATACCGATCCGACATCAGGCACATCTCGAAGTCGATGGCGCTCCGCTGGAGCCGAGACGTTGGAAGTTCGAGCTGCTCCTCAATCTCGGACTTGAAGACGAGGTTCAGCTCGAAATCAGCGGCATCCTTCTTGAGCTCATCGCGGGTCTGGAGGAGATCGCCCTCATCACAGCAGGCAAGCACGAGGCGGTGGTCTGCAAGGGCAGGCGTGTTGCCGATCTTCCCGAAGATGCGCCGCGGATCGACCGTGGTCTCTCCGTCGTCGGACCGGTGGGGGCGGCGAAGGAGGTAATCCCTCCAGTCCCGCTCGATGCGCAGCTGAAGCATAAGGGGCGGCTGGTCACCGGCCAACGCCAACGCCTTCTTTGCCACATCCCGCAGCTCAGGCGCCGCACGGCAGAACTTCAGGAAGTCCGCGACGATCTGCGCGTCCCCGTGACTGCCGGCGAGCGCGGAAAGATACTCGCTGCCGATCCTGAAGCAGTCATCGTGCGGTAGGATCTCGGTGGCGGCCTCGTCAGAGAAGATGTCATAGGCCTGCAATCCCTGCCGCAGGTGAGCCTCATCGAAGACAGCATCAAAGGGCAGGGTCGGGTGTTCCTTAGGCGTCTGGTCCTGTGGCAGCGGGGTGTAATCGACCAGCGTCTTCGGGAGCGACACCTTCGCTCCCTCAAGGTGGGCAATGCCGATCAAGCCGAGCAGCGCGATCCGCTGATTGTTCAAGCCTGATACGATCGGCGTGATGCCGTAGATGTCTTTCGCCACTGCTGGACCTTCCTAAATAGCCCTGGCGGGCGCTGAGTTTAGATGTGCGATCCGGCACCGAACACGTTCGGCAGGTAAGGGATCAAGATCAGGACCCCGCCGTCCTTCATCTCCATGTCCGCGTCTTCGCGTGCAAGAGCACGCTCATCGAGAGTGACCTCTATAGGATCGCGATTTTCCATCCAGAGCGAAATCGCCTCGTTCGCCTTCGCGGGTACTTCGGCCCAATTGTCGGCCGAAGCGAAGCATCCCGGCAGTTCAAGAAAGGAGAGACCGTAGGCCGACCCCTGATTTTTGTGCATCACGGCTGTGAAAAACTGCATGGCAAACCCTCGTGTCTTTCTGTCGATAGAACAGGACGGCTCTAGCTGGTCAAGGACAGGCTAGTCACCTGCGGCATGTCGGCTGCCGTGTTCGTAGGGCGTGTTGTTGTAGCAGTGTGACATCCGGCCCTTGGTTTCCAAGACTTCGGACGTCGGGAACGACACCCACACCTCACCGGGCGTCTTGCAGACCTTGCACTTCAGACTGCGCTGGATGTCGAGGATATCGGCGTCGATGGACACACAGCGGCACTGCCATGGGTCGGCCAGAACGTACATCCGCTTGCAGGGCGCACACCACGCGGTGATGCGCCCCCGGGATGCAACGATGTCTGCGACCTTGAGTGCCATGACGTGAACACTTGCAGAACATCAGGTGATACTGGAAGGGCATATCATTATGCTGATCAACACCAGATTGTGTGAAAGCCGGAGTTATGCATCATCCGATCAGCGGAAGCATGAGGTTAGCGAATGAGCACTTATTTCGACGGGCCTGATGACGTGAATTGTGATCCTGATAGGGATCCGCCACCCCGACTTTATCACTATACGGACATGAAGGGGCTAGATGCCATCCTACAATCCGGCAACCTGCGCTGCTCACATCTTGCGCGAATGAATGATTACACTGAGATCATCCATGGGTTGGACTTTCTCAAAGAGATGGCGGACTCGGATCTGCGTGATGATCGACGTCTTCAGTCGATGGGCCAAGCGCAGCACGCTGAACTTGAGGCACTGATCTGTTCAGCGTCACTTTCAGAAGTGGGAGACCAGCTGAGTCAATGGCGCGGGTACACTAAAGACGGTGGAGCAAACCTAGGCTCCAGACCCATTGATTTTACGGTCTCAGCATGATTCAGGCTCCGCAAGGAGACCTGATCGATGAGCAACC
>NZ_JBNJLK010000023.1:0-37306 GCF_051195255.1 Falsirhodobacter sp. 1013 | reverse complement strand
GGGGCGGCATGGGCCTTTGCGGTGGGTGTCGTGCTGTGCCTGCTGATCTACGGCCGCGACTTCTTCCGCGGCGAGACCGATCGAACCTTCGTCAAGGACAACAGCGCAGCCGAATAGACGCCGGACCCGCGCCGCGAGAGGCGGCGCGGGTTATCAAGAGCGGTCCCCATTAATGAAGCGGATGCGTTCTTGCCGTTCGAACGATGATCGGCGGGAGTGTCTGAAACTCTGTGTATCTGACCGGGCCCATACGGTTTTCAGATACAGTCAGGCGTCGAAGCGCCCGGCGAACATTATGGCCAGCTGATTGCGGGCCGCAACCCATTCACGAACCGCACGACCGCCCTTCTCGAAGTTGCGGATGGCCAGGTAGATCAGCTTGGTCGCGGCCTCCTCGGTGGGGAATGAGCCCTTGGGTAATCATCCCCTTTTTAACGGGTTTTGGCCGTAGAGTTTACGCAGCCATTTTCAGTTTCTGTGCGGGTGTGATGCCGCCGATGCCCATGTTGGGTCGCTCGTTGTTGTAAGTCCAGAGCCAGTCGGTTGCGATACTCTGTGCCTCCGCGATGGTATCAAAGATGTAGAGGTCCAGCCATTCATGGCGGACGGTGCGGTTATATCGCTCAACATAGGCGTTCTGCTGCGGCTTGCCGGGCTGGATGTGGGTCAGGGCGATGCCCTGCTTTGCAGCCCAGATCGCCAGTGTCGCGCTGATGTATTCGGGGCCGTTGTCTACCCTAATGGCCATAGGTTTGCCGCGCCACTCGACGATCTGGTTGAGCGCCCGGACGACGCGTTCTGCGGGCAACGAGAAGTCGACCTCGATACCCAGGCCCTCGCGGTTGAAGTCGTCCAGAACGTTCAAGAGGCGGAACTGGCGGCTATCAGCCAGACGATCCGCCATAAAATCCATCGACCACACGAGGTTAGGTGCGTGCGGGACAGTAAGCATGTCCGGCTTGTCCCGTTTGATCCGCCGCCGGGGTTTGATCCGCAGGTTCAATTCCAGCTCGCAATAAATCCGACGCACTCTTTTGTGGTTCCAGATGTGGCCGCGAACATTGCGCAGATACAGAAAGCACAAGCCAAAGCCCCACGTCCTATGCGCCTTGGTCAGGCCTTCGAGGAGATCCGCGATGGTCTCGTTCTCGGCACAGCGCCTCGGACTGTAGCGAAAGCAGGTCTCGCTGACGCCGAACGTCCGGCAGGCCAGCGCAATGCTGATCCCCTTTCTCGCCACCGCCTGCGCGGCCAACTCACGGCGTTGAGCTGGCCGCATTACTTTTTTCCAAGCGCCTCCTTGAGCAGGTCGGCCTGCATGCTCAGATCCGCAAACATGCGCTTCAGCCGCCGGTTCTCATCCTCCAGCGCCTTCATCTGGCTCATCATGGACGCGTCCATGCCGCCATACTTCGCGCGCCATTTGTAAAAGCTCGCGCTGCTGATCCCGTGCTCGCGGCACAGTTCCGGCACCGCAACGCCGCCTTCGGCCTGGCGAAGCACCGCCATGATCTGCGGTTCGGTAAATCGGGTCTTCCTCATTCGAATCTCCTCAGCTCACGCTACGAGAAAATTCTACTGCCGCATTCCCTTAACCATGGGGAGGATTACCGGGACCGATCATCCCCTGAAATATGTGCCATGACCAAGAATACCACCGTCGCCCAAACCTGTGAATCTTGTTTGAGTTTTCACACGGTCTGGTTCGATTTCGAACAGGGTGACATGACGTCTCAGAGTCCCAGGTGGACCTTCAAGAGGCCGAAGACACCACCCCGCCAAGTAAGGTGGTGTTCGTGTCCGTCATTGATTAAGCGGCGATCTGTTCGTCAGTCGGTCCGAACACCTCGAAATGCATGCGCTCAGGAGGGACGCCGGCCTTCCGCAGTTCCGAGACAAAGAACGTCAGGAACGGGCGGGGTCCACACAGGTAGATGTCGGCCCCGGAAAGGGGAGTGTTCTCCTTCAGCCAGTCCATCGTGATCCTTCCGGGCCGCACCGGGGAATCCTGCGCGCGCGGATCGCTATAGAAGGTCGCGACATGCATCCCGCTGACACGCGCCGCCGCCGCGATCTGGGGGCCCAATGCATGGGCGGACGCGTTCTGCGTGCCATACACAAACCAAGCCTCCGCACCCGGATGCTCTGCCGCGATGGCCTCGGCCATGGCGACCATGGGCGTCAGACCGACGCCTCCCGAGAGCAGGATGACAGGTCGTTCCAAGTGATCGGGCAGGAAAAAGTCTCCTGACGGCGGGGTGCATTCCAGCACATCTCCTATCTGCACGCTTTCGTGCAGCAGGCGCGATCCGCCCTTTCCGTCAGCCTGCTGTTTGACGGTGATGCGGAAAATCTGCCCGTTCGAAGCGCAGGAGATGGAGTAATTGCGCTTCATGCCATTCGACAGCCGAAGGGTGAGATACTGCCCGGCCTTGTGACGCAGGACCACACCTCCGTCTTCTGGGCGCAGGATGAACGACATGATCTGGCCACTTTCGCGGATCTTCTCTGCCACGACGAAGCGACGCCAGCCGGTCCAGCCTCCCTCGGCCCTGTTCAACTGATCGCGCAGTGCGGCTTCCCGGTCTTTGAGAATATCAGCGAGGAACCAGTAGGCTTCGCCCCATGCCGTCAGAATGTCCTCAGTCGCTGCATCACCCAGCACATCCTGAATGGCTGTCAGCAGGGCCTCGGCCACGAATGGATAGTGTTCGGGCAGGATATGGAAGCCGACATGTTTCTGTGCGATCCGCTCGACCACGGGCGTCAGCACGGAAAGGTCCTCGATGTTACGGGCATAGGCCAATATTGCCGCTGCCAAGGCATGAACCTGATGGCCGTCCTCGCCCTGATTGGCGTGATTGAACAGCGCGCGGATTTCCGGATCCTGAAACAGCCGGGCATACATTGCGGCCGTGATGGCTGCTCCGTGTTCGGCCAAGGCAGGAACCGTGGCTTTGACCACGGCCACGGTGGTTGACGATAGGGGCTTGGGCATGATGCGCTCTTTCTAATTGCCTGTGAGGATCTTTGACCCGGGTCAGGCAAAGGACGTGTTTTGAAGGGCGGCGCGATTTTGTTGAGCCGCAAAGAACGTGTGGAGCGCAGGGTAACGATCCGAACTGAGGTCGATAACACTGCGGAAGCGAATATAATCGAGCGCGATCCACAAGCAGAGGCGCGACAGGCTCCAGCGCGTATCCTCGGTCACGGCCGTCTCCATGGCTTGCAAGCCGCGCCCGAGAGATGCCTGGCGGCGGTCTTGCAGCGTGGTGCCCGCGTCGCCGCAATGCTTCTTGTGAATGGTGAAGGCGAATGCCAGTTCCATCATCCCATAGGCAACACCAAGCTCGGAGATCGTGCGAACATCTTCCGTTTGAAGCCCGGCATCATGACCTGCGCTCGTGATCAGGTGTTGAACAATCAGCAGCGTCTCCGTCAGAACGTCCCCGCTGTCATTTTCCAAAGCAGGAACGCGGCTCAGGGGATTGACCCTCATCAGTGCAGGCTGATCGGCCCAGGGATCGACCCATTCCAGTGCAACAGTGCCCAGATCCAGTTCCAGAGCGGTTGCCCGCACCAGGCGGGCAAAAGGGGACGTGCCGTTGAGGTAGAGTTTCATCGCGAAGCCTCTTTCTGGAGAAGAAGTTTGGAGGTGAGGGCAAGGACTGCGCCCATCCCGAGAACTACGACCGACAGAACCAGAGCGGTCTCATAGCGCTGTGCCGACGTCGCCGCGATAAACATGCCGCTCATCATCTGGCAAAGCGCGAAGAGCGCGGTCCCGCCGGCCCAAAGCGCGAGGTAACGGTCGGGCGGTGCCGCTGCGGACAACGCGCCCGATGTAAGGATGACGACACCCGGCGTCAGCATTCCCACGATGAACAGCGACAGGCTGGCCGTGAGCGGATCGGTTGCGACGAGAACAAGTGCGACCCCGAGAGCCTTGAGTGCGAAGGCGATCCACAAGGCGTTGGAAACCGACAGGACCCGACGGAGAACCATGACGAAAAGGGGACCGAAGCAGGCACCGATGCCGAACATCGCCCAACTCAGGCCCACCTGTCCCTCGGTATGTCTATAGGCCCGGCGGAGCATGTCCGGCAGGTAGACCGTATGCATGACAAACCCCAACGCATCGAAGCCATAGGCAAGGAGAATGAGATACACACCCCAACCCGTGCGAGACACAGACCCTTCGGATGATGATCGCGGCGCAATATTCCGCTGCAGGAAGCCGCTGCTCCACCACAAGGCGGCAAGTGCCACCCCGGAAAAGACCATCAGCGCGACGATGCTGACTTCGATCCCGTAGGCCAGCACCTGCGGCAGACAGATAGCGGCGAACAGCGCGCCGAGACCGATGCCCACGAAGACTATGGGCTGAAACTGCTTGCGGTCGAGTGCGGCGAGCTGGCGGCCGGCGGCGGCCGTCGCCACGACCATCAGCAGAGCACCACCGACCCCTGCGAGGAAACGCATGATCCAGAACCACCCGACCCCGAAAGGCATGATGAGCAGATCGTAGGAGAGAAAGACGAGTGCTCCCGACAGCACGCACAAGGTGCGCTCGTTCGTCAGGCGCAGGGCAGGTTTGGCTAGAAGCGCGCCGACAAGATATCCGACGAGATTTGCCGCCCCCACCGTTTGGGCGGCTTCCACGTCCAGCCAGCCGTTTCCCACCAGTTCCGGGATGAGAGGACTGAAGGCGAAGCGCCCCAGTCCCAGTCCGAGGAACATGGCACTGATGGCAAAGATGAGCACAGACCGCAGCATAACACCTCCGCTTTTAACAGCGGCTATTGTGATGCATTGATTAAGCGAATAGAAATGCATTAACTAGCAACATTCCATCACTTTTAGTGATAGTGATCTCATGCATATCAAGTCGCTTCGAGCATTCGTCACGGTCCTGGATCAGCAGAGCTTCCAGGATGCTGCGGCGGTTCTGAACACCGTGCAGTCGAACATGACGGCTCACGTCCGGAAGCTGGAGGCTGAACTCGGCTGCAAGCTGATCGAGAGGGCGGGCACGATCCGTACCACCGCCGACGGAACCAGATTGGAACGGAGGGCGCGGGAGATTCTGCGTCTGCACGATCTCGCGGTGGCGGACCTGCGGTACCAGGGGAAGGTCGCTGGCACTCTTAGGATCGGTGCCATGGAGACCACGGCGGCGCGCCGCCTTCCTCCTGTTCTCCTGCGCCTTGGACAAGACTGCCCCGAGCTGCGGCTCTCCCTCACGGCCGGCAGCACGGGTGTTCTGCGGGACCTGATGTTGCGTCGCGAGATCGACTGCGCCTTCATGGCGCGTCCGATGGAGGGAGCCTTTGTATCGGAGCCCGTCTTCGAAGAAACCCTGCTTCTGGCTCGTCCAACATCCTCTGCCGACCCCTTTCACCCCGAATTTCTTGCGCAGTATCCCCTCCTCGCATTCCGCACCGGTTGCACCTATCGGGAACAAGCCGAGCGGATGTGCGAGCATGCGGGCATTGCACCGGTCATTCATGAGTTCGGATCGCTGGATGCGATCGTCGGGTGCCTGCATGCCGGCATGGGCCAGGCTGTTTTGCCTGCGAGTTACCTGAAGGGTGTATCAGGTTCCGATGCACTTCACAGCTATCCTCTGCCCCGACACCTGGCCGAATGCCCCACCTATCTCGTGCGAATTGCGGGCAACGAAAGTCAAACGGTGGATATGCTTGCCCATGTCGTAAAGACTGCATCCAGAGCGGACATCGCCAAAAGCTTTATTCAACAAGACGCAGAAGGGACGGACTAATGCCTCACGTGATAATCGAATACTCAGGAAACATTGCGGAATGGGGTGATCGAAAAGCGATTACCAAGGCCGTTCATGATGCACTTTGAATAGCCCCGAGTTTCTTAGACGCCTTCACGTCTCATCATCTGCTGCCGCTCGAACTCGGCGGGCGACAGCATCCCGTTTCTCGCGTGCTTGCGCTTCGGGTTGTAGAACATCTCGATGTAATCGAACACATCCTGCCTGGCGTCGTGGCGTGTCCGGTAGGTCCTACGCGTGATCCGCTCGCGTTTCAGCAGGTTGAAGAAGCTTTCGGCGACAGCGTTGTCATGGCAGTTGCCGCGGCGGCTCATCGAATGCTCCAGATTGTGGGCACGCAGGAACGCAGTCCAGTCCATGCTGGTGAACTGGCTGCCCTGATCCGAGTGGATCAGCACCTTTCCCTTCGGCTTGCGTCGCCAGACAGCCATGAGCAGCGCCTGCAAAACGACATCTGTCGTCTGCCTGCTTTGCATCGACCAGCCGACCACGCGCCGGGAATACAGGTCGATGACCACCGCGAGGTAGGCGAAGCCCTCCTGCGTCCGGACGTAGGTAATGTTTGATCGCACGACGCTGTTCGAATTCGGAGGGCTGCGCGACCGTCAGCGCGACTTCATCGACTGGGTACTTCGCGCCTCGCTCGAGGAGGGCGTCGAGCCCGAGGAGGTGATCACCGACGAAGCGGCGACCCTGCTCGCCGCGCGGCTGAAAACGCCGCTCCAGCTCAGCCGCTACCTCGTCCGCGCGTTCGAGGCCGGGTTCGGAATCGGTGCCAAGCCGATCGACGGGACCATCGTCGACGGCGTGCTGTCGCGCCGCCTCGACGACATCGAGCCCGAGCTGAACCGGCACGGCTACGACGTGAAGGCGCTGTGCGACCAGTTCGACGCCAAGCCCGCCGAGATCCGCAAGCTCATGCGGGGCGAGCTGGAAGGTGCTCGCGCGACCGAGCTCACCGACGAGATGCGCGTCGCCGGATTGCCGATCTGAACGTCTCACTTAATGCGCGCCGGTCGATCGCCTTCTCGCGTCCGTCTCACACAGAGCGCGCTCGTTCTCAAACAGCGTGGCTTCAGACCGACCTACAATTTCACGGAGCGTGCGTCAGAACGAGCCTATAATCTCGCGCCGAGCCGATCATCATTGCAGGCCGTCACATCTAGGCGACGTTGGGGATGAGCGAGCGGCGGGCATGCGCGGTTGTCGCCGTAAAGGATGAAGGCGCGCTACAGGCAGCCGAGTACCCGCGCCGGTGCTGGCGCTCCCGAACCAGCGCTGAAGCTTGGACTTCGTGCACGGCCAGCTCGTCACTGGCCGGTGGTTCCGCGTACTCAACATCGTCGATGACGTGACGCGCGAATGCCTCCGGCCGGTGGTGGGCACGTCGATCTCGGGCCGGCGTGTCGTGCGCGAGCTGGCCGATCTGATCGCCGAGCGTGGCAGGCCGAAGATGGTCGTCAGCGACAATGGGACCGAACTGACCTCGAACGCGGTGCTCGCCTGGTCGGGAGATGTCGGCATTGAGTGGCATTACATCGCGCCGAGCAAGCCGACAGCCAACGCGTTCATCGAGTCTTTCAACGGGAAGTTCCAGGCGGAGTGCCTGAACCAGCACTGGTTCCATGAGCCTCGACGACGCTGTTCGAAAATGCGAGGCTTGGCGCAGAGACTACAACGAGGTGCGGCCAATAGCGCCATCGGCAACAAGCCGCCGATATCGCTAGTAAACCGGTCAGCGGCACATGGCCCGCCACTGCCGGTAGGAGCTGGATGACGGCCCGCCAGGTGGTCCAAGAACGGGTAGCAGCTCAACCGGTCAGTCTCTGGTCGCAGCTGTATTAAAGAGCGGGGGTCAGGTCAATTCGGGCATACGGACTGGGCTCGGAGTGGGCTTGGTTGTAAGTCGACAGATGTTTGTTGCAAGGTCACCGAGGACGATCTCGCCTGGACGATCACACCGCAGCCGGCCATCTATCGAGTGCCATTTTGGCGATGGAGAGCAGTTCGTTAATCGTAGCGCCGTCGCGCGCTTGAACGGACATGCCTTCCATGACCGTATTGATGAATTTGCCTAGGACGGCCGGATCGGCATCGGCCGCAAGCTCGCCCTGCGCGGCGCCGCGATGCAGACGCTCGATCAGGAGGGCCTCCGCCGCGATACGCTTGTCGCGCAGCAGGCATTCGATGGCGGCGGACGCCGGCGACACGGCTGCCGCTGCCGAATACATGAAGCAGCCAGCCGGCGTTCCAGGCTCCGAGAACGATGACGCCGCTCGCTCTAGCAGGCCTTTGACGGCCTCGAAGGTGGACAACGCCGGGTCGTTGATGGGGGCATAGAGGTGGACGCTGAACGTGGCGGCATAGCGCTCGATCACCGCCGCGAACAGCCCCGCCTTGTTGCCAAACGCCGCATAGAGACTGGCGGCGGCGACGCCAGTCTCCGCCACCAGATCGGCCATCGAAGTCGCCTCGTAGCCGCGCTGCCAGAACAGCCGTACCGCCTTGTCGAGCGCTGCGTTAGTGTCGAACGCGCGAGGGCGACCTGCGCCGCGACGTGCTTTCGTCTCTGTCATGTCTGACGCCTGATATGGAATGATCGATAAATAATAGCTTGAACCTCGTCGCTGACCTCGATACAGAACGATCGTTCAATAATCAAGGAATGTCCCATGAGCCGCATCGTTCGAATCCACGAATATGGCGACGCCAGTGTCCTCAAGATTGAAGATTTGGCAGTGCCCGCGCCCGCGGCCGACGAGGTGCAGATCGCGGTCAAGGCGATAGGCATAAACCGCGCCGAGGTGATGTTCCGCAACCATGCCTACCTTCAGGAAGCCGAGTTCCCGAGCCGCCTTGGCTATGAGGCTGCCGGCACCGTCGTTAAGGTCGGCGCGGACGTGACCGGGTTTGCGGAAGGCGAAGCCGTCAGCGTCATCCCCCCGCTCGATATCGCGCGCTGGGGCACCTATGGCGAGGTCGCCAACGTGCCCGCCCGCCTCGTCGTCAAGCATCCGGTGGCGCTGTCGTTCGAGGAAGCGGCGGCCGTGTGGATGCAGTATGTCACCGCTTGGGGTGCGCTGGTGGAGCAGGCGAAGCTCGGCGAGGGCGATTTCGTCATCGTCACGGCTGCGTCCAGCAGCGTCGGCCTTGCTGCCTTCCAGATTGCGCGGATGGTCGGCGCGACGGTGATCGCAACGACGCGTACCGGCGCCAAGCGCCAGGCCCTGCTTGATGCCGGTGCACATCATGTCGTCGCGACCGGGGAAGAGGATCTGGTAGCGAAGGTGATGGAGATAACCGATGGTGCAGGTGCGCGCGTGGTGCTCGATCCGGTCGGAGGCCCGTCGTTCGAACCGCTGACCGCGAGCATGGCGCGCGGCGGCATCCTGCTCGAATATGGCGCGCTCAGCGGCGAGCCGACGCCGTTCCCGTTGTTCTCCGTGCTGGGCAAGAGCCTCACGCTCAAGGGTTATCTCTACAGCGAGATCGTCTCGGACGATGCCGCCCTCGATCGCGCCAAGGCGTTCATCGTGGCGGGACTGGAATCGGGCGCGCTCAAGCCGCGGATCGCGCGCACCTTCCCGCTCGACGCCATCCAGGACGCGCACCGCTTCCTCGAATCGAACGACCAGATCGGCAAGGTCGTCGTCACGGTCTGACCGGCAATTCTGGGGGAGCGAGCGATGGCTCCCCCCTCCCGGACACAGGATCGGACCCTCAGCGCCCATGCCGTCGTTGCTTGTGGCGCAGGCTTGAGAGCATGACCGCTCCTCCTCCGCGTGCCAGACCTGTATCAGGGCAACATGGCGGCTATGCCTGCCCGATCGGGGGGCGAATTTTGAAATGGGGCGGGGACCCTCGCCTGATTACAGAAGCGCCAGTCTCTGGATAGGATTGAAACTCCCCCCCTGTATAGTATGCTGAAGCGATTTCTCGGGAAAGCGCGATGCCACATTCATCAGAGGACAAGAAGCGAGCCATCACACGCTTGCGGCGCATCAAGGGCCAGGCGGACGCTCTGGAACGCGCGATCGAAGCCGGGGCCGATTGCGCTCCCCTGCTGCAGCAAATTGTCGCCATGCGTGGCGCGACAAATGGACTGATGGCAGAAGTGATGGAGAGTCACCTGAGGGAAACATTCGGTGTCGGCGCAGATCCGGCCGTCAAAAGCGAGGGAGGCGATCACGATGATGACGTGGAGGGCGTAATGAAAATTCTGCGTACTTATCTTAAGTAACGATTTCAGGCTGTTTTTCTGCCTGTGCTCTCCCGCAGTCAGAGCAAAAACCTCGTATCCAGCCAACCGCCCCAAAGCGCAGACTGCGGCGTTCGGGACCTCGATGGAGGTCTGCGAAGCGAAGCCAGCCCCTGGATGCCTCCCTGGTTCGAGATCCTCACTGGGACACCTCTTGTATACTGGCGGGGGTATGATAAATATACTCCCTGCCAGTATGGGAACGTCGTCGAATTTGCGATGACGCAACGGCCTCGCACCGGCAATCAGCTTCAATCAACGAGGGTATCCCAACATGAAATCTCGCGCCGCTGTAGCCTTCGAGGCGGGCAAGCCACTCGAAATCGTCGAGATCGATGTCGCCCCACCCCGGAAGGGCGAAGTGCTCATCCGGGTGACGCACACCGGCGTGTGCCACACCGATGCGTACACGCTGGCGGGCAGTGATCCGGAGGGCGTTTTCCCGGTGGTTCTAGGCCACGAGGGCGCGGGCATCGTTGTCGAGGTCGGTGAGGGCGTCACCAGCGTCAGCCCGGGCGATCACGTGATTCCGCTCTACACCGCCGAGTGCGGCAAGTGCGACTTCTGCGTGTCGGGCAAGACCAACCTGTGCGTCGCTGTCCGCGAAACGCAGGGCAAGGGCTTGATGCCCGATGGCACCACCCGCTTTTCGTACAATGGCCAGCCCCTCTATCATTACATGGGCTGTTCAACCTTCAGTGAATATACTATCGTCGCCGATGTCTCGCTCGCCAAGATCAATCCCGAGGCTAACCCCGAACATGTCTGCCTGCTGGGCTGCGGCGTCACGACCGGCATCGGCGCAGTCCACAATACCGCCAAGGTCCAGCCTGGAGACTCGGTCGCCGTGTTCGGCCTGGGCGGCATCGGCCTCGCGGCGATTCAGGGTGCTCGCCAGGCGAAGGCGGGTCGCATAATCGCCATCGACACCAATCCGTCCAAGTTCGAGCTGGCACGCCAGTTCGGTGCGACCGAGTGCATCAACCCCAAGGACCACGACAAGCCCATCCAGCAGGTGCTGATCGAGATGACGGGCTGGGGCATCGATCATACCTTCGAGTGCATCGGCAACGTCCACGTCATGCGCGCCGCGCTTGAATCAGCGCACCGTGGCTGGGGTCAGTCGATCGTGATTGGCGTTGCCGGCGCGGGCGAAGAAATCTCCACCCGTCCATTCCAGCTCGTCACGGGCCGCGTATGGAAGGGGTCCGCTTTCGGCGGCGTCAAGGGACGGACACAGCTCCCCGGCATGGTCGAGGACGCGATGAGAGGCGATATCGATCTGGCCCCGTTCGTAACCCACACGATGGGTTTGGAGGAGATCAACGAGGCGTTCGAACTGATGCACGAAGGCAAGTCGATCCGCACAGTCATTCACTACTGACCCGCCGATCCGAGGCGGCGCCAAGCGCTCGGATCGACAAGCCAGCCTTCATCATGGCCCGACCCCGGCCATGATGAAGCGCGCCCTGGCAACTGGACAACGCGCCGCGATGGGGTAACAACCGCCGAAGTGCGATCGTTACACGCCGATAGCGGCACGGACCAGGGGGCGGCCTGGCCCTGGCGCTTCGCTGCCGGGTGCGTGGCCTCGTGGCGCGACCCAACGGGAAAAACGTTTTGTCGCAACCTTTGTCTGAAGCTGGAAAAATATTTCAAAGGTGCCGAACATCGGGCCAGCCTGGCCGTTGGATGTATTGTGTCGGAAATAAATTCATCTGTTACCCCGACTGTGATGAAACACGGGCCGCACGGGCGGATATGGCAGGAAGACTGAATTGAAGAACAAGGATAGACACGCGGCGACGCCGGCCATCGATCATGGGCATGCGGGGCCGCCCGCTTGCGTGCAGGTTCGCGGCGCGCGCCAGAACAACCTAAAAAATGTGGACGTCGATGTACCGCGCGACGCCTTCGTGGTGTTCACCGGCATATCGGGCTCGGGCAAGTCATCGCTCGCGTTCGGCACCCTTTATGCCGAAGCCCAGCGGCGTTATCTGGAATCGGTTGCGCCCTATGCCCGTCGCCTGATCGACCAGGCCGGCGTGCCGGAGGTCGACGCGATCGACGGATTGCCGCCTGCGGTCGCGTTGCAGCAGCAGCGCGGCTTGGCCAACGCGCGATCCTCGGTCGGCAGCGTGACGACGCTCTCCAGCCTGGTGCGGATGCTCTATTCCCGCGTCGGCGAATATCCGCGCCATCAGCCCATGCTCTATGCGGAGGATTTCTCCCCCAACACGGTCGCGGGGGCCTGCGCGACCTGCCACGGCATCGGCCGCGTATATGATGCGACCGAAGAGACGATGGTGCCAGACGACAGCCTCACCATTCGCGATCGGGCAATCGCCGCCTGGCCGACCGCCTGGCATGGCCAGAACCTGCGCGATATCCTCGTTTCGCTCGGCTATGAAGTCGATACGCCGTGGCGCGACCTGCCGAAAAAGGATCGCGACTGGATCCTCTTTACTGACGAGGCGCCGACGGTGCCGGTCTATGCGGGCCTGACGCCCGAACAGACCCGGACGGCGCTCAAGCGCCGCATGGAGCCGAGCTATCAGGGCACCTTCACCGGCGCACGCCGCTATGTGCTGGAAACCTTCGCCAACACCAAAAGCGCGCTGATGAAGAAGCGCGTCTCGCAATATATCATCGGCCGCGATTGCCCGACCTGCGACGGCAAGCGCCTGAAGCGCGAAGCCCTGTCGGTCAAATTCGCCGGCCTCGACATTGCCGAGTTCGGCGACCTGACGGTGCTCAAGCTGAAGGACTTGCTCACGCCCGTCGCGCGTGGCGAATATGGATCGACCTTCGCCGCCTCAAAGGGCCATGTTCTGGAAAAAGCGGCCCGCGATGCAGCGGTCGAACAACGGGTTGCCGCGGGCGGCTCTGCGCACAAGAGCGCGCCCGACGTGCGCCGCACGCCCAACCTCTCCGACGAAAAGCGGATCGCCGCCCAACGCCTTGCCTGCGAATTGATCGAGCGTCTCGAGGCGCTGATCGATCTTGGCCTTGGCTACATTTCGCTCGACCGCAGCACGCCGACGCTCTCCTCCGGAGAGCTGCAGCGCTTGCGCCTTGCCACCCAATTGTCGTCGCAGCTTTTCGGCGTGGTCTATGTGCTTGACGAGCCTTCGGCGGGGTTGCACCCGGCAGATGGCGAAGCCTTGCTCACTATCCTCGAGCGTCTCAAGGCGGCGGGCAACTCCCTGTTCGTCGTCGAACATGATCTCGACGTGATCCGCCACGCCGAATGGCTGGTCGATGTTGGGCCAGGAGCCGGGGAAAAGGGCGGAGAAGTCCTCTACAGCGGGCCGATAGAGGGGCTTGCCGACGTCGAGACTTCGATCACCCGCCGCTACCTGTTCGCAGAGCCGCTCCGCAGTGAGCGCACACCCCGCGATCCCAAGGCATGGCTACGTCTGGAAGGGATCAGGCGTAATAATCTCCATGGTCTCGACGTCGAGTTTCCCATCGGCTGCTTTACCGCTGTCACCGGCGTTTCGGGATCGGGCAAATCCAGTCTTGTCAGTCAGGCGCTGCCCGAGCTTGTCACGGAACACCTCGGCGGCTCCCCCGTGGCCGACGAGGCGGATATCGATCCGCTGCTCGATGTTGCGCAGAACGATAGTGAAGGACGCATTGTCGCAGGCATGGAGCATGTTCGCAGGCTGGTGCGGGTCGATCAGAAACCGATCGGCCGCACGCCGCGCTCGAACCTATCCACCTACAGCGGCATGTTCGATCATGTGCGAAGGATCTTCGCTGATACCCCGCTCGCCCGCCGGCGACACTATAGCCCGGGCAGGTTCTCGTTCAACGTCGCGCAAGGCCGCTGCCCGGTGTGCGAGGGCGAGGGATACGTTATGGTGGAGCTGCTATTCCTGCCGAGCGTTTTTGCGCCGTGCTCGACCTGTCATGGCTCTCGCTACAACCCGCAAACGCTCGAAGTAGAATGGAACGGGCGCAATATTGCCCAGGTGCTCGAACTGACGGTCGACGATGCGTGCGATTTCTTCGCTGGCGAGGCATCCGTGATGCGCTCCCTCGATGTAATGCGGGAGATCGGTCTTGGCTATCTGAGGCTCGGACAGCCGGCGACCGAGCTGTCTGGCGGGGAAGCGCAGCGCATCAAGCTGGCGGCTGAACTGCAACGCGCTCAACGCGGCAACACGATCTACATCCTCGACGAGCCAACTTCGGGGCTTCACCCCTCCGATGCGGACCGGCTGATGCAACATCTGCAGGGCCTCGTCGACGCCGGCAATACGGTTGTAGTCGTAGAACATGACATGCGCGCCATCACACAGGCGGACTGGATCATCGATCTGGGACCGGGGGCCGGGGAAGATGGTGGCCGTATCGTTGCCAGCGGCGTCCCTGGCGTCGTTGCGGAAGCGGAAGGCAGTCTCACCGCCCCCTATCTTAAAGCGGCGCTGTAGGTCGTGAACCTAGTCGGTATCCAGGTCGCAAGAACAGCAGAGCTAGTGTGGTGGCGGTCGGTCGGCTGGGACCGCCCGGTAACGGTCGGGAGGCCACGAGGCGACCGAACCTAGAGTCGACTATGTGAAAGAACCCGGACGCTACAATGGGTCAAGCCTAGAAGCCTATCAGAGCCGCCGAGGAGTTCACCGCGGCTGACGCGACTTAACGTTTGACTGCTCGTCCGGCGCGCCGTGTTCGTCTGATACGCGGCGTAGCGGATGACCATCATCAGCGGCCATCCGCTACGCCTGTCTCGCGTGGACCTTCTTCCGTGAGCGGGCCTCAAATGGTTTGCCGAGGCCGCCCCGTCTTTACTTGCCGGCTGCGAGCCCAGCGCTCACGCCTGCCGCGACTTCCTCTATGAGTTTGGCACAGAAGGCGGGTAAATCATTGGGGTCGCGGCTTGTGACAAGGCCGTTGTCGACTACGACTTCGTCATTGACCCATGTACCGCCGGCGTTCTCGATATCGACCTTCAGCGTTGGGTAGGACGTCAGGGACCGCCCCTTAAGCACGTCAGCCTCAATCAATGTCCAGGGTGCATGGCATATAGCCGCAACCGGTTTTTTTTGATCGAAGAAGGCCCGGATGAAACCAATTGCCTCGCCGCTACCGCGCAGCTTGTCGGCGCCGACAGTCCCTCCGGGCACGACAAGGCCGTCGAAATCGTCGGCTTTGACCTCGGCAAACGTCTTGTCGATAGTATAGCTGCCGCCCTCGTCAAGGTCGCTATTGACTGTGCGAGCCACGCCCGTTTCAAAACTGACCACGGTCACTTTGCCGCCAGCCTCCTCGATAGCTTGCTTGGGCTTCGAGAATTCTGGCTCTTCCGTCCCGCGGGGCGCGATCAGAACCGCAACCGATTTGCCCTGTAATGTCATAGCTATTTCCTTTTCCGTCAAATACTAAGGTCAGGCAGTCGGCTTGAGCACAACCTTGGTCCAGCCATCGTCGCGCGCATCGAAATGCTTGTAGGCATCTGGCGCCTGATCGAGCGGCAGTCGGTGCGAGATGATTTGCGCAGGATTGGCCCGGCCATGCTCGATAAGGTTCATCAGCCGCCGGTTATAATGCTTTACATTACATTGCCCGGTGCCGATCTTCTGCCCCTTGAACCAAAAGTTGCCGAAGTCGAACGCAATCTTGCCTTCCTTCTGGAGATCGTCGGGCGCCTTTGGATCCTTCGGGATGAACACGCCGACAACGCCGATACCGCCGGTGGCCTTCGTGCTTTTAACGAGGCAGTTCATCGTGTAATTGCTGCGCTCCTTGCCGTGGCGATCGCAGCACTGGTAACCTACCGCCTCGACCCCACGGTCGGTCCCGAGGCCGCCGGTTGCGTCTAGGATCTGCTGGGCGGGATCGCCCTTGCGCATGTCGATCGGAATCGCGCCCATCGCCTCGGCCAGTTTCAGGCGGTCATCGTGAGAATCGACCACGAAGATCTGAGCGGCACCGCGGATTTGGGCGGAGTGCGCGGCCATCAAACCGACCGGACCAGCGCCGTAGATTGCGATGCTTTCGCCGGGCAGGAAACCGGACAGTTCGACGCCATGCCAACCTGTCGGGAAGATGTCGGAGAGCATGACATAGTCGTCCTCCTTCTCTTTGGCGTCCTCGGGCAGCTTCAGACAATTGAAGTCCGCATAAGGAACGCGCAACAACTCGGCCTGACCGCCTTGCCACGGCCCCATCTCGGCAAAGCCATACGCTGCGCCGGCGGTTCCAGGGTTGGTCGTGAGGCAAAACCCCGTCAGACCGCGTTCGCAATTTTCGCAGAACCCGCAACCCACGTTGAACGGCATGCAGACGCGATCGCCCTTCTTGATCCGATCTACGGCAGCGCCGACCTCGATGACTTCGCCAAGGTTTTCGTGGCCGAAGACTCTGCCCTTCTCGAAGCTGGTACGGCCCTCGTACATGTGAAGGTCAGAACCGCAAATGTTGGTGGTGGTCACCCGGATGATTACATCGGTCGGTTTCTCGATCTTGGGATCGTCGATGGTATCCACGGAAACGTCTTTGGGTCCGTTGTATACGACAGCTTTCATGGATTTTTTCCTTTCGTAGCGCCGCTCAAGGCGTCATCAAGTCGAGCGCTTGCTGATGATCCGGTCCAGCGCAACGGCGAAGGAACTCGCATCTTTCCAACTGATCTCAGGGTCCTAAACCGCCTGATGCCTGATCGGTTCCTTCCCGTTCGGCAGTTCTCGGATCGATTTTCGGCGGCTTTTCGATTTCTTGGGCCGGGAATGTCTAAAAAAGCGGCGGATTGATGCACTCAAGAAATCCCTGCGAAAACAACGGCGCCATGACGGCGCAGTGCATAGACGCAGCCTTATCAGCAGCACCATCAAAAGCAGTATAAGCGCAAAAAGATAAGGCCATCCACTATCGCGGATGGCCTGTCGTATTGCTTCTATTGAGTTCAGAAGCAGGCGCGTCCATTCCAGAGGGCAGACGTCCCAAACCGTACAGTCGAACGGCAGCTTAGGGTGCCGACCGCTCCGCTATTTCGCGGCCAGCAGGGTGAACTTGTGAATCTGCGGCGGTTCAGAAAACAGTTCTTCCGCCTTGTCCATCAGTGCGGCGGCAACCTTGCCGTCAAGATGCGCCTGCCGATCCTCCTCTGTGTCGAACGTATCGAAGATCGCGTACGCACCGGGACCTTCCTCAATCGCATACCAGGTCAGGGTGCCCGGCTCAGCTTGAACGAGCGGCAACGCCGAGGTCAGAAAATCCGCGACATCGCTCTCTTTTCCGGGCTTGGCCTTCAGTGGCACATACAGCGCAAGTTTGGGCATCATCAACTCCTCAAGTTAAACGGACAGATATCATTCGGCAAAGTAACAGACGAGCGGGCCGGAACGTTCCCCAGAAGGCGGAGCACATGCGGCCGCGCCTCATCGTCGAAATCAGAACTGCTGTGCGGTCGGTCGGATGACGATCGCGTTGACGTCGACGTTATCAGGTTGTTCGACAGCGAACGCGATAGCACGCGCCACCGATGCCGCCGGGATGGCCTGCTTGTAGAAGTCGAGCACCGTCTCGGCAGCCGTGCCAGACGTCGTGAACTTCAAATCGCTTTCGACAGCTCCAGGCTCGATCGACGTGACACGGACCTTTTCACCCACCTCGTGGCGCAAGCCCTCGCTGATCGCGCTGACGGCGAACTTGGTGCCGGAGTAGACCGTGCCGCCCGGTGCGAAGACCTTGATGCCCGCAACCGAGCTCAAGTTGATGATATGGCCGCTGCCCTGCTCGAGGAAGCCGGGAAGGGTCGCTGCGATGCCGTAGAGCGTACCCTTCAGATTGACGTCGATCATCTGGTCCCACTCGTCGGTGTTGACCTCGGCCATTGGACGGATCGGCATCAGCCCGGCGTTGTTGATCAGCACGTCGAGGCGGCCAAAGTCGGCAATGATTGCGGCGACGACGGACTGGACCGCCGACTTGTCGGTGACGTCGAGCGCGTAGCTGCGTGCCGTGCCGCCGTTTGCGGCGATGTCCGCGACGACCTCGTCGAGCCTGTCCTTGCGCCGGGCGGCGATGGCCACCTTCGCGCCGCGTTCCGCGAGAAGACGCGCGGTTTCTGCGCCGATGCCGGTGCTGCCGCCGGTGATGAGAACGACCTTGCCTTCGATACCCTTGGTCATGACTGTATTCCTTCAAGTCAGGTGTTGATTTTTCGCCGGATCGCGGCTCCGCCTCAGCAGTAGCCGCGTGGATGAATGAGGCCCAAAAGGCCCACGCGAAGCGCAGGTGCCAACAGGCCGATCATCTGCACCTCGTCTGTGTAGAACGCCTGTACAAGCCGTGCCGGACCCACCCATTCTTCAGGCTTGCACATTGGCACCATCCTCAGGTCGCCGAGACGGGGTTGAGGACGAACGCAGCGCGCTCGGCCAGATCGCCGATCTGAGAAAGGTAGTTCTGGAAGTGGGGCGTCGCACGGTGGGCGGCGACCGCATCCGCGTCCGCGTACAGCTCGTCGAGCACGAAACGGTTCGGATCGCTCTGGTCCTGCCAGAGATCGTAGCGCAAATTGCCCGGTTCGGCACGGCTCGGCTTTAGCATGGCGTCGAGCAGAGCGCGCAGGCGGTCGACGGTATCCGCACGGGCGGTGAGGACGGCGACGATCTTCACGTTGGCGGTCATGGCACCGTTCCTTGTCTTGGTTATATCCCTGGGAGGGCGCACCCTTAGGACCCCGCCGGTCATCCTGGTCCTCACGCAGCGGCGCGATCGAGGGCTTCGATCAACGCGTCGGCCATGGCCCGGTCCGATGCCGGATTCTGACCCGTGATCAGCTCCCGGTCCACGACGACATTCGAAGCGAAGTTTTTGTCGGTGACAGAGACGTCGCCACCGGCCGACCGCAGCGCCTTTTCCATGTCGAAGTAGAGCTCGCCCTTCAGCACTTGCTCCTCAGCGATCTTCTCCTCGTTCGCCGAAAAGACGGTCATGCGGTAGCCCGCGTAGATCCAGTCTCGCGCCAGCTCGGCCGCCCCGGCGTCATCGCCTTCCTCAAGCGCCTTGCGGAAGGCCGGAGCATCGTCGAGCGCGGCGACAACGACGACCGGTCCGTGGCAGAGGAGCGCGGTCGGCTTGGCTGCCGCGTGGAAGTGACGGAGGATCGTGCCCGCATCGCGGTCCTGCATCAGGTCGACGACGGGCGCGTGACCTCCCGGCACGAACACGCCAACGAAGCCGTCCAGGCCGTCTTCGACGACCGATTTCAACGTACGCACGTCGTTCATCGCCGGGTGGCTGGCAAAAAAGTCCTTGGCGCGCTGGAATGCCGTCTCATCGCCGCCAAAATGATCAACCGAAACGGAGACGGCGTCGATGTGCGGCTTGGCCCCATTGGGCGTGGCGAGAACAATATCATAGCCGGCGTCGAGCAGAGCCAGCGCGGGGACCGCCGTCTCGTTGAGATACTGACCGACCGTCGCGGTACCGCCGCCACGCAGACCGAGTTGTGTCGCGTTCGACCCAAGAACGAGAACCTGACCCTTGCTCATCTGAACCTCCATGTTCGCGGCGTCCTCCGCCGATGGATGGTAGATGGGCCTTGCTGACATATTCTAGAAGTTTATCTTTCTAATTTCAGATATACGTCTGACAGGATGACTGCATGCGCTACGACCTGAACCTGTTGCCGATCTTCGTCGCCTTGATGGAGGAGCGCAGCGTCACGCGGGCCGCCGAGCGCTTGGGGATGACACAGCCCGCCTTGTCCAATGCCCTATCGCGTCTAAGACTGATGCTTCAGGATCAGCTGTTCGTCCGCGAGCGCTATGGCATCCAGCCGACCCCGATCGCGCTCGAACTCTCACCGCTGATCGCCGAGGCATTGGCGCAGCTGGACGACGCGGTCCTCGGTCAGCAGGCCTTCGACCCCGCACAGGCCGAACGGCTCTTCACGATCGCGCCGAACGGTTATGTCGAATTCGTCCTCGTCCCCGCTGTCGTGGCGCGCCTAGAGAAGGTCGCGCCCGGCATAAAGCTCCGTCTGACGCCCTACGGCAACGATCTCGTTGAGACAGGCGTCGTGTCGGGCACGACGGCGCTCGTGCTGGGGCGCATCGTCGACCCGCCCGACAATCTCGTCGTCCAGCACCTGATGGACGAAGGGCTCGCCTGCGCCGTCCGCGCCGACCATCCGGCCATCGGCGATTCCATGACGCGCGAGCAGTTCGAGACGATGAAGCACGTCAACATCGTGCCGCCTGGCCGGATGCGCGCCGGGCTGTTCCAGGCGCTGGCGCAGCACCAGCTAAAGCGCGACGTCGCGATCTCCGTGACCAATTTCTTCGCGGTAGCCGAGATGGTAGCAGTGACCGACTATTGCGCCACCTTGCCCTCGCTCATCTGCAGGCGGCTGATGCACGACCCCCGGCTGAAGATCCTGCCCGCCCCGATCGACCTCGGCAGCTTTCCCGTGGAAATGGCCTGGCACGTCCGCTACCGGCACGATCCCGCACACCGCTGGCTACGTGCACTGATCGGCGAGGTCATCACCGACTTGAAGGGCAAGACAGCAGCGACAGCCATGCCGTCGCCAGCGTGATGGACGTCTGTCGGCCGCGCGACGCCGGTTGACTTCCGTAAGCGCCCTTAGGTTCAGGACTCATTCTGATCACAGCCAGAACATGACGGTTGCGGCGAGGGCGACGGCTGAGAGGAAGACCTTTGGTGATCTGTCGTAGCGCGTGGCAACGCGTCGCCAGTCCTTCCGTCGCCCAAACATGATCTCGATGCGATTGCGGCGGCGGTATCTGCGCTTGTCGTATGCCGCGGGCTTCGCGCGGAACTTCCTGCTCGGGATGCAGGGTCTGATCCCCCTGTCCTGCAAGGCGCTGCGGAACCAATCGGCGTCATAACCCCGGTCAGCCAGAAGCCAGTCGGCCTTGGGCAGACTGCTGAGCAAAGCCGCGGCACCGGTGTAATCGCTGACCTGCCCGGCGGTCATGAACAGGCGGATCGGGCGTCCTTCGGCATCGGAGACAGCGTGCAGTTTGGTGTTCATCCCGCCCTTCGTGCGCCCGATGAGGCGCCCACGCCCCCTTTTTTGACCGCCGGCTGGTCGCCGTGCGGTGCGCCTTCAGATAGGTCGCGTCGATCATCACCGTCTTGGGCGCGCCCGCTTCGGCGGCCAGCCCTTCCATGATCCGGGCGAAGACACCCAGATCGCTCCATCGCTTCCAATGATTGTAGAGCGTCTTCGGCGGGCCATAGTCCCGAGGCGCATCACGCCACCGCAAGCCATTGCGGTTGACGAAAATTATGCCGCTCAGCACACGCCGATCATCGACCCGGGGACGGCCATGTGACTTCGGAAAGTAGGGGCGCAGCCGCGCCATCTGCTCGTCGGTGAGCCAGAAAAGATCGCTCATCAGTGGCCTCCTGGAGAACAACTGAATCAGCGCAGAGGTACGAAACCAATGGGTCCTGATCCTAGAACTCCTCGCTTCCCGGTGTCTGCCTACAGTAGGCTCTTCAACATAACTCTTGACCAGAATCTTGTTAGCTGATGTTCATGGGAACGTTCCCACTGTCGAGGAGGGCATAGGGAACGCAGGGAGGAGAAAAGATGTTCGACCAGCAGTCCGGTGCCGATGGCACCGTTCCGAGGCCTGTTGTGCATGCCTTGGAGGCAACCGGCCTGAAGAAGGTTTACGGTGCCACCGTGGCACTGGAACGGGCCGACATCGCGCTCACGCCGGGCAAGGTCCACGCGCTTCTGGGAGAGAACGGCGCGGGAAAGTCCACCCTCGTGCGGATCCTGACCGGCGCTGTCGTACCTAATGCCGGCCGGATGACCCTCACCGGCCAGCCCTACGCTCCTCAGTCACTGATCGAGGCCAGAGATCGTAAGGTCGCCACTGCCTTTCAGGAACTCAGCTTGGTTCCGAACCTCTCCGTTGCGCAGAACCTTCTCCTGCCGCATCTCCCAAGAGGCCGCGCCGGCATGGTCTCCGCCCGCGAGACGCTGAAGGCCGGCACGGAGATCCTGTCCCGTCACGGGCTTGACCGGATCGACCCTGCGGCGGAAATCAGCAAGCTGCCCCTAGCCGACCGTCAGCGGATCGAGATCACGCGAGCCCTAGATGCCGCCGGTCAGGTCCTGATCCTCGACGAGCCCACTGCCTCTCTGGCCGAAACCACGTGGCTTTTCGCCCGGATCGAGGAGGCTACCGCACGCGGTGTGGCAGTCCTCTACATCTCCCACCGGCTCGCGGAGGTACGAGAGATCTGCTCTGACGCGACCGTACTGCGCAACGGGACCTCGGTCGCTTCGGTCGATCTCTCGCATGCGTCCGATGGTGATATCTTCGAGATGATGGTGGGCCGGGAAGCCCGTCATGAGCGCCGGCCACGCCGCCACCGCCCCGAAACCGGGGCCGTCCGGCTGAAGGTTGAGGGCCTGACTGGTTACGGGCTTGACGACGTGAGCTTTAAGCTCAGCCCCGGTGATATCCTCGGTGTGGCGGCGCTGGAGGGTCAAGGTCAGCACGGGCTGTTTCGGATGCTAGCGGGCCTCGAACATCCCAAGGCCGGCAAGATCGAGGTCGACGGTCTCCCCGTCCGCCTTACTAGCCCGCGCAACGCGCTGCGCACCGGCAGCGGCATCGCCTACCTGCCAGAGGAGCGGAAGACTGAGGGCATCCTCCCCGGCCTCTCCGCAGCCACCAACGTGGTGCTGCCCGTGATGGGACAGGCCTCGCGCGGCGCGCTCATCACCGAGGGGCGCGAAATGGCCATCGCGAAGGCCTCTGCCGACAAGGTTGAGATGAATCCGCGCTACCTGAGCTTTCCCATCGGCGACCTTTCAGGCGGCAATCAGCAGAAGGCGCTGATCGCCCGCACGTTGGCGACAGGGGCGAAGACGCTCCTACTCTTCGATCCCTCACGCGGAGTCGATGTAGGGACCAAACAATCCATCTATGGCGCGATCCGGGCCTTTGCCGAGACTGGGGGCGCAGTACTTTTCTATTCCTCCGAACTGCCCGAAATCGTTCAGCTCGCCGACCGGTGCCTTGCGCTTTACGGCGGAAGCGTCATGCGCTGCTTCGAGGGCGAGGAAATCACCGAGCAGGCGCTCGTGGCCGCCATGTTGGGCCATGTCGAGTTCCGGACTACAGAAGGAAGCCAAGCATGACCGACATGCAGATCGACGTAAGAAGCCCCGGTGATACGCGGCCGGCGCTTCTCACCCGGTTCATCACCGGGGCAGGCCTCATTATTCTAATATATATAAGTCTTTATGCTGTCTATGCGGCTCAGCAGCCAAAGGCGTTGAGCTCCCACTCCATCGTGGCGCTTCTGAATAACACGGTACCGCTGGCACTGGCGGCGGCGGGCCAGGCGATCATCGTCATCAGCCGGGGGTTCGACCTGTCGGTGGCGGGTGTGATCTCCATCACCAATGTCGTCCTCGCGGTCTGGCCGCTTGAAGGACCAGGTGGTGCGGCGATTTCTGTGCTGATCTGCTTGGCCATCGGGATCACAATCGGCGCGGTGAACGGCTATCTCGTCGCCATGCTGCGGCTGCAATCCATAGCCGCCACGCTAGCCACAATGATCATCTGCCAAGGCATAGCGCTGGTGATACTCAAGGCCCCAGGGGGCTGGGTCGCCGAGTGGATCTCCTACGAGATGACGGGTCGGCTGGTAGGCGTCATTCCGGTCTCGGGCCTCGTACTGGGCGTGGTGCTGCTGGTCTGGATCTGGATCCGGCGCTCCGCCTTCGGGATCTCTCTCTACGCCATCGGCGCGGATGAGACATCCGCCCGACTTTCGGGGATCGATACCACTCGCATCCGGTTCTTAGCCCATGTGGTAGCGGGCTGCGCCTATGGATTGGCAGGATTCATGCTGAGCGCCCAGACGGCCACCGGCAACCCGACCTCCGGCACACCGCTTCTGATGCTGACCTTCGCGGCAGTGGCCCTTGGCGGCACCTCATTGTCCGGAGGCCGCGGTGGCGTCTTCGTCACAATGATGGGCGCGGCCACGCTAACGCTCCTGCAGAAGGTGCTCTTCTCCAGTGGCGTGTCGTCCTTCTACACCGGCATGTTTCAGGGCGTAGTCCTAATCTTGGCGGTCGTTTTCAGCTCCTTCCTCGTACGCTTGGGAGACAGAAAATGAGCGCGAAAATCAAAATAGACGTTCCCGAACCCGCGATTCAGAACACCACCCTCTCCCAGACAGGAGACACGCGCGGCAGCGCAAAGATCAGCCGCGAGACGATCAGCACCGTCAGCGTCGCGATCCTCTGCCTGCTGCTGCTGCTGAGCGCAAGGTTCATCAATCCCGCCCTCGGCTCTTGGTCTCAGGTGGAGACGGTCTTGGTGCTGGGCTTCTTTCTGGTCGTGCTGTCGTTCGGGCAAGGCTTGGTGATCCTGACCGGCGGGCTCGATCTGTCGCTTCCGGCGACAGTGACCCTTGGCGGAATCCTAGCGACAAGCTGGGTCGGGGCCGGAAACCCTAACGAGTGGTACCTGCTGCCTGCCGTTCTCGGCGTCTGCGCTCTTGTAGGCGTTGCCAGTGCCGTGGGAGTTATCTGGCTGCGGGTGCCGCCCTTCATCATGACGATGGCCATGTCGATCATCGTGGCTTCCGGGCTACTGGGCTATACTAGCGGTACCCCGCGCGGCGGCGCACCGGATGCTGCCGTGACCATGATGAAGAGCCAGGTTCTGGGCCTGCCCACCCCTATCATCGCCCTTATCGTCATCGTCTTCGCGGGCGGGCTGTTCCAGAGCCGCTCAGTCTATGGCCGATACCTTTATGCTGTCGGCACCAATGTCGATGCCGCGCGAAATGCAGGCGTACCGGTCACGCTGATCCGCCTTCTACCTTACGTCCTTAGCGCCATCTGCGCAGGCTTCGTGGGCATTGCACTAGTGGGTTATTCTAACGGCGCCACCCTCCGGATGGGTGACGATTACCTGCTGCCCTCGATCGCGGCGGTTGTCATCGGAGGATCGTCCATTCTGGGTGGTCGCGGAAATTTTCTGGGCACCGTGGGGGGCGCGCTGCTGCTGACCATCCTGAGTACGATCATCGCCGCCCTCGGGCTGGAGTTTGGTCTGCGCACTATCATCGAGGGCTCAATTATTCTGATCGCTCTCCTGCTGCTACGCGAAGAGCTGTTCCAGAAACTGCGCTCTCTCGGCCGCTAAGGCGTGGTGGCCTTCCCAAAGAGTTTTGAAAAGGAAAATAGATGAAAACTGCAAGGTACAAATCAGCTGCCGCCGTTCTGGCTTTCGCTGCGGCTTCGGTCGGGCTCGCGCCCGATGCGCAGGCCCAAGACAAATTCAAGATCTATCTGAGCCTGTCGTATTCCGGTAACGCTTGGCAGTCTGAGGCGGCTAACATCGTCAAGGCCCTAGCCCAGACCCCACCCTACAACGACATGGTAGAACTAAGAGAAGTAATTTCGGGTACCGATCCGCAGGCACAAATTTCAGCCTATGAGAGCATGATCGACGAAGGCGCAGATGCGATCATCAGCTTCCCCATTTCCTCGACCGCGCTGAACCGCACGATTAAGCGGGGCTGCGACGAAGGCGTCCTCTTCTTCATGTATGACGCCACTGTGACCGAGATCTGCGCCTACAACGTCAGCTACATCTCCGCCGGCTTTGGCGAGAACTCGGCTCAGGCGCTGGTGAACGAGTTGGGCGGCAAGGGTAAGATCTTCCTGTCGCGTGGCGTACCGGGCAACTCCGTCGACCAGCGCCATACCGATGGCGCGATGCATATCTTCGACCGGTATCCTGAGATTGAGGTCGTGGCGGAATATTATTCCTATTGGGATGACCGCACTACGCAGCAGGAGACCGCCAAGGCCTTGGCCGCCCATCCGGACGTAGACGGGATCTGGGCGCAGGCCGGCGAATTTGGTGCGATCCAAGCTATGCTCGATGCAGGCGACCGCTTGGTGCCGATGGCCGGCGAAAACTCTGCGGGCTTCCGCCTCGCGCTCGCCAATCCCGAAATGCAGAAGATGGGTCTTTCTGGTGTCTCCGCTGGCTCTCCTCCAGCGCAATCGGGCTATGCCTTTAAGCTTGCGATGGAGATCCTGACTGGCAAGCGCGAGCTCGCCCCGATGAACATCGAATATCCGCTGCCTTGGGTCACTGCCGACATGGTCAAGGTTTGCGAAGGCGACAGCTACGAGGACGAGTGCAACGTTTTCCCGCCGGAGAAAGTACCTTCTTCCTTCGTCTCCGAGGTGCTTAATCCAGTACTCCTGCCTGAGGTGAACGTCCAATCCGCTCTTGACGGCACTCCGGTATCGGGCGCCACGATCCAGCCCCTGCCCGCGGAGGTGGTCGAGGCCGGGAACGTGCCGGGCATCAACTGCACCCGCTGTGATGAGCCGGACGATCTCTACAAGCTGACCAAGATCGAACCGACGGTACAGCCCTGATGCCGTCTTCCGGCGCCCGCCCATTCCCGCGGGCGCCGAAACGTTCGCCTAGCAACCGAAATACCCAGCTAGACTCTGCCCCGCATTTGGGAAAGTCGTATGAAGGTACTCAAGAATAAATGGACCACGGGATGCCAAGAATAAAGTGCAGCAGGATCACGGTAAAGGATCTTGCTCGGGATCTGGGCATGTCCGTCTCCACCGTCTCCCGCGCCTTCTATTCCGAGGCGGTGATCGCCGATGCCACCCGCAAGGCGGTGCTCCAGCGCGCGAACGAGCTTGGCTACCGCCCGAACCCCTTCGCCCAGAGCCTGATTACGAAGAAGACCCAGATCGTGGGCATGGTCGTCTCGGACCTGACGAACCCCTTCTACCCGGAGGTGATGAGCCGACTCACAAGCCTCCTTCAAAAGCAAGGGATGAACGTCATGCTGGCCTCCGCCGAACAGGCGGACGGCACCGATGAGGCCGTGGACCTGCTGCTGACCTACCAGCCCGACCTGATGATCGTGCTCGCCACTAACCTAAGATCCCACGCCCGCGAGAGATGCGAGGCCGCTGGTGCTCCGGTTATCTTCTTCAATCGCCTTTCCGAGGACGGGCTGGGCTTCGGCATCTCCAGCGACAATATCGAAGGCGGACGGCGCGCCGCCGGTCACTTGGCCGATCTGGGCCATCGCGAGCTGCTGTATGTCTCCGCCTTCCCCGATGCCTCTACCAACATAGAGCGCCGGAAAGGCTTCAATGACGAGGCGGTTGTTCGGGGGCTGCCCGAGCCGCAGGTGATCGAGGCCGGGCGCTTCACCTACGAGGCCGGCTATGAGGCCGGGCTTAAGGTCAAAGCCCTACCCCGCCGTCCGGACGGAGTCCTCTGCGCCAATGACATCGTCGCCATCGGCTTCATCGAAGGTGTGCAGGAGGGTATCGGGCTGACGGTGCCTCAGGACATCTCTGTCATCGGCTACGACGACATCGCTATGGCCAACTGGCCCTCGCATTGCCTTACCACCGTGGCGCAGCCGCTAGAAGAGATGATGACTGCCACCGTCGCGCTGGCTGCGGAGCTTGCCACCACAAAGAATGTCCCACCACGCATCCTGCATATCGCGCCCGGTCCTCTGATCGAACGCCGAACCGTCATGGACCGGAGGAGCACATGACCGACCATTCCCACCTTTTCACCAAACTTGCCCAAACCCACAAGGTTGACTGCGCCTTTTCCCTAGATGGTCCCCTACCCCAAGCCGCGCCCTGTCCCGACGAACTCGCCCTCACGCTCGGCTCCGATGCGATCGGACGCTATGCCGCCGCCTGCCGGCCCGTCTACGAGGACCTGCGCAGGATAGTCGGCCAGATCTCTGGCTTGCTGATCCTTGCCCGCCTCACTACGCAGCGCCAGGTCCTTGACCTGCCGGAATTCGGTGCCTGCCAGTCCCGCATGAAGCAGGCGCAGGACCGTCTGAACGCATTGCCTCTCACTACGGGGACCAACGTGCACCGAAAGCAATTGGAAGCGGCGCTCGCTTTTTCTCGGCTCGCGGTGGGAACGTTCCCAGTGGCGCGGGATACAGAAGCCTTCGAGGCGGCGCTCGATCTGGCAGGGCTTCAGGTGAAACGGGCTTATGCACATCTGCGGGCCGCCACGGCGGCGAAGGCAGGGCTTGAGATGGTGGATCTCTCGCATGCCTGCTGCTGCGGGCATGAGGCGAAGGGCTGAACGAAACATCGAAGGAGGAGTGAAATGGCCGATTATTCAATTTGGGTGCTCGAATACAGCTATGTACCGAACTACCACAAAAGCGGCGTGCTCTACGGCGCCCACAACCAAGGCTACGTGAAGTTACCCTACTGCTACGTGGTTATAAAGGGCCGGGACCATGTCGCCATGGTTGACGTGGGCTACAGCGACAAGGATCACGGCAAGACGCTGGGCGACCGTTTCGGCGTGGAGAACTGGCGTGATCCAAAGACAGTGTTGGCCGAGATAGGTCTGACGCCTGAGGATGTGGACACGGTTTTTGTCTCCCATGCCCACTTCGACCACTTCGGCAATGTCGAGGACTTCCCGAACGCCAAGTTCTATATTCAGGAGCGAGAGATCTCAAAATGGGTCTGGGCTATGTCCCTGCCTGACCGGATGCGGTGGATGATGGTCGCGGTAGATCCGGGCGACATTGTGCGTGGTGTCGACCTGGCCCGCGACCGGCGTCTCGTCACTGTCGATGGCGCAATGGAAGACGTGCTGCCAGGCATTGATCTGCATGCCGCACCGGATAGCCACACTTGGGGCTCCATGTGGGTCACCATCCGCAATGACGGCAAAGTGCAGTCGGAAGACACCTGGGTGCTGGCAGGCGATCTGATCTACCAGTTCGACAACCTCAGCAACGACGGCGCGGTGGTGGATGCAAAGACCATGTACACGCCCGTCGGCCTTGCCGTCGGCAGCCAAGCCAATCTCGTGCTCGCCACAGAAGAGATGATGAGCCAAGTAGGCTACGAGTCCCGTCGTGTCATACCGGTCCATGAGGAGCGCCTGGCAGATACCTTCCCCTGCCGCATTTCGAGGGAGGGCCTGCGGATCAGCGAGATCTGCCTCGCCGACGGCGAAAGCTCGAGGGTCGGATAAAATGCCGGGACGCGCTCCTATTGCCATTGTCGGTGCGGGCCTCGTCGGCTCCGGCTGGGCGCTTGTCTTCGCGCGGGCGGGTTATGCAGTCCGCGCCTATGATCCATCGCCAGATGTACGCATGCGCATCCTGCCTTGGGCACAGGTGAGCCTCGCTGAACTGGAACAGGCCGGACTTATCGAGACGCCGGACGCGATTCTGTCGCGGATCACTGTGCATGATACCTTAGCCGAAGCCCTCATAGGGGTTTCTTATGTACAGGAGTCCGTCTTCGAAACGATTGAGGCAAAATCCGCCGTCAGCCGTGAACTCGACGCGCTCATCGGGCCGGAGGTGATCGTCGGATCCTCCTCCTCGGGCATCCCGGCTTCACGTTTCACGGAAAACTGCGCGCATCGGGAACGCTTTCTGATCGTCCATCCGGTCAACCCGCCGCACCTTGTCCCTGTGGTCGAACTTGTGCCCGCCCCTTGGACCGATCCCGCCGCCGTGGAAAGTGTCAGCGCCCGTATGTTGGAGGTCGGCCAAGTCCCCGTCCGCCTGACGAGGGAGATCGACGGGTTCGTGCTGAACCGCCTGCAGGGCGTCCTGCTGAACGAGGCTTGGGCGCTCTACGAGGAGGGTATCGCCAGCCTAGCCGATATTGACGCGACTATCGCCCATGGGCTGGGCCTACGCTGGTCCTTCATGGGCCCGTTCGAGACGATCGACCTCAACGCCCCCGGCGGGATTGAGGATTACGCGGCCCGGCTGCGCGGTCTCTATGCGGGGATGGTGCGCATGCCGCCCCCAGGCCCTTGGCCCGATGCAGTGATTGCTCGGGCCGCAGATGAGCGCCGCGCTGAGCTTCCCGTCGAGAATCTCGCCAATCGCCGCGCCTGGCGGGATGCGCGCCTCGCTAGGCTTGCCGCCTTCAAGAAATTCCAAGGGCTCGGCGGCTGAGCCTTCTGACCGAAACACTCCATCCTCCCCATACTTTAAAAGGACACAGCATGTCAGTGACATATCTCAAACGCAGCAAGCCCGAGGCCGACCGGGCAGAAGATGACGCTAAAACCCGCAATACCGTCGAAGGCATCCTGAAGGACATCGAGGCACGCGGCGACGTAGCTGTGCGCGAACTGGCAGAGAAATTTGACCGCTATGCACCGGCTTCCTTCCGCCTGAGCCAGACCGAGATCGATGAGCTGATCTGCCAGCTGTCCGAACGCGAAATTTCGGATATCAAATTTGCCCAAGAACAGGTACGCAAGTTCGCACAGGCACAGCGCTCTACCATGCTCGACCTCGAGGTCGAGACATTGCCGGGTGTCATCCTCGGCCACAAGAATATTCCGGTGCAGTCGGTCGGCTGCTATGTGCCGGGCGGCAAGTACCCAATGGTCGCCTCGGCCCATATGTCGGTCGCTACGGCATCGGTCGCCGGTGTGCCGCGTATCATCGCCTGCACACCGCCCTTTAACGGCAAGCCCAACCCGGCTGTGATCGCGGCCATGTATTTCGGCGGCGCGCATGAGATATACGTTCTGGGCGGCATCCAAGCCATTGGCGCCATGGCCATCGGCACCGACACGATCGAGCCCGTTCACATGCTCGTCGGCCCCGGCAATGCCTTCGTCGCCGAGGCTAAACGCCAACTCTTCGGCCGCGTGGGCATCGACCTATTCGCCGGCCCGACTGAAACTATGGTGATCGCTGATGACACTGTCGATGCGGAGCTTTGCGCAACCGACCTTCTGGGCCAGGCCGAACATGGCTACAACTCTCCCGCCGTGCTGGTGACAAATTCCCGCAAGCTGGCGGAGGAGACGCTCAAGGAAATCGACCGGATACTCGAGATCCTGCCGACTGCTGGGACTGCGAAAGTCAGCTGGAAGGATTACGGAGAGATTATCGTCTGCGACAGCTACGATGAGATGCTAGACGTGGCGAATAATATCGCCTCCGAACACGTGCAGGTAATGACCGACCGCGACGACTGGTTCCTCGAGAAGATGCATTCCTACGGCGCGCTCTTCCTAGGTCCCCGCACCAACGTAGCTAATGGCGACAAGGTGATCGGCACCAACCACACGCTGCCTACCAAGAAGGCCGGGCGCTATACCGGCGGGCTGTGGGTCGGCAAGTTCATGAAGACCCACAGCTACCAGAAGGTGATGACGGACGAGGCGGCGACGCTCGTGGGTGAATACGGCTCCCGCCTCTGCATTCTGGAGGGCTTCGTGGGGCACGCGGAACAGTGCAACATCCGCGTCCGCCGCTACGGCGGGTTGAACGTGCCCTATGGCGAGGCCGCACCTTATCGCGAGGCAGCCGAATGACGGCTGTGGTGCCGGATTTCCGTCTGGACGGAAAACGTGCCCTGATCACCGGCGCGGGGCGAGGCATCGGCCTCGCCATCGCGAAAACCTATGCGGCGGCAGGCGCGGAGGTCACCCTCTGCGCTCGCACCGGGGCAGAGATCGGAGCGACGGCGGAAGCGCTGCGCGCCGAGGGTCTGCGAGCCGAAGTGCTCGCGCTCGACGTGACGGACATCGCCGCCTTCGCCGCCGCTGTCCGCGGCCGCCCGGCCTTCCACGTCTTCGTCAACAACGCGGGCACCAACCGTCCCAAGCCGCTTTCCGAAGTCACGGAGGAGGATCATGACGCAGTCATGGAGCTCAACGTCAAGGCCGCGATCTTCTGCGCCCAAGCGGTGAGCGGCCGGATGGTCGCTGAGGGCGTGGCGGGCTCAGTCATTAATATGTCCTCCCAAATGGGCCATGTGGGCGCGGCCAACCGGACCCTCTACTGCGCCTCGAAATGGGCGCTCGAAGGTTTTACCAAGGCGCTGGCGGTGGAACTCGGCCCCAGTGGCATCCGGGTCAACACGATCTGCCCGACCTTCATCGAGACGCCCATGACCAAACCTTTCTTTGAGAATGCGGCCTTCAAAGCGGCCGTCCTGTCTAAAATCAAGCTGGGCCGGCTGGGACAGGTCGATGACATCACCGGCGCGGCGCTCTTTCTCGCCTCCGAAGCTTCTGCCCTGATGACCGGTAGCGCGGTTATGCTGGATGGTGGTTGGACCGCCGACTGAGACACCAGTATCTGGATTCTCTGGGCACCGGCAGTGATGGCTCCGACGTAAACGCTGTTGTGGGCAAGAAACGAACTGGCGGTGCTTGTGTATTGACCCAGCGGAATCTGCTCAGGTTAAGCTGGTGACTTGAATGCCTCGGCGGGCGTGCGCATGGCAAGTGCCTGATGCGTAAGCGGTGTTCCGATCACACGGTGGCGGCGTAGTTCCACGGGAGCAGGTCTTGGATCTGGCTTTGTTTGTGGCCGTTGACGATGGCGGTGAGCGTGGTTGTCAGCCAGGTGTGCGGATTGACGCCGTTCTTGCGGTTCAGGGCGATGGGGCGGATCGTGCGCTCGACGGTGTTGCTGTCCAGCTCGACACGGCCATCGGTCAGGAAGCGGCCGAGGCCGTTGCGGTATTTGGCGATGTAGGCCAGCGCCTCGCCCAAGGGCGACTTGGCGGAGGAACGGGCGCGGTGATGGGTTAGCCAGTTGTCGATACGCGCCAGGATCGGGGCGGAGCGTTCCTGCCGAGCGGTGAGGCGCGTGGCTGGGTCATTGCTGCGGATGTCGGCCTCGATGGCGTAAAGATCGCGGATGAGGGTCACGCCTTCCTCGGCAATTGGGGCGGAGCCGGTGCGGGTGATCTCGATCAGCTTACGGCGCGCGTGGGCCCAGCAATACGCCAACTGGATGCCCGGACCGATCCGGTCTGGCGCGATCAGCCGGTTGTATCCCGCATAGCCATCGACCTGAAGGATGCCGCCGAAGCCCTGTAGTATCCGCTCGGCATGCTGCCCACCCCGACCAGGCGCATAGGTAAAGGCCACGCCCGGTGGTGCCGTGCCGCTCCAAGGTCGGTCATCGCGGGCGAGCGCCCAGAAGTATCCGGTCTTGGTTTTGCGAGCCCCCGGATCGAGAACCGGGGCGCGGGTCTCATCCATGAACAGCTTCGTGGGCCGCTTCAGATCCGCCAGCAGCGCATCGTGGACAGGTCGGAGCTCGAAGGCGGCACGGCCGACCCAGTCGGCAAGGGTGGAGCGGTCAAGGTCAACGCCTTGGCGGCTGTAGCTCTGAGCTTGACGATACAGCGGCAGATGATCGGCATATTTGCTGACCAGCACATGCGCGACCGTCGCCTCGGTCGGCATGCCGCCGGGGATCAGCCGCGCCGGTGCCAACGCCTGCGTCACGCCATCGGTGCAGGACCGGCACGCGTATTTTGGGCGACGGGTGACGATCACGCGGAACTGGGCGGGGACAACGTCCAGTCGTTCTGACACATCTTCGCCGATGCAATGCAGACATCCGCCGCAGGCGCAGGTCAGGCTGTCGGGTTCGATCACCTCTTCAATACGCGGCAAGTGCGGGGGCAGCGATCCGCGATTGGTGGCACGCGGCTTGGCCGGGCGCTTGGCAGCGCGATCTTCGGCATCCTCTTCGGCGTGGATTGCGGTGATGGCCGTTTCCAGATCCTCGAGTGCCAGTTCGAACTGATCCGGATCGCTCTTCTCGGAGCGCCGCCCGAAGACTGCGTGTCTGAAGGCGGCCACCAGCTTTTCCAGCCGTTCGATGCGCTCGTCCTTGCGCAGGTTGCGCGCCTCCGAAGCGATCAACATCGCCTTCAGCGTGGCAATTTCCTCAAAGAGATCAGTGGCCTCTGGCATGGCCACAGTCTATCACCAGCTTCGGCCAACACCCGCAAAAAGTGCTGCAGAGCCCAATAAAAGCAGGACTATTCCACCGCCTCCGGCGCCTTCACTGCGATGGCACGAACCCGCCGCCAGTCCAGCCCGGCGAACAGGGCCTCGAATTGCGCGTGGTTCACCAGCATCAACCCGTCCTGCACGGCGGGCCAGGCAAACGTATGCTCTTCCAGCCGCTTGTAGGCCATCACCAGCCCGGTGCCGTCCCAGTAGAGCAGCTTCAGCCGGTCCGCCTTCTTGGCGCGGAACACGAAGACCGTGCCGGTGAACGGATCCTTGCGCAGCTCGTTCTTCACCATCGCCGCCAGGCTGTCATGACCTTTGCGGAAGTCGATGGCCTTGGTCGCCACCATGATCCGCACCCGGTTCGACGGGAAGATCACGCGCCCGCCGCCAAGGCATGCACCACAGAAACGATCCGTTCCGCCGAAGCCCTGACTTCCAAACGGATCACGACAGCGCCGAAGACAATCTCCGGGCCGGTCGCGGCCGGACTGGTCGGGCGCGAAGTATCACTCGGCGGGCCGAGCATCAGAGCGGCAAACTCGACCGGATCTTCAGGGGCCGGCAGGACCAATCGGCCTTTGCGAGCCAGCGTTCGCCATGATGAGACACGGTTTGCCGGCAGACCATGCCGCAGCGCAACGTCATTGACACTCGCACCCGGCACCAGCGTTTCCGCCACAATCCGCGCCTTCACCTCGTCAGGCCAACTTCGGTTCTGGCGACCGGACCCGCCAACCGAGAGAACCTCCAATGCAGTCTCCATGGAGAAGCTCCATCATCCAACCTCAATGGAGCCCAATGATCCCATCAAGAACCGCGCCGGAAGGTGGGGTCGGGACAGCGCTTACCCTGATGCGGGCGGCGGGTGTTGTAGAACTGAATCCAGTCACCGATGGCGCGGGCAACGTGCTGGATGCTTGCACTGGGTCAATACATGCCACACCATTCCTGCGGCAAGAGGGCCGGGGGGTGGTGAACGGGAAGAAGCTCTACCGGATCTACATCTAGAGCCCGGCCACGCCGTCCCAGACCAATTTTATCCCCACAAGCGCGACCGATGCGTAGGTGAAGGGATAGAAGACCCGGGGGTGCATGCGACGCACCGTCCAGCTGCCAAGCCATGTTGCGCCCACCGCTAGCGGCAGCATGACCGTCGAACGGGCCAAATTTTCGGAACTGAATTCTCCCAATGCCGCGTAGGGGACGAGCTTCAGAGCGTTGGTGATGGCGAAGAACATCACGGTTGTGCCGGTAAAAATCTTTGGATCCAAGCGCAGCGGCATCATGTAGATCTGGAGGGGCGGCCCTCCGGCATGGGCCACGAAACTCGTATATCCCGCCAGTCCGCCCCAGAACCGCGCTGCAGCGGTCGGTGCGCCGCCTCCCGCTGCACCGAAGATCGCGCGTGCCACAAAGGCTAGAGAGACCAGTCCTACGATTAGTCGCACCATCGAGTCCGACACCAGCTCAGCCGTCGCCCACCCGATCCCGATGCCGATGACGGAGAAGGGCAGGATCCGGCGCAGGATCTGCCAATCAGCCCAGCGGCGCCAAGTGGCAACGCTGATGATATCCATGATCACCAGCACCGGGAGCAGGATCGCTGCCGCAGTGACCGGCGGCATGACAAGTGCCATCAGCGGCACGCCCAACAAGCTCATACCGCCAAGTCCGCCTTTCGAGAGGCCGACCACGAATACCGCTAGCAGAGTGACGGCAAATTCGGTCGAAGAAGAGTAGATGTTCCAGTGCATCATCAAGCTCGTGGGCGGCACAGCTGAGATTTAACGCGCGGCCCCTTTTCTTTCCAACATCTGCTGACTTCCCCTAATAGCAACAACGAGGGTGCCAGTCGTGGGGGCGGCACACTCCTGATGCCTTGCATCGCATGTCAGGCACCGCGGGGGCAGAACGGCGTGGTCTTCGGAGCGGGATTGCCTCTTGCATGCATCAGCGGTTGATTGGGAACATGTCCTCACCATAGTGGTGAAGCATGACATGATGGCGCCGACACAGCCACCTGACATTCAAGGGCTCGTCATATCGGTCGTGATGGGCGTCCACCATTTCGACACCACAAACTTCACAGGATTGCTTATTTAGCTTTCCCGAGTTGATCGCCTGCTGAACGGCGAGGTGCGCACTGTACTTAAGTGGGTTGGCACGGCGCCAGTTCGCCTGACGGGTTTCGCTTTTCAGCATGGGCTACCCCTCCTCTGGCTATACATCGGACTGCTCCCAACGGTCGCACAGATTTCCAGCCACACCAAGCGGAGGACTGAGCCTGTTGCTCGGATTCGAGACTGTTCCCATGGATTACTGCAGCAATGGACTGCCCATGACCAACTTGGCTCCGCTCCTTCGCGCATAGGTGCAACGGCTGGCTGGAGAACGTTATTGAGCCTCATCCCCGACAGCGGGCGATGGTCATGCGGCTGCACCCATAGCGGCGAGCCAAATCCGAAACCGTCACACCTGCCTTCAACTCGGCGCGAATGCTCTGCTTCTGTGCCTCTGAGAGAGTAGAAGGCCGCCCGATGATCTTTCCCTGCGACTTGGCGCGGGCCATACCTGCATGGGTCCGCTCAATCAGCAATTCTCTCTCGAACTGGGCAACTGCGTTCAGGATCGTCATGGTGAACTGTCCAGCCGGACTCGTCAGGTCGCTGCCGCTCAAAGCGAGGCAGTGAACGCGCACCTGCATCTTGCCCAGCAGGTTCACGGTCTGCGCCACGTCCATGGCATCACGCCCCAAGCGGTCCATCTTCGTGACGACCAGCACATCCCCCTGCTCCAGTCGATCGATCAGGCGGGCGAACATTGGGCGCTGCTGCGCCGGCACGCTCCCCGAGATGATTTCGGAAATGATCCGGTGCTTCGGAATGGCGAAGCCGGCCGCCTCCAGCTCCTGCACCTGATTCTCTATGGTCTGCTGGATGGTGGAGACGCGGACATAGGCGAAAGTGCGGGACATGGATCGAAAACTGTTCAGAAGGGTCGTTCACATCTTAGATGGTCATAACCCCCGCGCAAGACCCGTTTTGAGCACCCTCCCCGGCCCTGTTCTTAACCGAACCAGACCGTGTGAGAACGTGGCGGGGCGCGGTGGCGTGCAAGGGTTCCGGCTGGATCGGGTGGTTTTCTTTTTGGAGTCCCAATCCCAGACTGGATCGTTGGTCTTGGGGTCCTGTGGGGGGCTCTGAAGCCCAATATTGGCTGATACTGCGCGGAATTAGCGAGCTTTTACGCTCTGACAGCCGCAATCAGCGCCGGAATGCCGACAAGGCTGATCGCTCGACGCAGATTGTAGGCGATGGCCGTCAGGCTGAACTCGGCGCGCACGTTTTCCAGCCTGCGCATCAGGAACGCGCCTTGGCCCATCCATTGCTTCACGGAGCCGAACGGGTGCTCGACGCT
>NZ_JBNJLK010000022.1:0-41438 GCF_051195255.1 Falsirhodobacter sp. 1013 | reverse complement strand
GGAGCCGGAGCAGCCGTAAAGGGTCTTGTTGATCAGAGTGTAGGTGGCGCCGCCGCCGCACTTGATCAGGCCGGACAGCAGGAACTTCGGGCGGCGTGCGAGATCGCGGCGCAGGGGAGCATCCTCCGGCGCGGCGAAGTTCATCATCTCCCGCACGGCATCCTGCCGCGCCTTCACGCGTTGCCAGAGGTCATCGTCGATGATCCGCAGGTGCTCGACATACTCAATCACCCATCGAGGGCTATCCGGATACACCCGGTCCGCAGTTCGAGGCACAAGACCAACGGGCGCGGCAGGCGGAAGCGGCGGGTTTTGGCGCGCTCTGGCTACGCGACGTTCCATTCGAGGATCCCACCTTCGGCGATCTGGGACAGATCCATGATCCGATGGTCTACGCAGGTTGGCTTGCCGCTCATACGAAAGAAATTGCGATCGGGACCGCCGGTATCGTTGCCCCCCTTCGCAACCCCGTTGAAGTCGCCAAGCAGGCCGCAAGCCTTGATGGCTTGACGGGTGGACGGTTCCTTCTTGGGCTGTCGAGCGGCGACCGGCCTACCGAGTATCCGGCATTCGGCGTCCGTTCGAGGACCGCGCAGACCGGCTGCGTGAGGCGCGGACGCTGATCGGCGTTCTGACCGAAAGGTCTTATCCCTCGTTCGAAACACGGCATTTCGGCAGGTTGACGGGAAATCTCGATCTCGTCCCGAAACCCGTTTCAGGCTCCAGGTTGCCCATCCTCGCCATCGGGCGTGGCGGGCAGACCATCGATTGGATCGCCGAAAACATGGACGGCTGGATCTGGCATTACAGCGACCCGCGCCGTCTAGCGGAGGTGATTGCCCTTTGGCGCGAGGCGGCAGGCCCCGCAAAGCCTTATGGCTATGGGACGTTCTTCCATCTCGACCGGGACGCCGACGCTCCTTTGCAACCGGGTCGCTGGCTGGCCGGAGGCCGGAAGGCACTTACCGACTTTTGGCTGCGGCAACGGGACGAGGGGGTCGCTCATGTCGCCCTCAATCTCAAGCCCATGCGACGGGCTGCGTCCGAAATGCTCGACGAGTTCGGCGATCATATCATTCCCCGGCTGCTGCATTAAAGCCGCCCATCTCAAAAAGGAACACCCATGTCCCGCAAGTATGTTTTCAACCGCACCGGCGGTCCTGACGTCCTCGAACTCGTTGATGTGGACGTGCCGCAACCTGCCACGGGCGAGGTGCGCATTCGTGTGAAGGCGATTGGTCTGAACCGCGCCGAAATCATGTATCGCACCGGCGCCTATGTCATCGAACCCACTTATCCGGCACAGCTTGGATATGAGGCGGCAGGCATCGTTGATGCGGTCGGTGCAGGCGTCAGCCATCTTGCACCAGGTGATACGGTCAGCGTGATCCCCGGCTTTGCCTTCACGGATTACGGCATGTATGGCGAACTGGTGAATGCGCCCGCCCGTGTCGTGGTCAAGCATCCCGATGCGATCGGCTTCGAGCAGGCGGCGGCAAGCTGGATGATGTTCGTCACGGCTTATGGCGCACTGATCGAATACGGTTCGCTGGCCGCAGGCGATACAGTGCTGGTCCGTGCCGCATCCAGCAGCGTGGGCCTTGCCGCCATTCAGATTGCCAACATGGTGGGCGCACGCCCTATCGCGATCACCCGGGGCACATCGAAGCGCGACGCTTTGCTGGAGGCTGGCGCGTCGGCGGTCATCTGCACGGAAGAGCAGGACATCGTCGCGGAAGTTGCCCGCCTCACCGACGGCAAGGGTGCGAAGATCGCGTTCGATCCCGCAGGTGGCGCCGAGGCCAGTAAGCTCATCCGCTCGCTCCACCAGGACGGTATTTTCTTCCAGTATGGCGCTCTGGAACATGGCGACATCCCGGTTCCGGTGATGGACCTGCTGGGCAAGCACCTGACGATCCGCGGCTACGAACTGTTCGAGATCACTACTGATGACGAGAAGCTCGAACGTGCCAAGGAGTTTGTCACGGCGGGGCTCGCCTCTGGGAAGCTTTCGGCGAAGATCGACCGCGTGTTCGAGTTCACGGAAATGGCTGCGGCCCATGCCCATCTCGAAAGCAACACGCAGGTCGGCAAGGTCGTCGTGCGAGTTTGATAGAAGACAGGCCGCCCTGAATTCAAGGGTGGCTTGTCAGCTCATGAGCGGCTTTGGCGGAGGACTGCCCCCGATCGACATTCTGTTGCGGTCGCTTCATATGGCCGAAAAGGCAATCGGTTTCCGCGAGAACATCGAGGCTCTGATAGCCGCCATGGCGCTGCACGAGGTCCATCCGGTCATCGAAAAGGTGCATTCCCCGGCGGACTAGCGGGACGCCTACCGCTGGCTCGCCAGCGGTAATCATGTCAGCCAGGTCGTGATCGACGTCGCCAACTTATCGTCCGCCGTCGGGTCGCGGTGGAGTTTCTGGGAGGCACGAATGGCAGCATAGGACTCGAGCGCCGATACTGCCCTAACTGTGTCTGGTGTCGGCCGTGCGTTGAGGACAGGACTAGCGGACTCTCAGGACCGGGAGCGCTTACCGGCCGTCTCACATCGCAGGAACGCCCAATCCACCAGCGCCTCGATGGAGGGGCCGAGCGCCTTTCCCATGTCGGTCAGGGCATATTCCACGCGCGGGGGCACCTCCGGATAGGCGGTCCGGATCACAATGCCGTCCTTTTCCAGCTCCTTAAGCTGCTGGATGAGCATCTTTTGGTTCACGCCGTCGATGCGGCGCTCCAGTTGAGAGAACCGCAGCGGGGCCCTGGCCGCGAAGAGCTGGACGATGATGACGATCTTCCACTTGCCTTCGAGCACCCGCAGCGTCTCGCTGGTGGCGGCCGCCCAGACGAGCTGCTGTTTCGGATCATCGCATCGCCAGTCGCGTTCCATGACTTACCTTTGAGTGTGTTACCGACTTTTTAGTGGGTTCTTGCCGATATCTTACCTGTTGCTCAAATAGCGGTCATGACGCGGCCTTGTAAGGCCGCCTGAACATTGCAAAGGGCATGACATGAAAATCGGCATCCTCGGCACCGGCCATATCGGCAAGACGCTGGTGAAGGAACTGAGCGCAGCAGGACATGACGTCAAAGTGGCCAACTCGCGCGGGCCGGAAACGATTGATGCCGAACTCCTGACTGCCGGAGCGCGGGCCGTCACGACGCAGGAGGCGCTGCGCGATGTCGAGGTGGTTATCCTCTCCATCCCCCTCAACGCCATTCCGAAGATCGCACCCCTTGTTGCAGACCTGCCCGACGAGACGGTGGTGATCGACACGTCGAACTACTACCCATTCCGTGACACCAAGATTGATGCGATCGAAGCGGGTCAGGTGGAAAGCCTGTGGGTCGCGGAACAGCTCGGTCGTCCCATCGCCAAGGCATGGAATGCGATCGGTTCGGCGTCGCTGGGACGTAAGGGAAAGCCGAAAGGGGATGCTGGACGCATTGCAATTCCGGTCGCGGCCGACCGGAATCGCGACCGCGAGGTGGCGATGGCCTTGGTTGAGGACACCGGTCTGGACGCCGTCCATTCCGGCACGCTTGCGGACTCGTGGCGCCAACAACCCGGTGCGCCGGTCTATTGCACCGACCTGATGCACGACGAGATCGAGGGGGCTCTGTCCGCAGCCGAACGCGCTCGGCTGCCCGCTCGCAGGGATTTGGGCGTCGCCGTGATGCAGGAGCGGCTAGGGGATGGCACGACCAATCCCGATGAGGAATGGGGCGTCCGGCTGGTCCGCGCCATCAACATGTAAGCGATCTTCGCACCCACACAGACAACAGAAGGCGACACGACATGAAAGCTGTAAGATGGACCTCCGGCGACAAGCCGGACCTTGAACTGCATGACGAGGCGACCCCAACACCGGGTGCCTACGACGTCCTGATCCGCGTCGAAGCGGCCTCGCTGAATTTCCGCGATCAGGCGATCCTGGACGGGGCCTATGGCGGCCCGACACAGCCCAATGGCGTTCCGCTCTCAGATGGTGCGGGCGAGGTTGTCGCCGTCGGGGACAGGGTGACCCGCGCCAAGGTCGGGGATCGCGTAGCGGCCTCCTGTCACCCGCATTGGATCGGCGGCCCCCCGCGTCCCGAATACCAGATGGACAGCCTCGGGATGACCACGGACGGCATGCTGGCCGAGAATATTCTGGTTCACGAGAACGCGGTCGTGCATATCCCCGCCTACATGTCCTACATTGAAGCGGCCTCGCTGCCCTGCGCTGCCGTGACCGCATGGACTGCCCTCAACCTGTCCTCTCCGCTTCAACCGGGCCAGACCGTGCTGGTGCAGGGCACGGGCGGAGTGGCGCTCTTCGCATTGCAGGTGGCCCGCATGTTCGGTGCCCGTGTCTTCGCCATCACGTCCACCGAGGCGAAGGCTGAAAAGCTCAAGGAGCTGGGGGCGGAGGCGGTCGTCAACTACCGCGCCTTCCCTGACTGGGAGAAAGAGATCCTCGAGCTGACCGGCGGCAAGGGCGTGGACAAGGTGATCGACATCGCTGGCGAGAAGACCATCGTGAAATCCGCCGCCGCGACCCGGAAGGGCGGTGACATCTCTATCGTCGGCTTCACAAGCGGCTTTGGCGGAGGGCTGCCCCCGATTGACATCCTGTCTCGGTCGCTGCACGTGGCCGGAACGGCGATTGGCCCCCGCGAGAACTTCGAGGCCCTGCTGGCCGCCATGGCACAGCACGACGTCCATCCCGTCATCGACAAGGTGTATCCGTTTGCGGACTACCGCGACGCCTACCGACGTCTCGCCAGCGGTGATCATGTCGGCAAGGTCGTGATCGACGTAGCCCACTAAGCGCCCGCCGTCACCTGAGGATGGGAGCGCGATCCTGTCTTCAGGCACGAACGCCGGCTCAGGGCTCTTCATGTCAATTCTGGGAAAAAACCGACATTCGCCGTGAAAAGTAATTTCTCTGAGCAGGTGCCGACAGTCTACCTCCGCAATGAGACATCGGTCATTGGACGCAGATAGGCACGTCGCTTCCTCAATCAGCCAGCACTCTTCCATTCGACCGGCGTGACGTAGATGATACTGCCGTCTACGCTGACCATCACATCACCGTCCTGAACGTTGACCTGCACCTTCATGGAGCGGCTGGCGTGTTTTCCAAGTGCAGCGGACTCCTCCTCGGATATCTTCACGACCTGAAGGTTGGCAAACCGAGTGGTGCTGCTCCTGATCTTCTCCCACCAGATCTCGGTCGTTCGTCCACCGTAGCAATAGACGATGACCTCTTTGGATTTGCTGCAGGACTGCCGGACGACTTTTTCGCTTGGAAGCCCCAGGGCAACCCAGAGTTCAAGTTCTCCGCTCAGGGTCTTCTGCCAGATGTCCGGCTCGTCATCCGTCGAGAGGCCTTTGGTCATCTCCAACTGCTCGTGGGCGTTCAGGGCAAAAGCGAGAACGCGCACCATCAACCGCTCGTCCGTCTCCGAGGGATGTTTGGCAACGGTCAGCTTATGGGTCGCATAGTAGTGGCGATCCATGTCGGACACGGAAAGTTCGACTTTGTGGATGGTGGATTTCTGCGCCATGATCTGGCCCTGTATGATGAAGATCGGATGCTTAAGACGTGCGACGGCCCAATGAAAGCGGAAAGGAACCCGTGATGATACGTGAGTTTCAGCACTCGACTGCCGTTGCGAGGCCCGACCCGATGTCTAACTGTTCTTGCCCTCGATGTTTTGTCGGGGGACTTCGAGACAGATGAACCACACCGCCGAAGATCTGAGAACCTGTCTGACGTCGGGTGCCACGGCCAGTGGCGTGCTCCGCGACTGGTGTGTGCGGCATTTCGGGCCCGGGAGTCTTATGGCGCAGGTTCTGGAAGACCGCGCGGCCGAGGATGGCCGACGGCACCGGCGCGTGGAACTGCTCTGGCAGGACACAGCTGTTTCCAGTGCTGTGAACATCTATCTGCCTGGGGGGCTGCCTGAGGATGTTCGGCACCGGATGCTGCATACGGCTGTGCCTTTCGGAGTGCTGCTCGCAAGCGCCGGACTCGTGCGACGCACGACTCGTGCGCGGCTGCTCCCCATAGAGGGTCCGTATGTTCTTGAGGTTCACGCCACACTGGCCCTACCGGGACAAGGGGATGTGGCTTTTGTTCGTGAATTTTACCGCAGCACACTTATCGGCTGATGGCGTTGGCGCTGCCGCAAACTGATGAAGCGCCATACGCGCTATCCTTGCTTGTCATCCAGAAAGGACGAGCGGCCACTCGGACACATTCTAGTAGCGGATGGGACGAAGCTGCCGTTCTCATACATCAAATTATGTCACGCATGCAATTCCATCACCACGCTGCATACAGCAGCGGCATCTCCTTGTCGTGATACTATTTAACTTGCCTAAAGCACAGATTCGGGGAAAAGCTATCTCAAGCGCATTACCAAAATTGGCTTTTTTTCACCCAAGAGTGGAGTTGTCTCGAATGAAAACAGAAGCGGATTATTTCCGCGAGCTTATCAAGCTATGTAGAAAACCTGGGTTTGCGCACGCAATATCATATTTTTGCTGCAGAGACAACTGGATTGGCTTCAAGGCCCAAGTCACCGGCGAGGAAATTGCAAAAAAGAAAACTCCGCAACGCCTCATAAGAACTGAGATCGGGACTTTGATCGCGGGCCTTTTAGGAGGTCAAGGATCGACTGCCATCCCTAGCGTTCAAGAAATGGCAGAATACATACTAGGATCGCAGAAATTACTCGAAGATATTCATAACTGCATGATTAGAGACGCTTTTTCGAGTTTTCAGCCAGGTATTTCTCCCGTTTTTACTGGAGAGGGAATGAGGGAGGCAGCATTCTATTCAACAGAAAGTGCTTTCTTGTTTCAATATATAGATCTTGCGGAACTGCGCTACGCAAATGATGATAAATGGCTGTCTGACAATATGGGATTTACCGCAAAGCACGCCAAGACGATAGCAAATGCCATATCTGAAATTCAGTCGAGAAAGGGCATAGATCAGGTAAAGCGCCTCAGAGACACTCCTCCTGAACGTCGGACGATGCTCCCGGCATTCGAACTTGAAATAGCGGAGGTGGTTCAAGCTTCCGGTCTTTCGCGCGATATTGTTGACGCGTTCTTCAGAATGTTTTCTTGTGATGTTAACTTCGAAAACGAAAAATTTACTTCAGTCACAGAATTTAGCGTGACGTCGGTAAGGCCAATACTAATATTGGAAGAAAAATTCTACCTTTTCCAGACCGTTAGCCTTGCAGAAGCAATTTATGAATCTCCAGCCCATTGGATGTATCAGGACAAGGAGTATAGGGCACAGGCATCTAAGCACAAAGGTGCATTCACGGAGCAAGTTACTTATGATTTCTTGTGTCGGATATTCGGCAAGGAGCACGTTTATCAGAATCTGGATATCTACGATGGTGCGAAAAAGGTCGGTGAAATCGATGTATACGTCTCCTTCGGTGAGATCGGCATCGTATGTCAATGCAAGTCCCAGAAGCTGACAGCCGCCTCTCGAAGTGGAAATTTAGCGAGGATTCATAAGGACTTTCAACTCGCGATCCAAGACGCTTACGACCAGTGTCGGAGCTGTTTCGACGGACTGGGAATGCGAGGTGTGGTTTTGAAAGATGCCGGTGGAAATAAGCTAGAGCTCAGAAAACCTGATCGAGTATTTCCAATTTCCGTGATCTCGGATCATTATCCAGCCTTAAGCATACAAGTTAACAGCTTCCTTAAGACTGACCCAATCCATGGCTTTGAAAATCCTCTTTGCATTGACCTCTTCACATTAGATGTTCTTTCCGAAATAGTTTCTTCCCCCATTCGGGTTCTGGCCTACCTTGAGAGGCGATCCCTATATTACGGCCGGGTTATGACTACAAATGAACTGGCCGTATTGGGCCACTTCCTGAAAGTCAACCTTTGGTTCGATGACCAGTGCGATATCCTGAACTTAGACGACAGTTTGGCGAGTGACATTGATGCAGCAATGATTGTTCGTAGAGAGGGCATGCCAGGTAATGATACCCCCGAAGGACTGTTAACTCGTTACAGAGATACTTTCGTTGGTCGTGCAATTGATAGTGTTGACCGAAATCCAAACGCGCTCTGTGTGGAGCTCGGTCTAACTTTACTGGAGATCGGCGAAGATGGTGTGAATACTATAGAGGCTCTCGTCAAAAAACTGGCAAGGAAAGGACACGGTGACGTCACTCTGCCCATGGAGAACCGCTCATCAGGCTTAACTATTCATTGCAACAGCCACCCTCAGTTTATCGCCGAACCCTCATTGCGGGAGCACATGGTGCGGCGAAAGTATTACCAGCGAGCAGATAAGTGGCTGGGCCTTGCCGTAGACTCATGTAATATGCAGATACGGTTTGGTGCTTATTTGCGGCAAAAGCACGTATTTGATTATGCGCTGGAAGGATCAATGGCTTCAGCCCCAAGCTTGGTGAAGACAGAAGATTTCTTGAAGAGGAGGGGGCCTCGAGACATCGGGCGCAACGATCAGTGCATTTGCGGAAGCGGAAAAAAGTTCAAGAAATGCTGCGGTAATTTCTAATTTACTTTTTGTATATGGATTTCGTTGGATATTCGCTCAACTGGACATCCCTTATGCGCTCTCGAGTGTCCGCTAAGGGGCTTTCGCGTCGCCAAGCAATGAATGGCGTTCGCTCTGGATGAAGCGCCAGCTTCGGAGCACGCTTCTGCCACCTGTCGACATCATGGCGCATCCCTTGTGCCATCCGATCTGGGGCTTTCACGTCTTGGGCGGCACTTTCGTGGCGCTTTCCAACCAAACGTTCAGAAGGGGCTTCCAAAGCAACCGAACGATCAATCACTCTTCGGAAGTCGCATGCAGGCGAAACTTAAGGATGACGGTGTCACCCATGTCAGTCGGCATTGCCTGACAAGTCAATTATCCCGCATGATCGCTTGCGTTGCTCGTTCGCATCATCGGTTCAGCCGCCATCATTTGCAGACGGCCCGTTGCGAATTTCACGAATGCATCGGCTCCTTCGCTCGCCTTCGGTCCCAACGGCTGGACGAAGGACAGCCGGTTCGGCAGGGTGGGAACGAAGGGGCGCACCTCAATGTCGAGGTCGACGCATTCCTGCACCAGCAACCCGTTTACGATGGACACGCCCAGCCCTGCGGCAACGAGGCCGCAAGCCGTGGAAACGGAATGCGCTTCGGCCACGACATCCTGCACGATACCGGCCGATTGGAAAGCAAGATCGACATCGCGGCGTGGCGCGCGCCGCCATCCCAGAAGCACAAGAGGGACGCCGCTGAGGTTCTGAACCCTTATCTCGGCAAAGCTGGCCAGTGGATGCCCCTTGGGCATGATGCACACGGAGGGCGCGGCAATCACGCCACCCAGCTGAAACCCCGGTTCACTGAACGGCAACCGCAGCAGACCGATGTCCACGCGACCGTCGCGCAGCATACGCTCCGTCGCGTCATAGGGGCCGCTCGTCACGTCGAAGCGGAAGCCGGGGTTGGTGGCACAGAATTCGGCGATGAGCTGGGGAAGAATGGTGCGGGTGATGCTTGACGGCACGGATACAGTGATGAGTGCACGTGTGCGCTGACCACTGCGCATCCCTTGAGCGGCCTCTTGCAACAGAAACGCCCGTTCCAGCACATCGCTTGCAAGGCGCTCCAGCTGCTTGCTTCCGTCCGATGGAATCAGGCGTGCAGGGTCCCGAACGAACAGCTGCAGATCGATATCTTCCTCAAGTTGCACAAGTCGTCTGCTCACTGCTGATTGGGAAATGCCTAAATATCGGGCAGCTTCCTGTGTCGATCCAGTTTCCATGACGGCTCGAAACGCTTCAAGATCTGTAAGTTTCATTCTCTGAACTCCCGCAGCCTCCGACATCCATCCCGACACAAAATCTTTACATCATGGCATGTTGAAGATCATCCCGCTTCCTAAGTTATGACGTTTTCGCCCTCCCGTAAGCAAGGCAATGCGCGACTCGCATAGATCAATTCGCTTTCTTCATACTATTGCGCGACAGGAATCATTGCCTGCCTTCTCAGTGAAAGCCCCGTATCCAGAAAAGGAACGTAGCCGTGTCCATGCCTCCTCCCGCTTCCTTGTCATGATCGCTTTCGTCATACGCCGGCTCATGCAGTCGATGCTCGTTCTGCTGGTCACGTCGGTCATCGTTTTTGCAGGCGTCTATGCCATCGGCGATCCGTTGGAGATCCTGCTGCCTGCCGATGCCACGATGGCCGAACGGGCACAGGTCACCCGCTCCCTCGGCCTCGATCAGCCGCTGCCGATGCAGTATTTAGGCTTCCTGTCGCGCGCGCTGCAGGGGGATCTGGGCACCTCCTTCGTCTACAACCAGCCATCGATCGACGTTATCCTGCAGCGACTTCCGGCGACGCTGGAACTGGCATTCTGCGCACTGTTCCTGTCGCTGGTCCTCGGTATTCCGCTGGGTCTTCTGGCTGGGCTGCGGCCGAACACCCTGACGGAGGAGACGGTGATGACCGGCTCCATCCTTGGGTTCTCTCTGCCAAACTTCTGGCAAGGCATGATGCTGATCATGATCTTCGCGGTGTTTCTGGGTTGGTTGCCCTCCACGGGCCGCGGCCAGACCGGCACCATTCTCGGGATAGAGACCAGCCTTGCGACCATGGACGGCATCCGCCACCTGATCCTGCCCGCCTTGAATCTGTCGCTGGCCAAGATCGCGCTGGTCATCCGCCTGACACGGTCGGGCGTGCAGGAAACGATGCCGCTCGATTACATCAAGTTCGCCCGTGCGCGGGGCCTCTCTTCGCGCCGGATCGTGTTGGTGCATGTGCTCAAGAACATCATGATTCCGATCATCACCGTCGTCGGGGTGGAGTTCGGATCGCTGATCGCCTTTGCCGTGGTGACGGAGACGATCTTCGCCTGGCCCGGCGTCGGCAAGCTGATCATCGACAGCATCAATATCCTCGATCGCCCCGTCGTCGTCGCCTACATCCTCGTGATCGTGACGATGTTCATCTGCATCAACCTGATCGTGGACATCCTCTACTCGCTCCTCGATCCCCGTATCAGGAGCCGCCGCTGATGACCGCCTTGTCCCCTCCACGCCGCCTGATTGGCGATGGCGTGCTGAAAACTTCGCTTCAAGGTATCCTGCGCAGCCCCAAGGCGACCGTTGCCCTGGTGATGTGCATCCTGCTGGTAGGCGCCGCAGTCTTCGCGCCGTTGCTGGCACCACAGAACCCTTACGACCTGATGCAGATCGACCTCTTCGACAGCAAGCTGCCGCCGATGTCCGACGGGTTTTCCGGTATGACCTATGTCCTTGGCACTGACGGCCAAGGCCGCGACATGCTCTCGGCCATGCTCTACGGGCTGCGGACCTCGCTTGCGGTGGGGCTGATCGCGGGTGTGATGGCACTGGCCATCGGCGCGACGCTTGGCCTTCTGTCGGCTCAGGTCGGCGGGCGGCTCGACGCCGTTCTCATGCGGTTCGTGGACCTCATGCTCGGCTTTCCGACAATCCTTGTGGCTCTGATGATCCTTGCGGTCTTCGGTCAGGGGACCTTGAAGGTTATCCTCGCACTGGTTTTCGTGCAGTGGGCCTACTTTGCCCGTGCCGCCCGCGCGGCCGCGCTGGTGGAGGTGAACAAGGACTATATCGAGGCCGCCCGCTGTCTTGGCCTGTCGCGCGCCCGTATCCTGTTCGGGCACCTTTTGCCGAACTGCCTGCCGCCCCTGATCGTGATCGGCACGATCCAGGTGGCCAGCGCCATCGCGGCAGAGGCGACTCTTTCCTTCCTCGGCATCGGCCTGCCCATCACCGAGCCATCACTGGGGCTGCTGATCTCAAATGGTTATCAAGTGCTGCTGGCGGGCCTTTACTGGATCAGCGTGTTCCCGGGCCTTCTGCTACTGACGCTTGTGTTCTCCATCAATATCGTGGGCGATCGCCTGCGCGAGGTGTTCAACCCGAGGCTGGTAAAATGAACAAGACCCCCGTGTTGGAACTACGCGATCTGAAGACGCATTTCTTTACACCCGCAGGTGTCATCAAATCGGTCGACGGCGTGTCGCTGACCGTGGGGCGGGGGGAAATCCTCGGCCTCGTGGGGGAAAGCGGATCGGGCAAGTCGATCACCGGCTTCTCCGTCCTCGGGCTGGTGGACGCGCCGGGCCGGAATGCAGGCGGGCAAATCCTGTTCAAGGGCGAGGATCTGGTTGGCATGCCCGAACGCCGGGTCAGGACGCTGCGCGGCAACCGCATCGCGATGATCTTCCAGGATCCGATGATGACGCTGAATCCCGTTCTTTCGGTCAAGACCCATATGGTCGAAACCGTGCTGGCCCATGAACGGGTCAGTCGTGTAGAGGCCCTTCGACGCTCGGTGGAGGCACTGGCCATGGTCGGGATCCCCCAGCCCGAGCTGCGCATCGAAAGCTACCCGCACGAATTTTCGGGCGGAATGCGCCAGCGCGTGGCCATTGCCATCGCGCTGCTGCACAAGCCTGACCTCATCATCGCGGACGAGCCAACCACGGCACTGGACGTGACGATCCAGAGCCAGATCCTCGCGCAGGTGCAGACGCTATGCCGCGAGCTTGGAATGGGACTGATCTGGATCAGCCACGACCTGGGGGTGGTGGCTGGATTGGCCGACCGGATTGCCGTGATGTATGCTGGCAAGATCGTAGAACAGGGCACTGTGGACGAGGTTCTGGATACGCCTCGCCATCCCTACACCAAAGGGCTGATCGCGTCGGCACCCATTGCCAACGAACGCGGCGCGCCCCTGCGGTCCATCCGCGGGTCGGCCCCGCCGCCGCTGAGCCGACCTGAAGGCTGCGCGTTCCGCACACGCTGCGATTTCGCCACCGATGTCTGCCGGAACGAACCTGCGGAGACGAAGGAAGGCATGCACGCCTTCCGCTGCTTCCACCCCCTGGGATCGGAGACCCGCCCATGACCGTTCCTTTCGCCGAGGCGGTCAACGTCTCCAAACACTTCACGACCGAGCCCGATTTTGCAGAGAAGATCGCGATCCGGCTGGGAGCGGCCAGCCCGCGCCGCACGGTGCATGCCTTGGACGGTGTCGACCTGTCGATCGCCAAGGGCGAGGTCGTGGGCCTTGTCGGGGAATCCGGATGCGGCAAATCCACCCTTGGCCGTGTGATCGCCGGAATGCTGCCGGCAACCGAAGGCGAAGTGAAGCTGAACGGTCAGAGCCGTGCCTCCCTCTCCGGCAAGGCAGCGCGGCACGCACGATTGAACACCCAGATCATCTTTCAGGATCCGATGTCGTCGCTCAATCCGCGCAAGAAGGTGACGGAGATCATCGGCGAGGCCCCCCTTGCGCATGGCCTGATCCGGCGCGGGGAAAAAGAGGCGCTGGTCACGCGTCTGCTGGAAACGGTCGGCCTCGATCCGTCCATGCGTGACCGCTATCCACACCAGTTTTCCGGTGGTCAACGGCAACGCCTGGGGATCGCTCGTGCGCTGGCCGTGAACCCGCAATTCCTTGTCTGCGACGAAAGCATCGCGGCGCTCGACATCTCTATTCAAGCGCAAGTGCTGAACCTGTTCATCCGCCTCAAGGATGAATTCGACCTGACATACCTGTTCATCAGCCACGATCTGAGCGTGGTGCACCACATCTCGGACCGGGTGGTGATCATGTATCTGGGGCGCATCGTCGAAAGCGGTCCGACCGCCGCGATCTTCGCCGAACCGAACCACCCCTATACGGCAGCGCTCTTGTCCGAAGTGCCGCGCATCGACCGCCGCCACCGCGCCTTCAGTCCGGTCAAGGGAGAGATACCCTCGCCTCTCGCCCCGCCGCCGGGATGCCATTTCCACCCCCGCTGCCCCTTCGCCATGGACCGCTGCCGCACGGAACGCCCGGCGCTGCGCGATCTCGGGGCAAGGCGGCACTCTGCCTGCCACCTCAACGATATGGGCGAACGCCCGCGCTTCACGCAAACCGACACCATGGGAGTCTGACAACGATGACGCTTTTCAGAAACGTTGCCCTTGCGGGGCTGATGCTCGCCTCGACCGCCTTGACGGCGATGGCGCAGGATCTGGTAATCGGCCGCTCGACCGAGCCGTCGGCGATCGACCCGCAGTTCTCGCGCACCGGCAACAATCAGATGACGGCCGACAATATCTTCGGCACGCTGCTGTCCACCGACGAGAACCTGCAGATGCACCCCGCGCTGGCCACCGAATGGAGCAACACGGACGAGCTGACCTGGGACATAACCCTACGCGAGGGCGTGACGTTCCACGACGGGTCCGCGTTCACCGCCGATGATGTGATCTTCTCGTTGGAGCGGACGGACGAGGTTCCGAACAGCCCCGCGCCGTTCACCGATAACGTCAGCTCCATCGCCTCGATGGAAAAGACCGGCGATCACAGCATCCGCATCGTCACGAAGGCCCCGAACCCCGCCTTGATGGAGCAGGTGGGCCGCGTGTTCATCATCTCCAAGGCTGCGGCCGAGGGCGCGACGCTGGACGACTTCAACTCGGGCAAAGCAGCAATCGGCACCGGCCCCTACCGCTTCGTGTCATGGAAACCTGCGGAATCCCTCACGATCGAGCGGTTCGACGATTACTGGGGCGACAAGCCGGAATTCGCCACCGTCGAATATCGTTTCATCACCAATGATGCTGCGCGCTCGGCTGCACTCCTGTCAGGTTCTGTCGACCTGATCGACGCGGTGTCCCCGTCCGATGTGGCGACACTTGAGCGCAATACCAACATCAAGGTCTACGGGATTGAATCGGGACGTTTGATCTATCTTGGCCTGTCGATGCGCGACAGCGCGCCCGGAGTGACGGATCTCGCAGGCGCGCCGCTTGACAGCAACCCCTTCGACGACGCGCGCGTGCGCAAGGCCGTCTCCATGATGATCGACCGTCAGTTGATCATCGACCGCATTCTCGGCGGCGCTGGTGTGGCCTCGGCGCAGATCGTGCCCTCGGTGCTGGGCGGCTATGCCGAGGACCTGAAGGCCGTGCCTGCCGATCCGGCAGCGGCGAAGGCCCTGTTGGTTGAGGCGGGCTATCCGGATGGTTTCGGCATCACGATCTACTCCTCGAACAACCGTTTCCCCGGAGACGGCGATCTGGCGCAGGCCCTCGGTCAGATGCTCGCACGCGGCGGGCTGAAGGTGAACGGGGTGGAAACGCTGTCCTACAACGTCTATGCCGCCGCCGCCTCCAAGGGCGAATACGGTGCCTTCGTCTTCTCGCTCGGCTCCTCCACCCCGAACTCCGAGGCCAACCTGCGCTCGCTCCTGCAGACCTACAATGCGGACGAGGGCACGGGCGGCTTCAATCGCACCCGCTACAGCAACGCCGACTTCGACAAGGCGCTGCAGGACGCAATGCAGGAATTCGACTCCACCACCCGCAACGAGAAGCTGGCGGCCGCGACTCGCATCGCCATGGAAGACCAGGCGTTGGTTCCGCTGTATTTCCAGAAGGTCTACTGGGCCTCGAACACCGAGATCGACTTCATCCCCAACCTGGCTGAGCGCACCGTCGCTAGCGATGTCCGGAGCGCTGCAGAGTGAAGATCGAGACCCTGACCCTCGCGTCGGCCACGCCCGTGGCCGATGATGTCGTCGTCCACCGCGACGTGATGGTGCGGATGCGCGACGGCGTGCATCTGGCCACCGACATCTACCGCCCCGCCGGCGTCGAGACACCGTTGCCGGTCATCTTCGAGCGCACCCCCTATGACAAGTCGGGCACCCCACGCACCGAGTTCAGCGTGAACGCCCCGACCCCGATGTCACGCCCCAATCTCGCGATCTATCTGGCCCGCAAGGGCTATGCGGTCATCTGGCAGGATTGCCGGGGCCGCTACAAGTCCGAGGGCGTGTTCACCAAATACCTGTCCGAAGGAGAGGACGGTTTCGACGCGATGAAATGGATCGCGTCCCAGCCTTGGCAGAATGGACGCGTGGGCACCATGGGCCTGTCCTATGATGCGCATACGCAGATGGCGATGGCTTGCCTGAACCCACCCGGGCTTACTTGCATGGCAGTGGATTCGGGTGGCTTTTCCAACGCCTTCACCTGCGGCATCCGGCAGGGTGGAGCCTTCGAGATGAAACAGGCCACCTGGGCCTATCACCGCGGGATCGAGGCGGGCGATGCCACCGCCGCCCGCGCCATCGAGGCCGAAAACCTGCACGACTGGTTTGGCGCGATGCCTTGGACGAAGGGCCGCTCTCCCGTCCGGTGGAACCCGGAATACGAGGATTACCTGCTGGAGCAGTGGCAGAACGGCACCTTCGACGACTTCTGGAAGAAGGTCGGCATCTACGCCGCGGGCTATTACGATGTGTTCCCCAAGGTGCCCACGATCTTCATGTCGAGCTGGTATGACGCCTATGTCCACACCACGCTGGAGAACTTCACCGGTCTGAAGGGCGATCCCGACCGCCCACTGGCGCTGATCATGGGCCCGTGGACGCATGGCAACCGGTCCCGCAGCCTGTTCGGAGATGTTGATTTCGGGCCGGAGGCGACCTTCGATGGCCAGATCGACGAAAGCTGGCTCGCCTATCGCGAGAAGTGGTTCCTGCGCTGGCTGAAGGATGACCAGTCTGCCCAACAAGCAGGGCGCGTGCACCTGTTCCTGATGGGCACTGGACCGGGCGGCAAGACCGCAGCGGGTAATCTGAACCACGGCGGCCGGTGGATCGAAAGCACCGACTGGCCGCTGCCCGAAGCGCAGCCTCTTGATCTGTATCTGACGCCGCAGATGTCACTTGCACGCGATCCAGTAGCTCAAGGCACGATCAGCTACGACTATGATCCCGCCCATCCGGTCCCGACCATCGGTGGATCCCTGACCTCGGGCGAGCCGATCTTCACCGGCGGCGGCTTCAATCAGGTGGAAGCTGAAGAGTTCTACGGCTGCACCCGCCCGGGAATGCCCTTGAATGCTCGCCTTGACGTGCTGTCCTTCGAGACGGAGCCGCTGGCCGAGGACACCGCCGTCGCGGGGCCTGTGGAGGTAGAGCTCTGGGTGTCGACCGACGCGCCTGATACCGATTTCACCGCAAAGCTTGTGGACGTGTATCCCCCGTGCGAAGATTATCCGCGCGGCTATGCCCTGAACATCACGGACGGCATCTTCCGCTGCCGCTACCGCAACGGCTTCGACAGGCCAGAGCTGGTGACAAACGGCGAGACGTTCCGCATCTCGATCACCCCTTTCGCGACGGCCAACGTTTTCAAGAAGGGACACCGCATCCGGCTCGACATCTCCTCGTCGAATTTTCCGAAGTATGATGTGAATCCGAACACCGGTGAACCAGAAGGCACAAGCAGACGGCGTCAAATCGCCCTGAATACCATTCACATGGGGGCGAAGAGGCCGTCGCGGATCAAGCTGGCTGTCATTCCGGCCGGGACCTGAGACGAAATACCAGTCCGGCTGGCGGCAGACATGGCGTCTGCCGCCAGCCACCGGACGCTTTCACATCTGCCGGGACAGGCAATACAGTCGTGCAGATCGGTCGGGCGCGATCCAGCTTGCGCTCCAACGCATATCCGGCCGGAATGATAAGACGTCATCGTCACGCATGAACCGATGCCGGATCCCATATGCGCGATACTTAGTTTGCCTACACGACAGCCACGATATGACCGCATCAACGCCTCTCTATTTCGACATCTGCCTATTCGTTTCATCCACATGCTCCACGTGAACAAGGGAGGGGAAGACATGTTCAAGGTCGCACTTGCCGCCATTCTGTCAACTGTCGGGACCGCGGGCCTGATCCACGCTCAGGATGTTGGCCTCGTCAACTCCGGCACGCCTGAGCCGGAGTGTCGGGCGCGCGTCAACTTCGACCGTAATGCCGACATGCCGGGTTACGGCGATGATGCTGGCATCTGCCAGCCCTTCATGCCGACCAATCAGCTGGTTCCTGCAGATTTCGCGGGCGAGAATTTCTATGTCGAGGAATTTACGGACGCGCGGATCCGTGAACGCTGGGAAGATTGCAAACTGGACGAGGCTTGTGCGGCCGCAGCCCGAAAAGGCGCGCAGAATTTTGCCAAGTTCGAACCAAGAGATACCGGCACTCTCAATTCGATCGGCAAGATCGATCAGGAGGGAGACGTCGACCTTGCAGGCATTCGTCGCCCTGCGTTCTTTGCAGAAAAGCCCTATGCCGAACCGATCGGGCAGGCAGAACAGCATACCTATACCGTCGAATTCACCGTTCCCCCGACTGCCTATGAACAGCGTCAGCTGGATAAGACGGACGATATCAAGCTTCGCGGCTGGTATCTCGTAGGGGCAGGGGTGACGCACGATGCGGAACCTCTCCGGCGCGCCCTCGTGATCCTGAACAATGGCGGCGGAAACGAGATCACCGCGATTGACGAGCCGGGTTTCGAAGGCGTCGTTTATGACGAGGAGACGAAGGGCTTCGTGCAGGGTGGCAACGGCGCATCCGAAGAACCGGGAATGCGGCACTGGCGCGGTTTCGCCCATGCTTTGCATGCGGCTGGTTTCGACGTGCTGATCACTGACCGGCGCGGCAACGGAATCTCAGGCGGTGTCCACGGCTACGATACGGCCGAACAGGCGAATGACATCTTTCGAGAGCTGGAGCAGCTTGCATCGGGCGAAGGGTTGCGTGTCCTGACGCCGGACGGAAACCTGCTGACAGGTATGGACTCATCGAACGCGGTCATGGCCGGCGCCGACCCTGCCGCGATGCCCGTCGTGATCGGTGGATATTCACGCGGCTCCTATGCCACCGCGTGGGCCATGCACAAGAACTTCGTCGAAAACTGCGACCGGAATGGCGCAGGTGGGACCTGTGCGCCGCCGATCGGGAATGCGAACATCAAGGGCGCGATCCTCTATGGCCCGAATACGGCCGGGTTGGGATACCGCGTGGCGGGGCATGATATGGTCGAAGCGGCGCTGCGGACGGAATTTGATACGACCTACTACGTGGACTCGGATGTCTTTGCCAATGTTGGCAAATGGCCTGCACTTCAGATCGTGCGGGGAACGTGGGATTACGTCGAAGGGCTGGAGGGATCCTTTGCCGCCTATAGTAACGCGCAGGAACCCAAAGACATCTTCGTGTTTCATGGACCGCATGCGCTTTCGACCCAGCATCCGGAAAACATGAGGCTGGTGGGAGAACGCTTCGTCGCCTTCGCCAAGGCTGCCGTTCTTGGTCAGCCTCAGGTTGATGGCGCAAACCGTCCTGCTGACCTGAAGGAGCTGGTCCTTTCCGCACCACCTTATTGGGAGATCACGACGGATCCCCAGAGCCTGCGTGTCCAGTCGCAGTGACGTCCGGTGGTGTTTGGGTCCATGCTTGACGGCTGCCCATCCTCGCAAGCGTTCAGCCTTGGCATACTGTGGATCGCCTGAAATGGTCATGAATTCGATCGGAAAGAGCTTGGCAAAGGCATGGGCGGGGGGACCGCACGGTTTCACACTCTAGACGCCAAGCAGTCGCTAGAACTTCCCCCTAAGCTGTTCAAGGATTAGAGGGAGTTCATGAACATCAGACCATCGCGGACAACCGAGGTAGGTTACTGCGGCTGCAGGCTCCCGCAACCATCGACACAGACTCCGAAGAGTCAGCAGCCCCGACACACCGTCGGGGCTTTCTGGGTTCGTGCATGGTGCCCCGGACCTGAAGGGCGGCCGACACGCCGTCTTCCGCAAGGCGCAGGATGCCTGCCAAGTCGCCCACCAATTCCATGCGGTGTCCGCCCGGCGCACCCACCTTCGGGATCATCCGCACCTCCGAAATCAAACCCCGCAGGATCTCCGACGCCTCACGCTTCATGCTCGGCGCCTGAAGCGCTTCCGACAGGCGCCCGATCTCCGACCGATAACGTGCGCCAAGGCTCGGGTGAAGCCGCAGGGCAGGGGGCTCGGGGCGGTCCGCCAGCGTTTGGCCAAACTCGATCTTCCGGGCTTCCAGCCCGTCCATCTTCGCCTTCATCGACGGGTAATACATGCCGTCCTCGATCGCCCGGAGCAGGCTCGCGATCTTCGTCTCGATCTTCGCCAGCTCGCGCTCTGCCTTGACCCGATCCGCTTCGGCATTGCCGGCGGCTGCGTTGAAGGCGCGGCGATATTCCTCCGCGAAGGCCACGATCAGTTCGGGATGCAGGAGCCGCTCGCGCAGGCCGCCGAGGACCCGTGCCTCGACGTCCTCCTTCGTGATGGTCGCCCGATTGGTGCAGTGGGTCGCTCCCTTGTTCCGTGCGCCGCTGCAGCCGTAGCGGGTGTGGTTCAGCAGCGAGTAGCCCGAACCGCAGCACGCGCAGGTGAGAAGACCTGAGAGCAGGTATTCCGGGCGCCGCGCGCGGCCGATGTCGGGACGCTCCATCTTGACGCCCGCCGGGTTCATTGCCTCGCGGATCGCCCCTTGCCGGTCCTTTACCCTCTGCCAGAGCGTTTCGTCGATGATGCGGAGTTCGGGGACCTGTTCGGTGATCCACGCCTCGGGTGGGTTCGGCCGCGCTTGGCGCTTGCCGGTCTCGGGGTCCTTCACGAACCTCTGCCGGTTCCAGACCAGCTGCCCAATGGGCGTTGTTGCAGAACTCGGGGTTGAAGCGTGATGTCCCCTGACCCCGCTGACCTTATGCCACGCGTTCGATCTCGGCGGTGCCGAGTGCGCTGAAGCGGTTCATGAGGGCGATGCGGATGTGGATCTCAGCGGTCTGGCGGTCGGGGTCTCTTGGGGCGATCCGCTCGCCGAAGGATTCGAGGCAGCGCATTCTGGCCTCGATCCGACTTCGGACATGATAGCCGGACCACGGTTTCCAGTTGGCCCGACCGAAGCGCTTGGTTGCCCGGAGGATGTCGTTGCGGGCACGGGCGGCCGGGCATTCCTCCTTCCAGAGGCGTCCGTTCCGACGGATCGGGATGACGGCCGTGCCGCCTCGGTCCAGAATGGCGGCGTGACACCGGCGGGTGTCGAAGGCCCCGTCGCCGGTCACGGTGCCGATCTGCTCCTCTGGCGGGATCTGGCTCAGCAGGTCGGGCAGCACCGGGCTGTCGCCTTCGCGGCTCGAGGTGAACTCCACCGCCCGGATGTTGCCGGTGGCCGTGTCCATCGCCAGATGAACCTTGCGGTATTGGCGCCTGCGGCGTGTGCCATGCTTGCGGGCCAGCCAATCACCATCGCCAAGGAACTTGATCCCGGTGCTGTCGACCAGAAGGTTCAGCGGCCCCGTTGCACGACGGTGGGATATGTCGACCACCAGAGATCTCTGCCGCCGGCTCAGGGTGGAGAAGTCTGGCACCGGCCAGTCAAGACCCGCCATCTTTAGGACGCTGGATACCATCCCGGTCGTCTGCCGCAGCGGCAGGCCGAAGAGCACTTTCACCATCAGGCAGAACTGGATTGCCGCATCAGAGAACACCGGCGGACGACCTGGACGCCCCGCTCTGGTGGCCAGCCAGACCATGTCCTTGTCCAGCCAGATCAGCAGCGATCCGCGCCGCCTCAACGCCTCATTATAGGAGGACCAGTTCGTCGTGCGGTAACGGGCAGCTTCGGGTTTGCTCATGTCGAGACGCTTACCCTACCAGGCCAGCCGCGTGAATCCTCCGGCAGCCCCAGTTCTGCAACAACGCCGGTGCAGAAGCTGATCGAACTTGGCGTGGGCAATGCCCATCTTCTGACGGTAGGCACGGCTATGGACGGACCCGTCGCCGGTTTCGGCCGCCGGTTTTGGTCCTGGTTGAACGGCAAGGCGCCTCTTGACATCTCGGCGATGCAATCTATTGGGGTGCGCAGCCTTGCCTATAGCGGCCGCTATCTGCTGGTGCCTTATACGATGCGGCTTCTGGCCAAGGTGGTAAAATCCGCGCCAGGTGCGGCGGAGGCTCGCATGGAGATTACCCTGGCGGTAGCTGACAAGTCACGGGACGCACCCCGGTTCCAGCACGACACCTTCCCCTCCGATACCACGCGACGCGAAGTTATGAGGCAGATGTTGACTGGGGCGCAGGTCAACCTGCTTTCAAAGTCGCAAATGGATCATGGCAGAAGCTTGACGATCACATTGAACGATGGGCGCCAACTCACACTCCATCTAGATCAGGGCTTCGGGGGCTGGAGGGTCGATGGAACGCATCGGCATGATTTCGGGGCAGCAGAAGCTGCGCAGGTACCCTGCCGCGACACTTCTACTTTGTCGAACCCGCGCCGTTTTCCGGTTGATGACAACAGTTCGATTAGCTTCTGCGGGGCGGGTTCGTGACCAGCAACGGACAGGCAGTGACGGTTTGAAACCTCCCCGAACTACCGGAACTTGATCTGCGCCAGTTGCAGTTCCGAATTCGCCGCGATCGTCGGCTTGTAGTCCAGACGCGGCGACACCCGGGTGAAGCCGACCATATGGAACATCGGCACACTCGCAATGATGTCACGCTCCGCCACACGGAACACTTCTGCCCATCTTGCGGACCGGCCATCGCCTGTGGCTGTCGTCGCATCGGCGATCATCTGGTCCAACTCAGGATCATTGAGAACCGACTGGATGCCGCCCGATGCATATTTGATGTAAGCGGAGAAGACAGGATCGCCCGTTGCGTTGTCATGCATCGCTCCGAGGAGGGTGGGCACGCCGTCCTGATTGAAGGGACGAACATAGTAAGTGTTGTGGACGGATACTTCGCTCATCTGCAGCCTGACATTCAGACCGACGTCCTTCCACATGGCCATCATGGCTTCCATCGTCTCGGTGACATTGGGGAACACCCCGCTGCGGGCGACAATCAGGATCTCGGTATCCACCGGAACACCATCCGCCTTGGCAGCTTCGACCAGTTCGGTCGCACGTTTTGGGTCGAACGGCCAAGGCTCCATTTCCTTGTCGTAGCCGATGGTGGTCGGCACGACGAGTTGACTTGCCATCTGCGATTCTGTGGGCAGCAGGGTGCCGATGAAGGCCTCCTTGTCGATGGCGAGGTTCAATGCCTCGCGGATGCGGATATCGTCGAGGGGCGCAGTGCGCGTGTCGATCCGCATGTAGGTGGTTTCCGCGTTTGGATAGGCAAAGTCGGTATCGGGGTTGTTCGCATCCTGCATGGCAAGTGACGGCACGATGTCGGCCTCGCCGATCTCGACCATCGCGGCAGCGACGGCGCTGTCATTGCGCCAGACATACATGGCGTGCTCGACCTCGGGCTCTTCGCCCCAATAATCGGGGTTGCGCTTCAAGATGATCGATTGGCCGACATTCCACGTCTCGAAGATATAGGGGCCAGTTCCGATCGGCTTGCGGGTCAACTCGTTCTCGGGAGTCACAGCAGCCGAAGTGATCGGCATGATCGACATCAGAAGCGGCAGGATCGGCGAAGGCGGGTTCGTCGTGATGTTGATCGTATGATCGTCTGATGCCTCAACCGTGAATTCCATAGCGCCGAACTTGCCGCCAACCTCGCAAGTCAGGTTTTGGTTCTTGTTGCGCGTCAGCGTGAATGCCACGTCTTGGGCCGTAAATTCAGTGCCATCATGCCACCTGACGCCTTCGCGCAGCTTGAACTGCCACGTGTCATCATCGATCTGGCTCCACCCGGTCGCGAGGCGGGGCTTCAGTCCGCCATTGACGTAATCGAATTCGACCATCATCTCGTTGACGTTCTCCGATACGACACGGCCCGTTGTCTGGCGCGCCGCCATACATGGGTCCACGATATCGACAGTCTGAGGAAGCACGATCGTCACGCTTCTGTCCTGCGCGAGTGCAGGCAGTGCCATGCCTGATGCCAGCACTGCAGCTCCCACAATTTGGTAATGTCTCATTGAATTCTCTCCCCCTTGGCCTTCCTCCAGCGGCGGGGTGGCCAGCCTCGCAACCATCGCGTATCGAGGTTTCGACGGTCTACCGCTACGCAAATAGTAGCGTCGACCCTGCTCCGCGCTGTTTGCTGAAAGCATGGCCTGCAACCTGTGGATGAACAAGGTTGCGACAGTTGAATCGTAACGCAAGACAATATCTTTGCACAGCGCAAGAACCATGACGCGGCTTCGAGGCGCGCGTGGCGCTGGAAGCCCTGAGGAGAGAGTACCCCGGTCAGAACTGGCCTCGAAATACCTCATGATGCCGTCAATCAGGGCCATGACCGTGATCTGCTCGTGCCGATGGCACGGGCGGCCGAGGATGCGCTTCATCACGACCCCATGCATGTGCTGGCCGACAAGGGCTACTTCAGCGGACGGTAGATCCTGATCTGCCACGCGGCGGGGATTACTACGACGATCCCGCGTCCCGGGACGTCGGGCAATCGGATCAAGGGTCTGTATGTAAAGCCCAACTTCGCCGACGAATTCGATGCAGATGTTACCGCGGCGTCGTGGCCAGCGCCGGGGCGGCAAGCGTGGTCAGAAGAAGGGTGCGGCGGGGGATGGCGTCGACACTACAACGAAGACCGACCCCACAGCGCGATCGGATATAACGTCCCGATCGCCCTGCAATATCTTGGCGACGCAGCCAGCCCGTCGCCATGACCAAGCCGGAAAACTCCAGTATCCGACGGTCCAAGGTTGGGGAGCAGTGCACAAGCCTTAGTGCGAATTCCCTCGCACATCGGGGCCGAACTCTGGCTGCGCCTGCCTGACTTTAAGTCGCTGTCATCACCGTGACGGGCAGGCTGTTCTGGCCGGATGAACGTTGCTCGGATGTTTCGTCCGGACTTGCCCCAGGAGGATCTCATGCCCGTTCTGCCCGCCCTCAACATGCGCTCCATTCCCACCCGGATTATACGCGGCGGCTCGTCCAAGGGGATCTACCTCGACCGCGCCGACCTGCCCGAGCCCGGAATTGCGCGGGACGAGATCGTTCTGCGGGTCTTCGGCTCGCCCGACCGCCGGCAGATCGACGGGTTGGGCGGCGCCGACAAGCTGACCAGCAAGGTGGCGATCATGGGCGCGCCGACCCGGGCGGATTGCGACGTGAACTATCTCTTCGGTCAGGTGAACACCGAGCTGCCCCGCGTCGACTGGAAGGCGAACTGCGGCAATCTTTCCGCTGGCGCGGCGCTCTACGGCGCGCTGACAGGGGCCGGGAGGATGGAGGGCGGCCGGATGCAGGTCAACGTGCACCAGGTCAACACCGGCCGACGGCTGGTGACCCATGTGCCGATGCGCGACGGCTTCCCGGCGGTCGAGGGCGATTTCGTCATCGGCGGCGTGCCCGGCACAGGTCCACGGATCGACGTGGATTTCGGTGATTTCGCCGGGTCGGCGCTTGGCGGTTCGGTGCTGCCCACCGGCAATGCGGTGGACAGGGTCGACATCCCGGGCCTCGGCCCGCTGGAAGTCAGCGTGATCGACATGGCCAACCTGCTGTTCTTTGTCCGCGCTGGCGACATCGGCATGGACACCTCGGCCTCGATCTACGACATGCAGGCGGATCTGGCGCTGGTCGGGCGGTTGGAAGCGGTGCGCAAGGCGGTGTCGGCGCATATCGGCTTCATCACCGGCCCGGATGCCGATCAGGAGCTGCGGGTCAGCACAAACCCGCTGATCTTCGCGGTGGCCCCGCCGATGGCCTATGGTGCGACCAACGGTCAGGCGGTGGCGGTTGGCGACCATGATCTCTCCGCCCGCTCCCTGGCACGCTACGAGTTCTCCAAGGCCTACCCGGGTTCAGGCGCCGCCGGAACCGCCGTGGCCGCCGGGATCCCCGGCACGCTGGTGCAGGAGGCCGTCGCCGATCTCGGGCAGGCGCGCGGGATCTACGACCTGCGGGTCGGCCATCCGGGGGGCGTGCTGCGCGTCGCCGCAGAGGTGCGCGCCGAGGATGGCGGCGTTGCTGCAAGATCTGGACAGAAGAGCCGGACAGATTCATCCTGAACCCGATCCAGAAGATGTCGGGGTAGAACACCTAGAAACTGCCTGAGATTAGCAGGCATGCGCAGCTCGGCTGCGTAACGCCCGAGGGTTGCTTTGAGCGGGCATGATATGGCGGTTAACTCACTTCGAAGCTGAGCGTGTCATCGTGGTGCAAGCGCCAGTATTCGGCCCAGATTTGTTGGGTGAGCGGCCCGACTTGGCCATCAGCGACCGGCGCACCGTCCAGTTCGGTGATCGGCATGATGCCCCCGGCAGTAGAGCAAAAGAACAGCTCATCCGCCTCGTAAAGTGCTTCAACCGGGGTTTCGCTCAACTGCACATCTAACTGCAGATTACGGGCAATCTCCATCACCGTCTTGCGGGTGACGCCCTCAAGCACGCCGCGTCGCGCGGTCATCAGGGTTTTGCCCTTGAGCATCACGACATTGTAACCCGCGCCTTCGGTGACATTGGCATCGCCATCCGTCAGGATCGGATACATAACGCCCCGCTCGCGTGCCTCGAGCAAGCCACGTGTCAAGTCGCCCCATTGCAGGTTCTTCACGGTAGGGTCCATCGCACCGGGCGGGGTCCGGCGCACGCTTCGGGTGACCACCGCCTTGCCGCCCGTAGCCTGGGTATCTGGGTCCATGATCCAGACATAGGGCATCAGCATCAGATAGGTGTGATTGGCGCAATCCTCGGGTGAGGTGGCACGTACATTGTTGAAGCCGCGCGTGGTGATCATCACCACATAGGCATCTCGAATACCCGAGACTTTCGCCATCTCGATCAGGCGCGACCGCATCTCGTCGCGTGGCATCGGTGAGAGCAGCTTTAGTTTCGCACAGCTTGCAAAGAAGCGGTCCAGATGGTCATCAAGGCGAAAATAGCGCCCGTCCCAGATCGCGGGTACATCATAGGTCAGATCCGACCGCAAAAAGCCTTGGTCCAGCATCGGCACCCGCGCCTCATAGAGGGGCGTATATTCCCCAAAAGAGCAAGCGATACCTTTGACCCAAGGGTTGGTATCGGCGCCAGCTTGCAAGGCGGCAAGACGTGCGCGGTAGGCATCGATGACGGTATCGGTGAAGGACATGGAATTTACCTATTTAGAAGAAGCCAGCGCGGGCCAGGACGAGTGATCGGTGACGCGCGTCACCAAGAGCCACGATCTCAGCCATGGTGGTGTCGGATATCTCCAGCGCGCGCTCGATCTGCGATGCCATAGGCGGTGCAGAGAAACATGTTGTGGTGGATGAAGTGGCCCCACTCTTCAAGGTGGCGAGCAGCAGGCATTGTGGCTGCGTCACGTTGGAAGATGTGAAGGGTCAACCTTCAGTGAGAGTGACCGTCTGGTTGACGTTCCAACCGATCGGCACATCCGAGCCTTTGGCCAGCAGACAGTCACCTGGATGCGAGGGCACTCGCACCATCAGCCCGGTGTCGGTACCTTTGAGCTTCAGCTTGTAGCGGAAGCTGCCAGTGGTGAAGAGCGACTCTTCCACCGTGGCCAGGAAGCTGTTGTCACAGTCCAGGGCCGCTTGGCCGAGGCGGATATTTTCGGGGCGGATACAGAGTCTGTGGCGCGAGCCCCTGCGCTTGGGCAGCGGTACTTTGATTTCGGGCCCATTGTGCGCCTTGGCCATGCCATGGCCTTCGGTGGAAGCGCGCGGGTGCTCGGCCAGCTCGATCATAGTCATCTCACCAAGAAATCCTGCCACGAAAGCGGTGGTCGGCGTGTCGTAAAGATCACGAGGGCTGCCGATTTGCTCGAGACGGCCTTGGTTCAGCACGGCAAGACGATCAGCCAGAAAAGCGGCCTCTTGCTGGTCATGGGTGACGTAAACCATGGTTACGCCAAGCGTACGCTGGAAGGCCTTGATTTCTTCCTGCATCTCTTCGCGCAGGTTTTTATCCAAGGCGCCAAGCGGCTCATCCATCAACAGCAGGCGCGGCTTGTAAACCGAGGCCCGCGCGAGTGCCACGCGCTGCTGCTGACCACCAGATAGTTGCGAGGGACGGCGGTTCGCCATGGCCTCGAGGCGTACCATGACAAGGGCACGTTCGACCTCTTGCTTGATCACTGTCTTGGGCAGCTTTCGCATTATCAGCGGGAAGGCGATGTTTTCGGCCACGGTGCGATGCGGGAACAAGGCGTAGCTTTGAAATACCATGCCGATATTGCGCTGATAGGGCGGCGTGGTCGAGATACCTTGGCCGTCGAGCAGCACTTGGCCCTCCGAAGGCAGCACGAAACCCGCAAGGATCGACAGCAACGTCGACTTACCCGAGCCCGAAGGCCCTATCATCGCGAAAAGCTCTCCCCGCTCGATGGTCAAAGTCGTGCTCTGCAGCACCCGCGTCGTGCCGTAATCCTTAGCTATCTCGTGAAATTCCACGCGGGCGCCGTGGACCTCACCTACGGGTGCGGTTGCGGCAAATGTCGTCATCATGTCTACCATCATACATGTTTTCTTTCGCCAACAAGACGGGCATTGCGCTGGTTGATCCAGCCCGCGATCCCGATCAGAACCACGGTGCACACCAGTAAAGTCACCGAGGCCGCGGTGATGACCGGAGTCATCTGGAAGTTCAGCTGCTCCCACAGCAAGCGCGGCATGGTGCGCGTGGTCGAGCTGGTAAGGAACATCGACAGGATCAGCTCATCGAAGGAGAAGGTGAAGGCGAAGATAAAGCCCACCAGAATACCCGGATGGATGAGCGGGAAGGTCACATGCCAGAAGGTGTTCCAGCCATTGGCGCCAAGAGTGGCGGCGGCTTGTTCCAGCTGCTCAGGGCAGCCACGCAGGCTGGCCGAGACCGAGATGAACACCAAAGGCATGGCCACCACAGCATGGGCCAAGACGATGCCAAGCAAGGTGCCTTGCAAACCGACCTTCACCATCAGCGGATAAAGGCCTAGCGCCAGCACGATCTGCGGCAGGATAATCGGCGCAATCATCATCATGGCGAGCACCTTCGGCCAAGGCAGATTGGCGCGAGCCATGGCCAAGGCCGCCAACGTGCCGCAAAGAGAGGCCAATGCCGCCGAGGGGATGCCGATCTTAAGGCTGTTGCCGATGGCATAGTGATAATCGATGGTCGAGAAGAAGGTTTCGTACCAGCGCCATGAGAAGCCCTTGGGCGGGAAGCTAAGGAAGCTTTCGCTTGAGAACGATAGTGGAATGATCACGACGGTGGGGATGACAAGATAGGCCAGCACCAAGACCGTGAAGCCGATGGCGGTCCAGCGGGTAACGCTCCAAACAGTGGGCGGGGCATGGGGAGTGGTGCGACTCATCTTGGCCTCCGGAATGCAGCTTGGGCGGCGCGCAGACGCTCGATCACGAGGAAAAACACGCAGGTCGATACCAGCAACAGCGTGGCCAGGGCCGACGCCAGCGGCCAGTCCAGTTGACGAGACGCTTGCTGCTCGATCATCACGGCAACCATCATGCCATCACCACCCAGAAGTGCCGGCGTGATGTAGAAGCCAAGCGTGGTGATGAACACCAATGCCGAGCCCGCAAGCACACCTGGGCCGGAAAGCGGCAGGTAGACTTGCAGGAACTGCTTGAGCGGATTGGCTCCGAGGATCGAAGCAGCGAGCATCAGGCCGGGGTTGATGTTGCGCATGGCATTTATCAGGGGCAGCGCCATGAACGGCAGCATCACCTGGACCATCGCGAGGTGAACCCCAAGCTCGGTGTTCGCAAGGCGAAGTGGGCGGTCGATCAGGCCGACGCCCAGGAGCACATCATTCACCACGCCTTTGCGCTGGAGCATAACCAGCCAGGAATACGAGCGGATCACCGCACTGGTCCAAAACGGCACCAGCACCATCGAAATCAGCACCAGCTGCAAGGTGGCTCGGGCATTGGCGATGAAATAGGCCACTGGATAGGCAAGGATCAGAGACAGAAGCGTCACCGCCACCGCAACGCGGAAGGTATAGAAAAGCGAGGCGAGCGAGCCGCCACTGGTCAGAATGCGGCGATAGGCATCGAAGGTCCCATCGGGCGAAGCGAAGCTTTGGCCGATGATGGCGACCAGCGGCACGAGGAAAAGAAAGAACAGCAAAAGCAGCGAAGGTACCATGAGCCAGGCCTTCGACGAAAGCCCGGCTTGCAGGCGGGCGAGGCGGCCGGCACGTTGCGCCGACCCTCCGATGATATCGAGAGGCTCGGCGCTCATCCGGCCAGCCACTCGTTGAAGCGCGCGAAGATCTCGCTGCCGTGCTCGGACCAGTAACCGACGTTCTGCACCACCGCATCTTTGCCGTTGTCGCCAAAGTTCGGCATAAGAGCTTGAGTTTCCGGCGGCAGCAGATCGAGGGCCGCAGTTATGGTCGGGCCGTAGGGGATGTTCTGCGCCATGATGGCCTGGTTTTTGGCTTGCATGACGTTGGCGATGTACCGCATCGCGTGATCTTTGTTTTTTGCGCCCTTTGGGATGACCCAGGCATCGCACATCCAGACGGCTTGCTCGAAGCCGTAGTCGACAGGCGCGCCGTCGACCTTGGGCTGGTGCACGCGGCCGGTCCAAACCATCGACAGATCGACCTCATTCGAGATCAGGTGCTGCGCCGATTGAGCGCCCGAGGTCCACCACGTCAGGTCCGGTTTGATCTTGTCCAGCATGGCGAAGGCCTTGTCGAGATCGAGCGGATAAAGATCAGCCGGCGCGACGCCCGCAGCCAAGCAAGCGGACTCCAGCGTGCCCATCGCGTATTTCCACAGACCGCGCTGACCCGGACGAGCCTCGGTGTCGTAGAACTCGGCCCAGTTTTTCGGGCGGCTTTCCGCGCTGAAGCTGTTGGTGTTCCAAGCGATGACCGTCGGCGCGATATCCGAAAGCACGTAGCACGAGGAATGCGCCCAATCCGGCACGCCCGTGATGTCGATCACCGAGAAGTCCAGCTCTTCAAGCAGGCCCGCGCGCTGCAGCACGGCGGCCTCACCGGAGTCGAGTGCCACCACATCGATGTCCACGGCGCCAGCATCGACCATGGCCTTGACGCGGCCGGTGTCAGCATAGGGGGCGGTGAGGGTTTTGATGCCGGTTTGCATTTCGAACGTGTCGAAATAGGCTTTGCGATAGGCCTCCTCAAGCGCGCCTCCCGAGCTCGACACGGTCAGGGTTTCGAGCGTGTTCGCGCGCAATATCGAGGGGGCAGCAAGCATGGCTGTGCCTGCGCTCGCTCCGGCGAGGAGCTGGCGGCGGTTGAGCATGAACAGGCCATTATCGGTGGTCTTGAACATCTGGTAAATCCTCTGTCGAAAACTTTGTTTTTTCGTAGTTTTCTCAGTTCAAGCGCCCGCCATTTCTCGCCTTGGCGGGGTGCAGCAAGCGATCGTCTCGCCCGCTGCCTGTTCAATCCGCATCCCTGGGCTGGACGCCTTGGAGATGCGGGAAAAGCCTTTGTTTCAGATCCCTGCGCGCAGGTTCTCGCGGAAGGTCTTGCCCGCGTATTCTTTGCGATAGACGCCACGGCGCTGCAGCTCGGGCACCACCATCTTGACGAACTGTTCATAGGCCACCGGCGAGACCGACGGGCAGATGATGAAGCCGTCACAGGCTTCCGAGCGGAAGTGGTCTTCCATGTAGTCGGCGATTTGCGTCGGCGTGCCTACCAGCTGCGGGACCAACTGGGTTTGAGCGAAGTTCCGTGCGGCTTCGCGCAGCGTCATGCCCTTGGAGCCGCCCATGATGGAATCCATCACGCCGCGCGAACCTTGGGTGATCTCCATGTCCACCAGCTGCTTATCGAGCGGATAGCTCGACAGGTCGATGCCGATGTGGTTCGACATCTCAGCCAGACCCAGTTCGGTCGAGGCCAGCGAGTTGATGTAATCTTGCTTCTCTCGGGCGATCGACTCCGTCTCGCCAATCACTATATCGGTGGCGGGCAGAATGGCCAGGTGGTCGGGGTTACGGCCTGCATTCGACACGCGGCCCTTCAGGTCGCGGTAGAATTCCTGCATCGAGGCTTTGTCGTTTTGCAAGGTGAACACCACCTCGGCCCAACGCGCCGCGCATTCCCGGCCACGTTCGGACGATCCAGCCTGCATGATCACAGGGCGGCCCTGAGGCGAGCGCGGCACGGTCAGCGGACCACGGGTCTTAACCCATTTGCCTTGGTAGTTGACATGCTTGATTTTCGAAGGATCGCCCCAAGCGCCCGTGATCGGATCGCCAATGATGGCATCCTCGTCCCACGAATCCCACAGCGCGTGGCAGGCTTCCAGAACCTCGTCAGCGTGATCGTAACGCAGCGAGCGGTCCATCAGCTGGTCCATGCCATAGTTCTGGGCTTCAAGACCGCTGGCCGAGGTGACAACGTTCCATGCCGCACGGCCGCCCGAAACATGGTCCAAGGTGGCAAGGGTGCGCGCGATGTCGAACGGGTGCCGGAAGGCGGTCGAGATGGTAAGCGACAGGCCGATATGCTTGGTCTTGCGTGCCATCGCGGACAGAAGCGGCAGCGGGTCGAGCAGGAAGATCTGGCCGGGTTCCTTGATGTTGGCATTCCAGGTGCCACCAAAGGTCTCGAACAGGGCTTGCACATCAACGAAGAACAAGCCGTCGAAGAGCCCTTTTTCCAAGGTCTGGGCGATGTGCTCGTAACGCTCGATGTTCAGCGCATCAAGGGCATCACTTTCGGGGTGCTTCCAAGCCCCGTTGGAATGCCAGGTCGGGCCGGCAATGCAATAGCCGACGAAGTGCATGGAACGCGACAATGCTTTTTATCCCTCTCTCAGCCGCTCTGGCTATCCGCTCCCCATCACTCGGTCCGGGGCAAATGGTCGAATTAATTCGAGAAAGGCATGGGACAGTTGAGCGCGCAAACGAAACTTGGTGTTCCCCAAGCAGATTGGCGAAGTTGTTGGGGAGTGATCAGAAAAGCATCAGCTGTGCTGGCGTTAGGGCGGCTTATGAAGGACAGTGTCTTTCTGCCCCAGGCTGAAGCGACGCGTTCAGGCGCGACGGGGCAGATATTCTGGGAGATAGCAACGCAGGTAGGACACGACCGCGCGCGTTGATTCATCAAGAAAATATTCGGTGATGTATCCATGACGCGTGAAAGAATGACCGTGAACTGCATCGGCCATAAGGCCGCCATTGGCGAACCGCTGATCCAGTCCCTCGATGGAGGGCAGCACGAAGTAGCTGTCCAGCACACCCAGGCGGGCGCGGGCCAATCGCAGATAGGACGCCGCATTCACTTGCTGCATCTCGTCGCTGATATGTCGACCTAGCAGTAGGCGTAACGCAGAACGATGCTGGTTCAGGTAGTCGGCCGAGCTGTGCAGGCGAATGCGGACAAAATCTTGCCAGCTCTCGGGCGGCGCAACCAGGCGGCTGCCCATCGTCTTGTCGAACCACTTCAGATGCTGCTTGGCCACCGCGATGAAGGCCGCCTCACGGTTCGGGAAAAAATGATAAATCGAGCTGACGGGTATGCCGGCGCGCTGAGCGATCTGTTGCAGCGTGACTGTTTCAAGGTCTTGCTCGCTCACCAAAGCGTCCGTGGCGTCGATCAGCAAGCGCAGCCGCTCTTCGCCGCGCTTGCGGCGCACGATTGGCCGAGGCGTCTCGTCAGTGCCGATCTGATTCATGCGGCTCCCAAGAATGATGAAATGTTAAGTGCAACGGCTATGGTACGGATCGAGGAACAAGGTGATCATACCAAGGTGTCCAATCGCGATAATAAAATTAATTCGATCTTTCGGGAAGGATATGCTACTAGGCTTCTCGAAGCGGCTCCTTAGAAAGCTCATCTTGCTTACAGGACCCATCCGGATGCCCGCCGTCGTCCGCCAGAACATTCATTTCTCCTGATCCATCAGATGCCGCCTCGGCATCACCCGCACAGACACTGAAGATGGCTGCGTGAATTCTACGGCCAAATCCCGTCACACTTGGGAGGACGACCGCTAAGTTTGGCTGGCATCGGAAAGTTCCTGATGGTGAATGGACGTGCAGATATTGGGACAGCAGCGCATCTGGCGTTGAAGCCGTCAAGGGCCGATCCAGTCGCTTCCTGTCCACGCGGAAGGCGTTCAGGCATGAAAGACGCCTGCGGCCCAAGCGAGGCGGAGCGGCTCTTCAGGATGACACCTATGGATCTACGCTGGATCGGATCTCCTACGGACGCTTTCCTCTTCAGGGCACTATGTGTGGTGGAAGACCCTGTCCAGAAGACGTGCATGACCCCGCTTCGGATCGCCTCGATCATCCTCGTGCTCGCGGCCGCGTCGGACAGCATCAACTACGTCTTCCTGAAGCTGCTATCATCGATCGGGATCATGGTGACCGCTCTGGTGAGCGCAATCCTCATCCTGCAGTCGATCACCTTCACCCCGCATTCCATCTTGCAGGCGGACAGATCCGCTGCCTGCCCGGTCCGACGCTGATGGTGCCGTCGCCTTCAAGGATCATGAAGGCAACCTGGCTGATCCACTCCGCTCTGGACGGGCGGGCCGCATTCGTTGCTTCCGGTAACCCGATGCAGTTTCATCGCCCCATGGCAAAATTCGCCATCCCGCGCGATGAGAGCAGGTTCCGACCCTGACCAGTTTGGCAAATTCCGGCGATCAAAGGATAGATGACAGGGTGGACCCCCGAGTGACCGTCACGACCAGATCGAATCCGTTGAGCTTTACCAGCGTGCGCTTGCCGGAGACGCGCAAGAATACCACCGGCAATCGCATAGGCGAGCGCGCCAACAAGGATGGTGCGCCGGATGCCTTGCCAGTTTTGAAAGAACATCTCTGCCCCATTCATGGATTTCCCCTTTAGTTGTCATCGTCAATGCGGCTCACGGCAGGACGTTCAGTAGAAGCAGACGACAGCGGCCGAAACGCCTGCTCCTACCGCAACGCCGAGCGCCCCGGTTGCAAGGAATTCAAGTCAGGCGTCTGCTTCGATTCCGTTCGCATCGGCCCATTTGTCGCGATGGTGGTCGCGGAACAATGCCTTGCCCAGCGACACGCACATCGCCACCATCACGAAGGTGAAGGGCAGCGCACCGATGATCATCGCGTTCTGCAGCACGACCAGGCCACCGCCGCCCGCAAGGATCAGCGCAGCGATCACAAGCGTCAGCAGGACGCCCCAGACGATGCGGTGGCGCACGTCGGTCTCCTCCTCGCCCCCCGCCATGATCGTGTTGATCACCAGCAGCCCCGAATCCGCAGAGGTCACGAGGAAGGTCAGGATCAGGACGACGCACATGACGGCGACGATACCGTAGACCTGATCGCCGACGATGAACTGCAGCGTCGCGAACAGCTTGTTGGTGGACGAGGCATCGATGATCGCGCCGTCCGCCAAGCCCGAAAGCTCCAGATCGACAGACGTGCCGCCGAGGATGGTCATCCAGACAAAGCAGACCAGCGACGGCATCACGACCGCACCGAGCACGAATTCCCGCACCGTCCGCCCGCGCGAGATGCGCGCGAGGAACAGGCCCACGAAGGGCGAAAACGCGATCCACCATGCCCAGTAGAAGGTCGTGGAGCTTGTCTGCCACTGTCCAAGCTCGGTGGTGGCGCCATAGGCGCCGAACGACAGGGCGGGGAAGTGCAGCACGTAGTCGACAAAGGCGCTGCCATAGGTCGTCATCGCGAAGACGAAGGAGCCGAAGACCACGAAGACCAGCAGCAGCGCCGTGGACAGGACGAGATTCAGGTTCGACAGGTATTTCACCCCACGCCCCACACCCGATACGGCCGACAGCGTCGACAGGATCATCACCACGACCAGCGCGACGATCAGGCCTACGGCCGAAGGCGCCGGCGGGCCTCCGTTTTGGCCCGGCTGCAGCAGCCACTCCATCCCCGAGATGGAATAGAACCCCTCCACCAGCTGGCTGATGCCAAAACCGATGGTGACGGCCACGCCAAGGATCGTGGCGATCACGCCCAGGATGTCGACGACATGACCAAGGGTGCCGTTCAGTTGGCGGCCGAACAGTGGTGTCAGCGCGGTGCGGATCGTCAGCGGCATGTCACGGGTATAGGCGTAATAGGCCAGGCACAGACCGGTCACGACATAGATGCCCCATGCGTGCAGGCCGTAATGCATGAAGGTATAGCGGTAGGCGGACTGGACCGCCTCGGACGAGTAGGCAGCGACGTTGCCCTTGATGATCTCGGGATTTTGGCCCCAGTTGTTGATTGGCTCGGCCGTGGCATAGACCATGAGACCCACGCCCAGGCCCGCTCCGAACATCATCGCAAACCATGAGAATGCAGAGAATTCAGGCTTCTCGTCCGCTTTCCCCAACCTGCGTCGCCCGGAGGACGGAACCGCGGCCACGATCAGCAGGAACCAGGCAAACAGACCCACCGCGACGATGTAGAACAGGTTGAACACGCCGAGGATCTCGGTGTTTACGAGCGAGAGAATCGCCTCGGCACTGCCGGGGCGGAGCAAGGCCCAGACAGTCAGCAGTGCGAAGGCGATCTTTGCCGTCAGCGCGATGGGAAGGGAATATCCTTCATAGAAGCCAGAGTTGGCTGTTTGGATGTCGAGGTCGGTGAAGGGAGGTTTCAATTCAGTCATACGGTCTTCCGGAATGGACCTTTCGAGGTTGGGGTGCGTAAGGCATCGTCATGGGGATATGTCGTGACCGTGGGGGGCGCGGTGTCAGGCCCTGAGAGGGCAACCGTTGCGCCATGCAAGATGCGCCGCGCCATCTGGCGCGTTCTGTGACTGCGGAGGAGGGGGTATTGTCCGAGCCGTCTCGTCGATGACGATCCGCAAGGGACCGTCCATGTCTGGGTCAACCAACATGACGGACTTTATAGCGGCATCGGCCAGAAAAACAACCGCCACCCGGATCTTACGCTGTGCCTGCCGCCTTAGGAATGCCAGACATCATCAGGCAAGGTCCGTGATATACCAGCGAAGGAACCCGCATCCTGCTCTTTCAGATGCAGATGAGGGGCAGGCATGTGAACTCCTCCTTCATGCAAGATGCCGGTCTTGCACCAGGGTCGCCGTTCGAACTTGAATCCTTTGTCGAGGATGCATGTTGTCACCAAGTTGAAACGTCGCGGGTTCGGCAAAGGAGAAGGGTCGCGGGACGGCGGCCGGAGCGGTGAGCCAGCCCCGGCCCGCTCTCTCCATGAAGGGCCGCAGGGACGGGGCTGGCGGGGGTCGGGGAAGGGCGCGCCGGGGCGACCGGCGATCATTGTGCAGGCGGCAATCCTTCGCTAAGCGGCGCCTGTCGTTGGAGGGCATCATGGTGATCAGCAGACAAGCCGCGGAACATTACACATGGGGGGAGAACTGCGACGGCTGGATCCTGGTGCCGGGCAACGATCTGCTTGTCATCGAAGAACGCATGCCGGCGAACACGAGCGAGGTTCGTCATTATCATGCAACATCCCGGCAGTTCTTCTACGTTCTCTCGGGCACTCTGACCATGGAATTGGATGGCTCCTCCCACTCGGTGCCAGCGCGCGCCGGGATCGAAATTCCGCCGAACTCTCCTCATCAAGCTCGGAACGACACCGGCTCCGACGTCATGTTTTTGGTCATCTCGACGCCAACTTCTCGCAACGATCGAATAGCCGCACCCACCCTGTAAGTGCCTCGGAGCGGTCCCCGGATGGGCTCAAGGTGACGTCGCCGCCTGTCCATCTGCGACCGCGACTTTGCGCTTTGCAGTCCTTGCCGCCCCGGAACTCCCGCCATCATTGCGGCGGCCGGTCGGGGTGTAGACCGTCGCTTGCTTGCCCGACCGCAACGGTTCGGGCGCCGTCTGCTGAAGCTCCATGGCGCCAAGGCGGCGTTCGTTCTCGGTAAACGCGCCGGGGGTCACGCGCTGCTGGTCCTTGTCGAAGATCCTGTGGGGCAGGGAGATACCCTTCCAGCGCAGGTCGATCCGGCCTTCCACAAAGGCGAACATGACCTGCGGCGGCAGCCGAGCAGCGTGGTATCCCCGGCAGATACCGCCGGACCCTCTTGTTCATGTTCCCCACCGACCCTTTCTGCCACGGCGCCTGAGGATCGCAAAACCACGATCTCGTGCCCATGCCGCTCCCGAGCTCCCGCCAGGACACGAACTCCAGCCCCCGGTCGAAGGTGATCGACCGGCGCGCCTCGGCGGGCAGGGGCGACATTTCCCGGATCAGCCGGTCCAAGATGCGTCGGGATTTGCGGCCCGCATTGCGCGTCAGGACCGTGTATCGGGTCTTGCGCTCGACCAGCGTCGCCACATCGGCGTCTCCTTGGCCCCATTCAAAGATCATCAGGTTACCCCCCCAGTTGCCGAACTGGCTGCGGTGGTTCACCTCCACGGGCCGCATGTGGATGCTGATCTCCTTTGGGAAAACTGGGTTCCGCGGCTTGCGGGCATAGCGAAACCTCCGCTTTCGCCTGCGCTCCGGCAGAAGCCGCGCCGGTTCAGCAGCCTTGCCGGGGGCGGATTGCACATGCCGGTAGGTTGTCTCTTGGCAGAGTCTGAGCGGGGCATCCGCGTCGACCCGAAGCCGTCCGGTGATCTGCTCTGGACTCCAGCCTCCGCGCAGACGGCCAATGGCCGCGTCTCGAAGTTCGGGCAGGCGCGCGAGTATACGCCGCGCATCCGCCAGCGCCTGTGCGCTCATGTGCCAGTAGCCGTCCGCTTGTGGCACATCGATGTCATGCCACAAGTTTCGCCGGATCTCCGCCGGATCGTCGAGCGATCACGGCCGAGGATCTGAGCTATCCGTGTTCGCGGCGTCTTTGCCTGCAGCAGCAGCGCGATCGTGCGCGCTTCGTCAGGGTCGTGAAGGTACGTCTCACGGCGGCCTCCTGTTTTGCATCAGAAAGTGCGCGGTGGGGCATCCCGAAATGGAACTGCCCCGCGGACATACGTAAAATGCGATAATCTTCCTTCGTGATACTACAGGGCCTTCGTTTTGCAGTCATTGCCGCCAAGAGACCTTGCAAACCTTCCTCAACTGCAAGGCAGGTGGCCAGACCGAGGATCTGGCTGGCGAGCCTCGACACCACATCCGCCTGCCACCGACCACTTTCGGCATCCGAGATCAGGAACGGGCTGGGTTCGCACCCGTATCATATGCGGCATCAAAGAACTCGAGCTCCAGCGACACCGCCCTCAGGAAGAAGTCGCGGGAGATGTCCGGAGCTGCCGGTCCTGTCCGGTCGAGTTCCGCGCGCAAGAATGCCACGAATTGCTGAAATTCGGGATTGTTGTGAAGCGTGATCCATTCGGCATGCACGAAGTTCTCGGGCAATACCTCCGGGGCACGTGATGCCCAGTCCCAATACAGCCCTTCGGCGACGTTCAGCACGGCAAGCACGGCTGGATAAGAGCCGGTCGCGGCGGCCTCCCTCATGATCAACTGGAAGCCTTTGGTCGCTTCAGCATCAGGGGTGGCGGCCCGGTCCTTGTCTGCCACGCCCAGGCTCTCGAACGCCCGCAGGAAGTAGGTGTTCTCCTCCCCGGACACCATGCCAGCGAAGCGCCCGAAGCGAAGTCGTGCGTCGAACGTGTCGGCCGAAGCCATCGCCGCGCCGAGCAGCGTCAGGAAGCTGTCGAGAAAACGGTGATCCTGAACAAGATAAGAGGTCATTACCCTGTCCGAGACGGTTCCCGCGAACAATTCGCTGACGAACCGGTGCTGCACGGCCATCGTCCAAGCCGGTTCACTGGCCTGTCGGAGCATCTCGGTAAAACGTTCGGTCATGGTGCTGCCCTTTCTTGGCTGGCAGCGAGACCGCAGGTTCTTGACATTGGTCGGCCTCGCAAAGAGGCCGGCAAAGGCAGGCGCGTCACCCATCCCTTCGCCGGCATGATCCGGATCAGGTTCGAAGGGTCACCGCGCTGCTGATGCGAGCGGTTTCTCAGCCCCTTGTCGGGGCACCCCCTGGTGATCTTCCCTATAGTCGGACGTCTTCCCGATGTCACCATCTCTGTCTGACGTATCTCCAAGTAGGCAGTGAAGGAACGTCCGCTCCCGGGCGATTGTTTTGAAAGGCACCTGTTGATCGGCGGGTCTGGGGCTGATGCGCTTTCACTCGTAGGCGGTGGAGGTGATCGGGATGATGGGATCGCGGCAGGTGGCGCAGGGCGCTCTGTTCTAGCAGTTCTCCCTCGAGGATCACGTCCCGCAGGACCACCTGATCCGGGCCATCGACCGGTTCGTGGATCTGGGCGGCATCCGCCAGCACCTCGCGCCGTTCTACAGCAGCACGGGCCGCCCTTCCGTCGATCCCGAGCGGATGATCCGCATGCTGCTGATCGTCTACGGCTTCGGCATCCGGTCCGAGCGGCGGATCTGCGAGGAGGTCCATCTGAACCTGGCCTACCGCTGGTTCTGCCGGCTGGATCTGAACACGGCGGTGCCGGACCAGTCGACCTTCTCCAAGAATGGGCACGGGCGCTTCCGCGACAGCGATCTTCTGCGCGAAGTCTTCGAGACGGTCGTGCGCCGCGGCATCGCCGAAGGGCTGGTGGGCGGCCGCGACTTCGCCACCGACGCGAGCCTGATCCGCGCCGATGCCGGCAAGATGTATTCCATGTCGCAAGAACTGTGGCAGGGCGGGCAGATCGACGAGGAGACGGCACCCCGCGCCGTGCGCGAGTATCCGGAGACACTGGACGATGCCGCCTTCGGTGCGGCCAGCGAGGTGCGGCCGAAGTTCGTCTCCTGCAGCGATCCGGCGAGCCAATGGACCGCCGCCATGAACGCTCCCGCGATCTTCGCCTATTCCACCAATGACCTGATCGACACCGACAACGCGGTGATCGTGGATGTCGAAGCCAGCCGGTCGATCCGGCAGGCGGAGGTCAGCGCCACCCGCACCATGATCGCCCGCACGAAGGACCGGTTCGATCTGCAGCCGGAACGTCTGGCGGCCGACACCGCCTATGGATCAGCCGAAATGCTGGCCTGGCTGGACGAGCGCGAGATCACCCAGCACATCCCCGTCTTCGACAAGACCGAGCGCACCGACGGCACCTTCCCGAACACCGTCTTCGCCTTCGATCCTGTGGCCGACGAACACACATGCCCCCGGTGACCGGAAGCTGAAGAAGTATTGGCGGGACCTTGGCAGGGCGCGCCCGGCTTACGGCGAAAACGGCTTCCGCAAACACTATGCCAGCAAGGCGGACTGCGGCACCTGCGACCTCAAGGCCCGCTGCACGCCAAACCAGGCCACGCGCACGATCTCCCGCCACCGCCATGAGGTCGTCCGCGACAAGGTCCGGGCCTTCGCCGGAACCAGTGCCTACCTCGAGAGCACGCAACGGCGAAAGAAGGTCGAGATGCTCTTCGCCCACCTCAAGCGCATCCTGCGCCTCGGCCGCTTGCGCCTGCACGGCCCAAACGGCGCCAAGGACAAGTTCCACCTCGCCGCAACCGCCCAGAACCTCCGCACACCGACAAAACTGGTCCCCGGTCGCCCCGCACGTGGCATGACGGGAGCGCGCAGGCCGATCTCAGCGCGACGTCATCGCAGGATCCGCGCCGAGTTTGTAGACACAATCGGGATGTGCCGGCTGCTCCCCCAGCGTTGTGTTATCCTGAACGGGATCACCGCATCGAAAGGAGAAGCAGCCATGCG